>JADFRS010000142.1 GCA_022561145.1 Gemmatimonadota bacterium
AGGAGGTCGCCAAGGCAGCCTAACCGATGCGTCGAGGAGCTTCCTCTCCGCTTTTACACACAGATCGGGACTTGACCCCCATACCAAGCGATGGCCCGTTGCGCCTTCCCCTTATTCCCTTGCCGATCCCCACCCACACAGCCCACTTTAGTGCCCATGGGCGCTCCCGCTGAACGTCTGACCACGGCTCTGGCCGACCGCTACCGCATAGAGCGCCAGCTCGGTGAGGGCGGCATGGCTACAGTGTACTTGGCCGACGACCTTAGACACCACCGCAAAGTCGCGCTCAAAGTCCTGAAGCCCGAGTTGGCCGCCACGATGGGACCGGACCGCTTCCTCCAGGAAGTGCGCGTCACCGCCAACCTGCAGCATCCGCACATTCTGCCCCTCTTCGATTCGGGTGAGGCCGACGGTTTCCTCTACTACGTGATGCCCTATCTGGAAGGGGAGTCCCTGCGTGAGCGCCTGGCCCGGGAGGGGGAGCTTCCCGTCAACGATGCTCTACGTATCCTGTGCGAAGTTACCGACGCCCTGGCTGCGGCCCACAAACACCGCGTCGTGCATCGGGACATCAAACCTGACAACGTGATGCTCAGTGGCCGCCACGCCATGGTGACGGACTTCGGCGTGGCCAAAGCTGTCAGAGAGGCGACGGGCCGCCACCAAGCCACCACGGCGGGTGTGGCTCTGGGTACCCCCGCCTACATGGCTCCCGAACAGGCGGCCGCCGATGAGAATATCGACCACCGAGCGGACATCTACGCCGTGGGTGTGCTGGGTTACGAACTCCTGGCTGGCCGTACACCGTTTGGGGGCCGGAGCCCCCAGCAGATCCTTTCGGCCCACATGACCGAGATACCCCGGGAAGTGACCGAGTTGCGGCCCACCGTACCTCCTGAGCTCGGTGCGGTCATCATGCGCTGCCTGGAAAAGAATCCGGCCGACCGCTGGCAGAGTGCGGAGGAACTGCTGTCGCACCTGGAGGCTCTGGCGACTCCAAGTGGTGGGCTCACCCCAACCCATACCCGACCGATTCCGGCAGGCAGCAAGCTCAAGAATGCGATCGTTGTCGGTGTTGCCGTCGTCGTTGCCGCGACCGTGGGTGTCTTCGCACTTCGCTCAGGTCCAGAGACGCCCCTCTTCGTCCCAGGCCCCCAGACCCCGGTCACGCGAGCGCTCGGCCTCGAAGTCGATCCCGCATTCTCCCCCGATGGCCGGACGGTGAGCTACTCCGCCGGCGCCGTGGGAAGCATGCGTCTCTACGTGCAACAGCTCGGTGGTGGTGGGACGATCGAGCTCACGGAACACCTGACGGGCAATCACCGTTCGGCCCGCTGGTCACCCGACGGCGCGCGCCTCGTATACGCGTCTCGAGGATCGATCTTCACGATTGGCGTATTCGGGGGAACGCCCAGGCGAGTCGTGGGGCCTTCCCCGGACGAGCACGTTGGCGGACCTCCCTCTGGCGGTGTGTTACACAGCCCCATCTGGTCACCGGACGGACAGCAGATCGCCTACGTGTGGCAGGAGCATGTATCCAGCCTGGCGTTCCAGCGTCGACCGAGCGACATCTATGTGGTGTCGTCGAGCGGGGGAGAACCGCGCAAGGTCACCACCGCAACCGAGGCGCACTCGCTCCGGTGGTCTCCCGACGGTTCCATGTTGGCTTACGTGTCGGGCGCGCACCTGTTCGTCTTCGGGACCAGTGAGTTCGGGAACGTCGATCCGAGCTCGATTTGGGTGGTCGAGTCCTCCGGCGGGGAGCCGGTGCAGGTGACCGGCGAGGATGAGATGAATATCAGTCCCGTTTGGTGGCCCGATGGTAAACACGTGCTCTTCGTCTCGAATCGGGACGGCACACGCGACATTTATCAGGTCGCTATTGCAGAGAGGGGCGAGCCGCACGGGACACCGCTACGGCTGACCGCGGGGCTCAATGCGCACACCATCGACCTTTCCGCCGACGGCGCACGGCTGACGTACTCGGCGTTTACTCACATCGCCAATCTCTGGGCGCTCGAGATCCCGAGTCAGGGGCCGACCTCAATCGGCCAGGCCAGGCCGGTGACGAATGAAACTCAGGTAATCGAGCTCGCGGAACGTTCGCCGGACGATGCATGGATCGCGTTCGATTCGAACCGGGAGGGTAACCAAGACATCTATCGGATGCCGGCCACCGGGGGCGAGCCGCAACGCCTCACGACGCACCCGAGCGATGACTACTACCCGAGCTGGTCTCCCAGTGGACGCGAGATTGCCTTCTACTCCCTGCGGAGGGGCAATCGAGATGTGTTCGTGATGCCTGCGGACGGTGGAGCACTACAACAACTGACGGATGACCCGGCCCAGGATCGACAGCCCGACTGGTCACCGAACGGCAATGCCATCGCATTCACGTCGGACAGGACCGGGCGCAACGAGCTGTATCTCATCACTCGCAACGCCGGGAGCACCCAGTGGAGCACACCCGAGAAGCTGACGACACAGGGGGGCTTCGAGCCCGACTGGTCCCCTGACGGCAATGAGATCGTGTATGTGGAAGGTGGCGGCGGCAACGTCTGGCGCCTGTCGCTGGAGAGTCGCGAGCGTCGCCTCGTCGTCGAAGCCGAGGAGGGGAGTCCGGTTCCGGGGCTTGCGCAGTGGTCGCGAGACGGCAACACCATCTACTACATCGCGACCATGGGTGGCGAAGTCCGCGGTATCTGGTCAGTGCCCGCATCGGGCGGACGACCTCGTCTCATCGCCAGGCTCGATGATCTTGCCGGAAGATTCGCCACACGGCAGTTCACGCTGGACGGGGAGCACTTGTACATCCTGATCCAGGAGTTCGAGGCGAATGTCTGGGTGATGGAGCGGTTGATAACTCCCTAGAAGCCTGTTGAAGAAAGTAACGGTCAGCACTGGACACCAAGGAGCCCCGAGCGTCCCAGCGGCGTTCGGGGCGTTTGGCTCTACCCCACCACCACCTCACGCACCGTCTCACTCCAGAACGGCATCGCCTCTTCCCCAGGCTGATCCGTCTCCACCGCGAACTCCTCGTGCGCAGCCATCATCCCGAGGAACCAATCGTGGGCGTCACGGGCAGTGTGGATGCCATACTCGGGTGAGAGTCCGAAGGTGACGCATGTGGAGGGGAGGTCAGTCCCAGGGTAGATGCAGTGGACGGTGAGAACAGGGGCCAGTGGGGGAAGCTAGGGAGCGTGGCTGGGCGTTGGGATGGTTGGATGGGACTGATGCGAGGCGGCTAGTTCTCCAGTTTGCCGACGATCACCACGCCTTCCACGAAGACGCGAAGCCAGGGAATCTGGGCCTTCAATTCCCCATCCGCTGGCGAAGCTCCTCGAACCAATTGACCACGACTTCGAGCTGCATCACGGGCGACCCCGCCTCCGCCCCTACAGCTTCACTTCCCGGAAGCCGCACGAAGATGAAGGGTGCGCCGTCGGGGTGTACGTCCCAATTGGTCATCGGCACCCCGCCGACCGTAGCCCAGTTGCCCGAGAACAACGTCACGGGTTCACCGACGACGTCATCCACCACCGAACGGCGCATCACGGAGCCACCTTTCAGGTAGTAGACACCCGCCCCATCGGGAGACCACACGGGCTGTTCACCGCCGCCCTCGGATACCTGGACCTGTCCTTCAGCGTCCGGGAAGGAGCGAATGTATACCTCCCGAATCCCGGTCTCATCGGACACATACACCACCCGTTGGCCGTCGGGGGAGATGGCGCCCATGATCTCGTTCCACGGCGCCACGAGGTAGTCGCTGAACACCACGCTATCCGGCCCCATCGTCGCAATAAGTAGGTCAAATTCTAAATCACCAGTCTGTTCGGCCAACAAAAGTTGAGTCCCGTCCGTGGACTCGGAGAGGAGGTACTGGTAGTCCGGGCGACCAAAGAGGTGCTCAGCCTCGCCAGAGCCATCGGCGGAGCGGCGAAAGCCGTCCCTATCAGCTGTGTTTTCCTCAACAGAACTGAAGTAGACGTAGCGACCGTCTCTCGACCAGAACGGGTACCTGGGATCACCCCCGGTGGTCAGTGGCGGGTTCGCTCCAGACGCTCGTTCGTAAAGCCAAATCTGGTTCGCATCCTGGTACACCAGAGAGCGACCATCAGGCGAAAAGCGCGGCACCAAATAGTTCCCCTCACCAAGGGGTAGCGGCGCGACGGAACCGTCTGGGTCAACGCTCACAAGCTCGGAAAGGACTCCGGAAAAGGGAGCGAGCGCATAAACGGCGGTTCCGGTCTCCGATACGGAGAACTGGGTGGCCTCACCGCTATAGACCATGACCGATGGTAAGACCGTGGATGGCTCGCCCACCACACGATGGGAATCCAGATCGAACCGAACGGCCATCAAAACCTGATCCAAGTGACCGAAGACCAAGTGGCCCGAGGCCACGTAATGAGGGTTGTTCCCGCTCACACCCAGATCAACCACTTCGCCGGACTCGATCTCAGCGAGCATCAGGGTCCGGCCCTGAGCGGATTCGACTTGGAAGACCACAGCCTCGCCATCGGGTAGAAGCATCGGACGCACATTACCGCTCACAGGCGCGATCGGCACAGGGTCGCCGCCTGCTGGGGGTACCGTGAGAATCTGGCCGTCCGCGAACATGACGATCAGCTCATCGGTGCCCCAGTGGGGATAGTTTCCGTCCGCCACTGGGAGAACCGGCCCGCCCGACAACTGCACGCGCCTGACCTGCCCGTCCTGGGCGAAGGCGAGCCACTCCCCGTTCGGTGAGAACGTCGGGTGAGCGGCGCCTTCGGTTCCTTCGATCTCCACGAACTCCCTCTCTTCCGCCCTCCGAAGGAAGAGCTTCTGAACGCCGCCTTGGACGCTCGCTACGGCGATCATCGACCCATCGCGAGAGATGGCCAAGCGTCGTCCCGAATCGCGCGGCGAACGAAGCTCGAAATCCGTAATCCCGAACCGGAGAGGTACCTCAGGGTGCCGGGCCGTAGAAAGGGCAGACACGGCATACAGAGCCGCGAAGACTGCCGCAGCCACGAGGGAGAGAACCGATCTGGGATCGCGGAACCAGGGGCGCACCTTGTCCTCCGGCACCGGAGTCGCCGGAAGCTCAGTCCCTGGCATCGTTGTCGTCCGCGACGGTCGGGGCTGGTAGGAGAAGGACTCGCTCCCGAGCGCAGTCGCGAACTCCGCCGCACTTCCGAATCTGTCTGCCGGGAGCTTCTCCAGAGCCTGGACCAGGGCGCTCTCGACATTTGGTGGGACCGTCCTGCGAGCGGTCGTGATCAATGGAGCATCCGTCGTCAGGATCTTGACCAGTACCGCCTGGGCGCTGGACGCAGAAAACGGCGGGTCCCCCGAGAGCATCTCATAGAGCACGCAGCCCAACGCGTACACATCGGACCGTGGATCGATGTCGCGGTCGCCCGTTGCCTGCTCAGGGCTCATGTAGTGTGGTGTGCCCAAGCTGAGGCCGGTCTCGGTGATCCGGCCTCCACCGGCCTGAGCAACGGCGAGCGCGATCCCGAAATCAGCAACGAGCGGCTCGCCTTGTTCGTTGAGAAGGATGTTTGCGGGCTTGATGTCCCGGTGGACCACTCCATGCCCGTGCGCGTAATCGAGGGCACTGGCGACCCTCTGCGTGATCGTTACCGCGTCCGTCACGGCCAATTGCTTCTCTCGTTCGATCTTCCCCCTGAGCGTCTCCCCCTCCACATACGGCATCACGTAGAAGAGGAAGCCGTCCGCCTCCCCCGAATCGAACAGCGGCAAGATGTGAGGATGCTGGAGGTTGGCCGTCGTCTTGATCTCGACCAGGAACCGCTCGGCACCGACTACAGCGGCCAACTCGGGCTTCAGGACCTTGAGCGCGACCTTGCGCTCGTGCTTGATGTCGTCGGCCAGGTAGACAGTCGCCATGCCGCCCTCGCCAAGTTCACGCTCGATGCGGTAGCGGCCCTCTAGGGCTGCGTTCAGGCGGGTGATCGGATCGGGCATCTGGATGTCCTCGGCTACGGCAGGTTAGACCTGGTCAACATCCGAGAGTGGTCCGAGAGGCGCAAGCAGAAGCTCAGAATCGGCTAGAGCAACACCAACGGCAGCCCCAGCGCGAATAGCCCCGTTGTAATCAGCACGCACACAAACCCCATGGAGCGGAAGGGCTGAACTCACCCTAACCGACCTCGTGGACTCGGGGCTCCTCGCTACGATCATCCGTCGATCGCAGCAGCCGACTTACTCCTCTTGAGAACCTGCCTCGCAGCGCTAGGATGATACCTGCCACCAACGCGCCCGAGACACCAGCACCGGCCATGTCGGGCAGGCCAAGGCGAGCTTCGACCACTTCGGAGACCAAACTCTCGATGGTTGCAAACAGAATGATGCCGAGGACCCCGAGTGTCCCATAGACCGTCGTCTTGTTGATAAGGGGCCGGACATCGAAGGCACCGGAGTACAGGATCGCCATCGCAAATCCCCCCAAAGAAGTGAACCACAGAACCGGGAGCGACACGTCCCATATGGCGCTCGATACCGGGTCCAGGATGTCCGTCAGAAGCCCCGCATAAACGAGGGACACAAGGAAGCCAATCCAGGCGACTGCGAATGACGCGCCCAGTACGATCCACAGGATCTTGCTGCGTTCCTCTGCATTAGCCAGGCGATAGGCGGACCAGAGGAAGGATACGGCAAGCGCGCTCACGGCGAAGTTGAACGGGAGCGACAGCAGGAGGACCACCCACCTCAGCGGGTGACTCAGGCTCAGCGAATCGTCCTATGCGGCCGGCTACCGGTCACCCACAGTGAACTCCGCAGTGGCGAGGACGTTGCCCTGCGCGTCGAGCACTTCCACCGTCCATGCGCCCGTCCACTCTGCGGGGATGGTCCTGCGCGACCAGGTCCGCCACGGCGAGCCACCCACACTCAGCTCGATGACCTCCTCGTGTTCTTGGTGACGCCAGACATGTCGCACCGTGGTGTTCGCGAGGCCGGTGACTCGCGTCCACGCTACAAGTTGCCCCACGTCGGCCGAGAACTCCGTGCGCTCACCAATGGGTTGCCGCTCCTCCACGTCGAGGGTGATCACCAGCTCGACTTCGGGTGCTTCTTGGGCAGCGAGTCCGGCGACGGTGAATCCGGCCATCGCGATCGCTAGAACGAGCCTCTTCATAGTCGTGCCTCCACGAAGTATCAGGTAGTCGCCCGACCTCCTGCACCCGGAGGTGCACCTTTCCGAGTATCTTGCCCAGCACGGCGACGGGACAACTGGATCGGACACGGGCGCACTCCGGGATCAGACTGTGCTCAACATCCGAGAGCGGGCCGGTAGGCGCAAGCAGAGCCCCTTCAGACGCTTGCAAACGCGTTCTGAGCATCTTCGGGCTTTGTTCGGTACCCTGGGTGGGCTGGAGCGTTGTCGTGGCTTAGAGGGGCGCCTAACCTTGGATCTCATGCTTGGGATGGACTCGTTGGGGGTCCTCGCGATGCTAGACCGGAGTTCGTGGGTCGGAGCTGAACTCAGCGGGGCCAACCTCAGTGGAGCCCAGCTCGGCGATGCCAACTTCAGTGGAGCCTTCTTCGGCCCGGCCAACTTCAGCGGGGCCTGGCTTGTTGGCGCCAACTTCAGCGGGGTCAACCTCGTCGAGGCCAACCTAGCCGCGTGGTGCTGTACGGCCTCACGCGCCGCTCGATCTACAGGCACTTGCGGGAGTCCGATTCGCGGCCCGCTGAATAGGGGAGAAGGCACGATGAACGAAACAACCAAGGTCTTCGGCGAGCACGATGAGAAGACCCTTGAGCAGTTCCACGATGTAGCGAGCCGGAGTGTACGGGCTGCACTCATGGCTGACGGGCATTTCGGTTACGTGATGCCCATAGGCGGAGTCGCGGCCTACCGCAACCAGGTTTCGCCCATCGGCGTCGGCGTGGACATCGCGTGCGGCAATGCGGCGATCCGGACGGACCTGATGTACGAGGATGTTCTGGACCACCTTCCGGTCTATGCTGACGAGATCGCAGGAACGATCGCGTTCGGTCCTGGCCAGACGAACCCCTCTGAAGACGCACCCAAGGACGACCCGCTATTCGAGGATGGCGCATGGACCGTCGTACCTCGCTCACACCGGGGCAACCTGATCGGCAAGGCGAGGGCGCAACTCGGCACCACCGGAGGCGGCAACCACTACGTCGATGTCTTCGCAGACGAAGAGGACAGGATATGGGTGGGCGTCCACTTCGGCAGCCGCGGGCTCGGCTTCAAGCTCGCCCATTCGTTCGTGGCGCTCGCCCAGGGGCTCGAGTGGGACGACCGCCCCGACATGAACTCCGAGGTGCTACTGGACCTGGACACGCCGCTGGGTGCCGACTATTGGACCGCCATGTCGCTCGCGGGGCAGTACGCCTACGCGGGTCGCGAGTGGGTCGCCCGGAAGGTCGTTGAGATCCTCGGCGGCACCGAGCAGGAGCTCGTCCACAACCACCACAACTTTGCGTGGAAAGAAGTTCACTTCGCTGAGGAATTGGTCGTCGTCAGGAAGGGAGCCACGCCAGCCGAGCCCGGACAGAAGGGGTTCGTTGGGGGCAGTATGGGCGACGACTCAGTGATCCTACGGGGCGCGTTCACTGGGGCCTTCCGCCACCCGGAGCAGGAGGCATCCCTCTACTCGACGGTTCACGGTGCCGGGCGTGTGATGGGGCGCATCGAGGCCAAGGGGAAATGGAAGAAGGGCCGATTGGTTCGCCCCGGCAAGATTGACCACGAGATGATGGACGAATGGATGGACGGCAAGGGCGTGGAGCTTCGCGGTGGCGACCTCGACGAAGCACCGCAGGCGTACCGCCGTCTGGACGACGTGCTCGCGGCTCAGGGTGACACCGTGGAGATCCTGCACACCCTCCGACCGCTGATCGTGTGCATGGCGCCGTCACGTACCTCACGGCCCGCCCAAGAGGAGGGCCAATGAAGCAAGCGCTCCATATCTTCTCCTGGGTCTGATCAACACCGTGGCGTAGCCGAGAAAGAATCACTGCCTTACCCCTAACCGGGAAACACGGCCTTCCTACGCAACCGTGATATTGCCTCCCCGTCCGGCAACAATGATGCAGGCCGGGATGGTCTGTTTCCTGAGACCGACTCACCGCCGAGAGAGGTCACGCCAGCGCCCATTATCGATCCTGGGCAGAAGGACTGAAAGCGTTCTAACCTCTCTGCGATTCTGCTGCGCGTCCAAGATGGTGACCGCAAGCGAAGCGCGCGAGCCTGATGCTGACCGCGACATTAGCAATCGCTTGTTAGATGTCGCGCGGGTCCGGTAAAGAGACATGGTACACACTTAAGTAAAGGGACATGGGTTACAGTCGGCATCTCTGAAAGGAGGAGGCCGATGCCGTTCGAGGAGACTCATGTCATGGAAGAGAGAACGCGGTTTATCGAAGAAGCCCATCGCAGCCTTCGGAGCTTTGCTGCGGTGTGCGATCGATACGGGATTAGTCGCAAGACAGGCTACAAGTGGATGGATCGATGGCGACGAGCCGGGCCAGCAGGTCTGGAGAATCGAGCGAGTCGACCCGAGCATTGCCCATGGGCTACGCCCAGTGAGGTAGTCGAGACGATCCTCGAGGTTAGACGCAAGTATGACGACTTCGGGCCGAAGAAGATTCGGTGGTACCTGCAGACGCATCGGCCGGAGCTAGCACTGCCCTCACGACAGACGATGCACAACATCCTGGTACGCCACGACCTGGTGCCGAGGCGTCGGCGAAGGGTGCGCCGCTGGCACCCGGGTCGACCCGATACCAAGGCATCTGAACCGAACGCGACGTGGACGGCCGACTTCAAGGGCGAGTTCCCGATGGGTGACGGTGAGCTGTGCTACCCGCTTACTGTGCAGGACATGCATTCGAGGTTCGTACTGGAGTGTTGGGGTCGTCCGGACGTGACAATCGACGGCGTGATCCCAGTGTTCACGCGACTATTTCGCCAACACGGTCTACCCGAACGGATCCGTACGGACAACGGCACTCCCTTCGCTTCGAACGCACTAGGCCGTCTGTCTCGGCTGTCCGTGTGGTTCATTCAGGTGGGCATTCTGCCTGAGCTCATCGAGCCTGGCTGCCCTCAGCAGAACGGCAAGCACGAGAACATGCATCTGGTGCTGAAGAGGCGTACCACCCGACCTCCGAGCTCCAACATGCGGACCCAGCAGCAAGCGTTTCGAAGATTCAGGAAGCTCTACAACGAAGTCCGGCCTCACGAGGCGTTGGACGGTGCCGTGCCCTCCAATCTCTACCGATCCTCACCTCGCCCCTTCCCGAAGCAACTCGATCCGGTCACGTATCCGGGCCACTTCGAGACCCGCCTCGTCAGCACGAACGGAGGGATCCGCTGGTACGGGGACCGTGTGCCCGTCGGCCGGCTCTTCGCTGGCCATGAAGTCGGACTGGAAGAGATTGACCACGGTCTCTTTGAGGTCTACTTCGGACCCATCTGGCTAGGACGCTTTGTTGAACCCAAACGCCTCATCTTCGACTCCCTCGGACGAGGGAAGAGACGAACTGGAGGCACTTGCAAAGGACGGAGAACTGT
>JADFRS010000143.1 GCA_022561145.1 Gemmatimonadota bacterium
TCATATGGAGAAGCATATCCGTCGAGGTCTGGGATATGATGGTGAGATTCTGTATGCAGAGCACCACGAGTCCCATGCGGCGAGTGCGTTCTTTCCCTCGCCCTTCGAGGAAGCCGCAATCCTGACGATGGATGGCGTGGGAGAGTGGGCTACCAGCTCGATGGGAGTCGGCCGGGGCAACGAAATGGAGCTGACCAGGGAGCTCCGGTGGCCTGACTCGCTGGGTCTTCTCTACTCCGCTTTCACATACTTCACCGGCTTCAAGGTCAATTCGGGCGAATACAAGGTCATGGGGCTCGCCCCCTATGGTCGACCGAAATACAAACAGCTCATCTTCGATGAGTTGATCGACCTGGAAGAAGACGGCTCATTCAGGCTCAACCAGAAGTACTTCAACTACCTTTCAGGCCTGACCATGACAAGCCAGGCCTTCGCCGACTTGTTCGAAGGTCCCCCCAGAGCTCCCGAGTCTGAGCTCACCCAGCGTGAGATGGACCTGGCGCGCTCCGTTCAAGAGGTCGTCGAGGAGGTCATGCTGCGTTCGGCCGCCACGCTCCATGAAGAAACCGGCTTGGATAACCTCTGCCTTGCAGGCGGAGTGGCCTTGAACTGTGTCGGCAACGGAAGGATCCTCCGAGAAGGGCCATTCCGATCCATCTGGATCCAGCCGGCTGCCGGCGACGCCGGGGGCTCGCTGGGGGTAGCACAACTCATCTGGCATCGTCATTTGGGAAAGGGGCGCACTGTCCGGCCGGGCGTAGACTCCATGCGCGGAGCATACCTCGGGCCCGACTTCTCGGATGATGAAATCCTCGACTACCTGCGATCGCAAGACGCGGTCTACCGCAAGCTCGAGCGCGAGGAGCTCATCGAGACCGTAGCGGGGCTCCTGGCGAACCAAAAGGTCGTTGGGTGGTTCAACGGTCGTATGGAATTCGGGCCCAGGGCGCTTGGAGCCAGGAGTATTCTGGGGGACGCTCGTAGTACCGCAATGCAGCGACAGATGAACCTGAAGATCAAGTTTCGCGAGAGCTTCAGGCCATTCGCCCCCAGCGTCCTCCGCGAAAGGGTTTCAGACTTCTTTGAGATGGACTGTGAGTCCCCCTACATGCTCCTGGTGGCGCCGGTCAAGGAAGAACGTCGCATCGCGATGAGCGCCGCCGAGCAAGAGCTGTGGGGGATCGAACAGCTCAACGTCCCCCGATCGGACGTTCCAGCCATTACGCACGTGGACTACTCGGCAAGAGTGCAGACGGTGAGCCACGAGACGAATCCCGACTATCATGATCTCATCAAGGCGTTCGAGGAGGCCACGGGCTACGGCGTCATTGTGAACACATCATTCAACGTTCGTGGAGAGCCCATCGTTTGCACGCCACGCGATGCGCATACTTGTTTCATGCGGACGGAGATGGACTACCTCGTTCTCGGATCCTACCTATTGAGTAAAGCGGATCAACCTGATTGGACGGAGGAGGTCGATTGGCGAGAAGAATTCCAACTGGATTAGAGGCAAGGGAAGGACGCAAGTTCGGCCTCACGGTCGGGACCGCGTTCCTGGTACTCGGCGGGATAGCTCTCTGGCGTGGCCGTGAGCTCCCTACGCAGATTCTATGGGGGCTAGGTGGCCTCTTGATTCTGGGCGCGGCTCTCTTGCCCGCGAAGCTCAAGCCGGTGGAGCGTGCCTGGATGGCGATGGCGCTCCAGATATCCAGAGTGATGACGCCCATCGTCATGGGCATCGTCTATTTCCTGGTATTGACGCCCATAGCACTGGTGATACGGAGCGCGAAGGGCAATCCTCTCGTGCACCGTACCGACGCAACCGGCTATTGGTTCACCAAAGGAGAAGGACAGGATGCGAAGAGCGATATGCGACGCCAGTTCTAGGCGCTACCACGGGAGCACAGCATGAGCCTCCTGAAAGAATTCTGGCTATTCCTGCGGGTGCGCAAGAAGTGGTGGCTTCTCCCGATCATCATCGTCATGGTTCTGCTCGGTACGCTGCTGGTGTTCGCGCAGGGGTCGGCTCTCGCTCCGTTCATCTATACGATCTTCTAGCCGAGGCGGCACTCTCTGGGCCTGCTGCCGCTCTCAGGCCTCAATCTCCATGGCACTCCTCCGCCACGCCCGATATGATGAACGTCGTAGGGGCCGGGGTCGAGTTGCCACTACGCTCGGCCCATCGGTCCTGGACGTGAGCGCGACCCCAGCCCTAAGAGGTCATCATGCTAAGACGTGTCGTCGTCCCGGTCCTGGTATTGGGCGCCCTGGTCACCCTCACCGCCGCCGGGTTGCGATCCGCTTCCCCTGGTCCGCAGCAGGCGCGTCCCCAGGCCCATCCCTCGACGCAGGATCCGTCGGTGCTGGTCACCCTAGCGACCCTGGAGCAGTGGGAAACCGAGCTGTCGAACTGGGGCCGATGGGGTCCCGACGACCAGCGCGGCACGCTGAACCTCATCACCCCGGAGAAGACCCGGGCGGCTGCCCGGCTGGTGCAAGACGGGGTGACGGTCACGCTGGCGCATTTCGTGAGTGAGGAGGAGGCGATCGACAGCCAGACCTTCGGGCCCACCAGGCACTGGATGACCTCGGTCGATCCGAACACCGGCGCGGTCCGCTTCGCCCTCGACGCGATAAGCTATTCGTTGCACGACGGCCAGCTCGCGCACATGGACGCGCTGTGCCACTACGCGACCGAGCGCGACGGGGAACAGGTGATCTTCAACGGATATCCGCAGAATCTCGATCTGGACGGGTGCAAGGACCTCGCGATCGACCGCATGGGCCCGGGCTATGTGACACGCGCGATCTTGGTGGACATGCCGCTGCTGCGCGGTGTGGACTGGCTGGAGGAGAGCACACCGATCTACGTGTCGGACCTCGAGGAGTGGGAACGGTTCGCGGGGGTCACGGTCAGCAGCGGCGATGTGCTACTCGTGCGGGGCGGACGCTGGGCCAAGCGTGAGCAGGAAGGCCCCTGGAGCTATGGACAGACCGGGGCCGGTCTGCACGCCTCGGTATTGCCCTGGCTGAAGGAGCGGGGCGTTGCAGTACTCGTCGGAGACGCGGTGAACGACGTGCAGCCGTCCGGCGTGCAGGGCATCAACCGCCCGGTGCACACCATGACGCAGGTCTTCATCGGACTGCCGCTCGTCGACAACGGGTATCTCGAGGACGTGGCCAGGGAGGCCGCGGCGCGGAGGCGGTGGGAGTTCATGATCTCCTGGCAGATCACGAGCGTCCCGGGCGGAACCGCGAGTCCGTTCAACGCCATCGCGACATTCTGAGACCGATAACTCAAGTCCGGAGGTGAAATCATGACGAGACAAGATGAGTCCAACTCGACCCTCTCACGCCGGCACTTTCTCGGCGGCGCCGTGGCAGGCGTGGCTGCCGGGGCCTTGGACGCGGCGCCGCTCGGCGCAGAGCAGGCGCAGGAAGCCGTACAGGAGATGCGAACCGACGTCGTTGTCTGCGGCAGCGGCATCGGTGGTCTGACCGCCGCGGTGCGCGCGCAGCAGGCGGGCGCCCGCGTGATCGTTCTCGAGAAGGCCTACGAGGCTGGCGGCACCACCGCCCACTCGGAAGGGGTCGTCTGGACGTCCGAGAGCTACGAACAGATACGCGAGACCTCGCCGCACGGCGATCCGGTCGTGCAGCGCACCATCTTCGACAACCTGCCCCGGGCCTTCGACTTCTACGACGACCTGGGCGCGCCGCTCGGTGCGGCGCGACCCGGCCGCACGAGAAGCCGGGCGATCCCGCCCGTGGCCTGGGTCAACTTCATGGTCGACGAATTCGAGCGCGGCGGCGGAACCCTGATGGTGGAGACCGCTATGCTGCGCGTGCTTACGAATTCAAGCTACGAGGTCATCGGGGTGCTGGCCGAAGGCGAGCAGGGCCTGATCCGCATCCTCGCCCGCTCGGTGGTGCTCGCGACCGGCGGCTGGGCCGGCAGCGCACAGCTCGTGACCCAGAACATCACCCGCTACTACAGCAGCCTGCATCAGCGGAACGCGAGCTTCGGGGGACGCAAGCCCTCGCTCACCGGTGACGGCTTCTGGGCCGCCACGCAGATCGGCGCGGCGCCAACCGAGGGGGGCTGGGACGGCTTCTACGGCCATGGCATGCCCGCACGCCCGACCAAGCAGATGCAGAATCCGCTGACCAATTACTCCACCTACCACGGCAACTGGTCGGTCGTGGTGAACCTGCACGGCCGGCGGTTCGCGGACGAGACCCAGGGCAAGCAGGCCGGCACACCGCGGGGTGGCGGCGAGCAGCTGATCAACCAGGAGGTGGCCCGGCAGCCGGAAGCGACCGCCACCTACATCTGGGATGAGCCGGTCAACGCGAGACGCGCCTGCGCGGCTTGCGGTCTGGGCGACATCGACAAGTTCATCGCGTTCAAGGACATCGGGGCGCCGGTCGCTACGGCCAACACGTTGGAGGAGCTTACCGCTCAGATGGAGGCCTGGGGACGTGGGATCCCGGCCGCGGTCGTGCAGCAACAGCTCGACGAGTACAACAAGGCGGCGAAAAACGGCAAGGCCTGGGCCCTGCCGGTTCCGAAGATGATCGAGGCGCAGGCGACGCCGCTCGCCCAGCCGCCGTTCTATGCGGTGATGGTGCAGGCCGGCATCACGGCGACGTACGGGGGGCTGCGGGTCAACGCCCAGGGCCAGGTGCTCTCCCGGACCCTGAGACCGATCCGGGGACTGTACGCGGCCGGCGTCGACATCGGCAATCACTCCACCTACGTGTACTTGGGCAACCTGTGCGTCGGCGCCGTGTTCGGATACATCTCGGGGCCCAACGCGGCGAACCAGCCGGAGCCCCGGGGCGGCTGGGAGACGGGTCCGCTCAACTAACCGAAGGTCGCGCGAAACTGCCACGACATGCGGGGGTCGACATGACGACGGTCCAGTGGGTAGGTAGAACGGTCGAAGGCATCGGCGGACTCTTGCCCGTTGCTCTCCTGCTCTTCCTGCTGCCATCGGTGGGTCAGGCGCAGGTGGAAGCGCTCTCGGGCGAAGAGCTCTACATCGACCGCCTGGGATGCTGGAATTGCCACGGCAAGTCCGGCGGTGGAGGATCTGGGCCCGCCATTGCCGGGACCCAGCTTTCGCTGCGGACCTTCGCCACGTATCTCCGGCTCCCGAGCGGGGAGATGCCTAGGGTCTCCCACCGGCTCGCGTCCGACGCCGACCTGGCGACGCTGTATCGCTGGCTGGATGGCATCGAAGCGCCGAGCACACCCCTCCCCATCACGCTGAGTCTCGAGCAGTCCGCGCCCGACGGGGAGGCGCCCACCGAGGTGACGTTGACCGCGCAGTCGGCGGCGACGAGCCTCGACGGCGATCCACCGGACACCGGCACGTTGCGATATCGCATCACGCTGCAGACCATGGTGCCCTGGGTACTGGAAAAGACGCCGGTCGCCAATCAGATAGTCGAATACCAACTGGCCGGAAGGGAAGACTGGTCGACGTTCACGACCGACGACCAGGGCCAGGCTTTGCTGGGCGCCGACCAGGGTTTCGTGCTGGGCGATGGGCGCGCCGGCGAACCGGCCACCGCCCGACTCCGCACCGTGTTGGCGGCGGGAAGGCACGCGCTCGTGGTCGAGGCTCTTCACGGCACCGACCCGGACGAGTTGGGCCTCGTGGGCATCGGGACGGTGGTCCTGAGGGGCGCGGATGCCTCTCTCGTGGCAACTCAGCCGTCGGCACCGGCGGCGGCCCAGCAGCAGACGGCGATCGAGCCGCACCCCGCGACCCAGCGGCCCGACAAGCTGGTCACCCACGAGCAGATGCTGGAGTGGGAGCAGGAGATGAAGAACTGGGGCCGCTGGGGCCCCGACGACCAGCGCGGCACGCTGAATCTGATCACGCCGGAGAAGACCAGGGCGGCGATGAGCCTGGTGCGAGAGGGGATCTCGGTGTCGCTCTATCACTTCCCGGAAATGGCGATGACCATCGACAACGGGAACATGCGGGTCGAGCCGAAGCACTGGATGCCGGGGCTCGATCCCGAGACCGGTGAGGTCCGCGGCGCCCTCGACGCGATCAGCTTCGCGATCCACGATGGTGGGAACTCCCACATCGACGCGCTCTGTCACTACGTCGTGCAGAGCGACAGGGAGAACCCGACGGTCTACAACGGGAAGCCGCAAAACCTCAACGCCGAGGGCTGCGGAAGCGGCTCGATCGACAACATGGGCCCGGGCTACGTCACGCGGGGCATCCTGGTCGACATCCCGTTGCTGAAGGGGGTCGAGTATCTCGACAAGAGGCAGCCGATCTTCGTGGAGGACCTCGAAGCGTGGGAGGAGTTCGCGGGCATCACGATCGGCAGCGGCGACGCGGTGTTCGTCCGGACGGGCCGGTGGGCGCGGCGCGAAGCGGAGGGCCCCTGGAACTACGCGGGCGAGACCGCGGGCTTGCACGCGTCGGTACTGCCCTGGCTGAAAGAGCGCGACATCGCGATCCTCGGCGGGGACGCCGTATCTGATGTCCAGCCGTCGGGCGTGGAAGGCATCTGGCGGCGCCCGATTCACGACATCCTGATACCGATCTGGGGGACCGCCACGATCGACAACGGATATTTCAAGGATGTCGCCGAGCTCGCTGCCCGTCTGCAGCGGTGGGAGTTCATGGTCTCCTGGACGATGATGCCGGTGCCAAACGGAACCGCCTCGCCGTTCATGGGGCTCGCGACGTTCTAGCGCGGGCGATGCCGGTTCCAGGTCGTAGGAGAGTCACCCTGGCTCTCTCCCTCGTCGCGGCGGCCGCGCTGCCGAGCGGAACGGTATCCTCGCAGGGCCACACCCAGCCGGCCGATGACCTAAGCAATCCGTATCGACCCGTCGAGAACCATTTCAAGCTGGCCGAGGGACGGTGGTGGGGCTCGACGAGCGCCGTCGACATCGACATCGACGGCCGCTCCATCTGGGTCGCCGAGCGCTGCGCTGCCAATAGCTGCGCTGGCTCCAAACTGAACCCGGTGCTCAAATTCGACGCGTCGGGGCGGCTCCGCAGGCGGTTCGGCGAGGGGATGTTCATCTTTCCGCACGGCATCCATGTCGATCGGGAGGGAAACGTCTGGGTGACCGACGCCCAGGGACCGGATGGGAAGGACCCGGACCGAGACGGCAAGGGGCACGCGGTCTACAAGTTCAGTCCGACGGGACGGCTGCTGCTCACGCTCGGGACACCGGGCGTGGCTGGGGACGGCACCGGTGCGCTCCTCAACGGCCCGTCCGACGTCGTGACAGCGCCGAACGGCGACATCTTCGTCACCGACGGCGCCGGTGGCCAGGACGCGGATGCCCCACCGAGCACGATCGCGCGCATCGTGAAATACGCGAAAGACGGCACGTTCGTCACCGCCTGGGGCGCGGTGGGCTCGGGACCGGGCGAGCTCCGAACACCGCACGGCCTGGCGCTCGACGCCCGGGGACGCCTGTTCGTCGCCGACCACGGGAACGCCCGCATCCAGATCTTCGACCAGGAGGGACGGTTCCTCGACGCGTGGACGCAGTTCGGCCGGGCGAGCGGGATCTACATCGACCACAATGACCTGCTTTACGCAGCTTCCTCGGGGTCGAGCGACTCCACCGCGGGCTGGGAAAAGGGGATCCGGATCGGGAGCGCCCGAGACGGCACGGTGATGTACTTCATCCCGGACTCCCAGGCGACGCCGACCGGTACGAGTGGGGTGGCGGGGGTCGCCGCGGATGGCCAGGGCAACGTGTTCGGCGCCAGCGTCCACCCGAGAATCCCCCCGCAGGCGCTGATGAAGTACGTACGGCAATAGGGCGAACCAGGAGAGAACATCATGTCCCGTTCAAAGCCATTCTCAGGTCGATTCATGCGGGCAGGACTGTGCGTCGTAGCACTGTTGGCACAGGCCTGCGCGCCCGGCGATTCAGGTGTGCCCGAGCCCGCAGACATCATCGGCTTTGCGCCTGGCGAGGATTTCAAGCTCGCCAACTACGGGCCGATCGCCGAGTACTTCGTGGCCCTCGCCGCGTCTACCGACCGGATGGTGCTCGAGCAGATCGGGGAGAGCACCCGCGGTGAGCCTCTCTACCTTGCTGCGATCTCCACGCCGGCCAACCTCGCTCGCATGGATCGCTACAAGGAGATCACCCGCACGCTCGCCTACGCGCGCGATCCCGATGGGGGGTACGGGACGATCCTGCCGGAGGACGAGGCCCGCGCGCTGGCGCAGGAGGGGAAGGCGATCGTATGGATCGACGGCGGACTGCACGCCACGGAGGTCGCGCACGGACAGGTGATGCCGGAGATGGCGCACTATTTCGTGACCGATGAGTCGCCCGAGACGCAGGATATCCGCGAGAACACGATCCTCCTCTTGATGGCGAACATCAATCCGGACGGCCTCGACATCGTCGCGGACTGGTACATGTCGAACGTGGGAACCGAGTTCGAGATGTCACGCGTGCCCGAGCTCTATCACCACTACATCGGCCACGACAACAACCGCGACTGGTTCATGCTGACCCAGGTCGAGACCCAGGCCGTCACGCGTCAGCTCTACCACAACTGGTTTCCCCAGATCGTGTACAACCAACACCAGACCGGCCCCTTCCCGGGCCGCATCTGGATGCCGCCGTTCGCGAACCCGGTCAACCCGAACCTGGACCCGCTCCTGGTCAGCTCGCTGAACCAGATGGGTCACTCCATGCGCAAGCGCTTCGACGTGGAGGGTAAGCCGGGCGTGAGCAGCGGCATCGTCTACGATCTGTGGTGGAACGGGTCGATGCGGGGTGGGCCGGACTACCACAACATGCTCGGCTTCCTCACGGAGACCGCGGGAGCCGGATACGCGACGCCCCGTTGTTACGACGACATTCCGGAGACGTTCGGGGCCCGCTCGGGCGATCTTCCCGCGCTCACGCCGTCCACCAACTACAACAACCCGTGGCTGGGAGGCTGCTGGCACATCCGCGACGCGATGGACTACATGATGACCGCGGCGAAAGCCGTGGCCGCCACCGGCGCGAAGCTCAAGGAGGAGTACCTGTTCAACCACTACTGGATGGGCAGGAGGCAGATCGAGCGCGGGATGGCCGCCGAGGGTGGCCCGTTCGCGTACGTGCTCGACCCGAGTGCCTCACACGACGCGAGCTCCGTGGTCGAGTTCATGGATCTCATGTCGCAGTCGGGAATCGAGTTCCTTCTGGCCGATGAGGGCTTCCGGGCGGGCGGACAAGATTTCCCCGCTGGCTCCTACGTGATCCCGCCCCAGGCATTCCGCCCGTACGTGGTCGACCTCATGGAGCCGAAGGATTTTCCGGATCGCCGCCAGTACCCAGGCGGTCCGCCCATTCCTCCCTACGACATGACCGGCTACGAGCTCCGCTTCCAGATGGGTCTCGAAGTGGTGAACGTGGACGAGCCTTTCGAGATGCCCCTCGGCGAGTGGGGTGTGGTGAGCTCGGCGGTTGGCTCCGTGACGGGGACAGGCTCGGCCGGTTACCTCCTGGACGGCACCTCCAATTGGGTGTACCGGGGGCTTCGGGAGTACCTGGCGGGCGGCGGCGAGCTCTTCCGGGCCACGCGCTCGCTCTCCACCGCCGCCGGCAACGTAGCGGAAGTGCCGGCTGGCGCTTTCTGGCTTCCCGGACTCAGCGAGGACGAGGCGGGGCGGCTGTCCAGCGACTTCGGTCTCACGCTTACGGGATTACCCGCGGCGCCGGCAGCGGACGCTCTGGCGGTCGTACGCGCACCGAGGGTGGCGATCTACCGCTCGTGGCGCGCGCCCATGCCGGAGGGGTGGACGCGCTGGGTACTCGATGAGTACGGCATCGCGTGGCAGAACGTTTGGGACGCGGACATCCAAGGAGGGGCGCTGTCGGAGTTCGACGTGATCGTCCTGCCCGCGCAGGAGGAGTCGGGAATCCGTGACGGGAACGCTCCGGGGTCGATGCCGGAGCAGTACGTCGGTGGCCTCGGTGCCGAGGGCGCGGCGGCGTTGCGGTCGTTCGTCGAGGACGGCGGATGGCTCGTGGCCTTCGACGCCGCGGTCGACTACGCGATCAGCACCTTTGCCCTCCCGTTCCGTAACCGCACTCGGGGCGTCTCCTCACAGGACTTCTTCCTGCCCGGCTCGATCATCCGGCTCGAGGTCGATCCCACGCACCCACTGGGATACGGAATGGACGCGGACGCCGTCACGCTCTTCGCGCGCAGCCAGGTTCTGGAGCCCACTGTGCGACGACCCGGAGTCTCGACCCCAGTCTGTTATCCGGAGACCGACTATCTGGTGAGCGGATGGACGCTCGGGGGAGACGAATACCTCGCTGGCCAGACGGCCGCTGCCCAGGTCGCGGTCGGGTCCGGCCAGGTCGTCCTCTTCGCCTTCACTCCACACTTCCGCGGGCAGCCGAGGAACACCTTCAAGCTGCTCTTCAATGCGCTGTGGGGGGCGGCGACCGAGGATCTGCCGATGGGCGCCGGCGCGGCGTGTGGGGCGAATAGATGAGATGAGACCCTATCGCT
>JADFRS010000144.1 GCA_022561145.1 Gemmatimonadota bacterium
ACAGCGCCGAGTACTTGTTGCGTACCGTGGTCACGTCCATGCCATAGTGTACATGGCTGCGACCTCTATATCAACCAGTTATTATGTCACAAGCCCTTACCGTCCCAGCGGATGCGTCCCGCGGCTTCGACCTCCAATAGCACGGTGTTTACCCTGTCCGGTTTCCATTGAAGATCAGCGGCTGCGTACCCCGGCTGGAGGGAGAAGAGACCGAGGCGCTTCCGATGGGGGCATGACCTCAGGTACAGCTCCATCAACTGTCCATCACCAGACATTCCCCGAAACGCGGGGTCGCTCCAGATCGACGCATAGACCCTTCCGTACATCATTATCGCCTCACTACTGTTCGGAGTGCGGTGCCGTCTCACGGGACGTCGTGGCGCGGTCCGCCCCATCCGGGCATTTTCCAACCTCCGGTCTCGACAAGGCCCATTCCATGACCTCAGCCCGGAGCCATCCAACCCGCTGCGGAGAAACCCGGCGTCGCTTGGGAAAATCTCCGCCAGACTCCAATCGCCAGAGCGTTGTGCGCGACAGACCGAGCGCTTTGCCTACCTCTTCGGCTGTCATGAAAAATTGTTCCACAGCATTTTCCCCCGTTTGGTGGGTACCTTGCGACTACACGGATGACCAAAACCACTTTTGGTGTGTTACGCTACGGGGGACTTTTTTGGTTGCGGCTCAAACTGTCCGGTCAAATTGGATCAGGGGACGGAATGCAAGGCGTTGCGAGTGACGATGGTCTCGCGGTCGGTTAGGCCACTACGAAGACACGCTCACTGTGTTGCTACCCCTCCACTGCCATCCGTACGAATGCACCCCAGCGCCGGAGCGCCTCCCGCTTTTCGTGGATGAGGTAGTTGAGTTTGTCGCCTGCATAGTGGGCGAACCCGCCGCTGGCTTCCTTGTGACCGAGGACCGCGTCCGCAACACGGGCATCGATACCCAGGCCAGCCGGCTCACCGCTACCGTTCGGCTCCCGAGATCGGAGGGCGTGGGTCCGGAACGTCGTGCGGAAATCGTGGGCGGTCCAAGGTGGAATCGCTGTTCGTTCTCTGATCCGGGCTAGGCTCCCTGCGGTGTTCGCGAGATGCGGGCGCTTCGTGCCGGCCCGGGCCGGGAAGACCCATTCGTCACTTGTGGCCACCTCTCGAAGCTCGGTCACTATGTCCAAGACCTCAGAAAGTAGCGGAACAAGATGAGGCCGCCTGCCCTTGAAATTGCTCGCCGGAATCGTCCAAAGGTCACCCGAGACCGCATCCCACCGGAGCGCGCTTACTGATCCGATCCGAGCGACGGTCAAGAGTGCGAGCCTGAAGATGCCACGGATCAACGGGCTCTCTTCCTCGGTGGCCGTCCACACCGCCTTGATCTCCGCCGGCTCCAACCATCGGTCCCTCCCATCCTCTTGGCCCGGAGGTTGTACCAAGTGAGCCGGGTTCGAGTCGAGCGTGGGAAAGCCGCGGCGCAGTCCGTCGTTAAAGATGAGGCGTACGAGCGAGAGGGTGCGATTGGCGAGGACAGGGGCTCCCCGGCGGGCGATCGCCTCTACTAGGTGCACCACCTCCCGTCGAGTGATCGAGTCCACGGGCCGACTCCTCCATGTGGGCAGGAGCTCCCGCTCGAGAATGCGCGCCCGCTCCTGACTGGTGCGCTCCCTGTTCCGCAACGCCCTCGCCTCCAATACCTCCGCGGCCATCTTCCCGAAGGTGTAGAGCCCTCGCCTGCGGTCTTCCTTCTCCTGGGCCGGATCCTCGCCGGCGTCGGCCCTTTGAAGGGCTGCCCGAGCGTCTTCCCGGGCTTCGGCCAGGGTCATGCGGTTCGCGGTGCCCAACTTCAATCTCACGTGCTTCCCGTTGGCCCGGTACCGGACGAACCAGGTCTTTCCTTCGGTGAGCCCCGAGACTCGCAGGCACAACCCGGGTGTCACGGTATCCCAGAAATCTTCTCGTTGCTTTTCTGTGGTGAGCGAATCGATGCCTTTCGCGGTGAGCTTCTTCCTCATGGGGGCATTCCCCTCTTTCTTAAGGCCCCGGAAGACCGTCGGTGATTCTGACAGTTACCCTATTGGGGCACAGAATGGGGCACACAGTCTCGCGCACGCGGTGAAACGAACAGCAACACAGTAATAGAAAGAATAGCCCTATATGACAGGCATTACAAGGATTGTGTGACACTCAGAGGAACTGGGGGAAATATGCTGAAACGCGCTCAATACTGCTTAGGAGGCAGTCGCTCTATCCAACTGAGCTACGGGGACAGTGGCACCTATTTCACGGCCCGAAACATAGTCGCCTGGTCGGGTTGTTGGTAGGATGTTTTGAGAGAGTCCCCGACCGACTTTCTACGGTATACGTTCCAGAGGCCTCCCTTCTGAGCCAACGACGTTGTTCCCCAGATTGCTGGATCGGCTAGCCCCCCCGTTATAAGTTTGTTGATGTTCTCTCGAGATCTTCCCACCGCCTCAATCCTGCTGTTCCTCTTGGCCTGTGGCGGCGACAGTATCAGCCCGGCGCCTGGTTTTGCGAACCTCGCAGGCACCTTCACGGGCGAAGTCACAGGCCGCCGTCAAGGTGTCTTATTGTTGGCAAACTTTAGCATCACGATCATCCAGAACGATGGCGATCTCTCAGGTAGTTACGCTATTACGGGCACCTTGAGAGACGGTATCCTCGAGGGCTTGGTACAGGAAACGGGCAGCTTTTCAGGTACCGTCGCTTCCGGACACGACCCTTCAGTCAACCTCACACTGACAAATCGATGTCCGAACTACTCAGCGCGGTTCTCCGGCGCTCTGGATAGCGCCAATGATCTTCTGACTCTTAGCGGGCCGGTGGACACGTTTTTCAACGATTGCAGCATCTTTCTGACCTATCAGTCGGTGATTCTGCTAAATCGTTCCCTCGGCCTCTTCGAGTCTCACTGAAGCCACCTCGCCACATCTACCCTGCCCCGATCAGGGAACGGCGGGCTTCGAACTCAGGAAAACAGTGAGGAGGGGGAAGACGCCTCTGAGCCCAGCAGTTTCTTGTCGCTCTTACGTTTGTCTCCGCCGGCGTTTCAGGACGACGTGGTCCATCTGGGTTCCCAGATTGCTGAAGAGCACCGTACGATCCGGGAGGCTGAGGGTGGGTGGAACCGACTGTTCGAGGACCGTGAGAGTCTCCGGGGTTCTCCCGAACGCACGCCAGAAGCGATGGGAAGTGAAGACCAGCTCGGGCACGCCGAAGTGCGGCGCTTTCGGGTTGGCGGCTCGGGAGATTTCAAGGGGTTCGTCACCACGAGCCAGTAGGCGCAGCAAGGGGAAAAGTTCGCTCAGAATCTGGTAGGCTCCCTGTGGGGAGGGCGCCTCAGGCCACAGTGCTCGTGTGTGTCGCAGAATGCTCTCGGCCAACGCCAGCGCCGCCAGCATCGCTTCCGAGCTCAGGCTGAGCAGGCCGAGAAGCCGAGTTCCACGCTCCACCCGGGAAGCGAGCGCCGCACGATCGGTGGACGCATCGTTCAGCGTGTCGCCGAAGCGGGCATGGCCGAGGGCCCGGGAACACGCATCCCGAAACGTCGATTCGCGCGCCACAACGGTTCGCGGGTTGAGATCCGCGTGCAGGCGGGCAGGTGTGAGAAACGCCTTCACGTACGCCGGGGTCAGCATTTGGCTATCACGGATGGCGGTTTCAAGGTCTTCGTGCCTGCCCTCAACGGTCTCGGACCATGGCGGGACCTGCAAACGCAGGGGACACATGAAGTGCGGACTGACGGCGACAGCGGTTCCAATCCTTGTGAAAACGTTGAAGGGAAAAAGCGAACACACTCCCGGTTTGGCGGCCTTTCCGCCTGTTTCTCAGTGGTCGGTCCGGGCATGCCAAGCTCCTCCGGACGGTGGGGGCTGGTCCTGGTTAGGCCCTGCTGCCGAAATACCCAGCCAGATACGCTTTTAGCACGGCCTCGAAGTGAGGCGCGTCCGGGCTCACTTTCAGGGCGGACATTCCAACTGTCCGGATTCCCTCAGCGGTGTGCTCCAGGATATTGGCTACCTGCTCGGGCTCCAGGTGGGGATCGTCCAACTCTGAGAGATGGTGCACCCGGCCGTCCATGCCTACCACGACTCCGCCCGCGTCCTGCGACCGCCTGATGGGGTCGTGGGGCGAGATGAACGCGGCCGGCGGGATTCCAGGGGCGGCCGAGCGCTCGAACGGCTCGTCGGGCGAAATGAAGGCCTCACTTGGAATGTCGATGTCTTCGTCGGCGTCGGTTGGGGTCGGCGCCTCGGAATCCGTGGCCTTTGGGGAAGGCTTGGTGTTCGTGCCGTCCATGTCACTCATTCCAATAGTCTCCACGTTCCATCAGGGACGCCTTCGCGCCCGGGCCATACAGTGTTTCATGAATATAGGGGCGGGGGCGGCGTTTTTGAAACAAAAAGGCGTGGAAGGGTCGACGCTACAGCACGAACTGGATGACCATGAAGCCCAGCACTACCAGTGCGCCGAACGCGATGGTAAGGCGGTTGAAGTGGCGGTCGATGAAGTCGCTGATGGGCGCTCCGTACCGATGGATCAACGCGGCCACGACGAAGAATCGGAGCCCACGGCTCAGCACGCTCGCGATGACAAAAATTGGAAAGTTGATCCTGAAGACGCCAGCCGAAAGCGTGAAGACCTTGTAAGGAATCGGCGTGAGGCCCGCCAGGAAAATGGCCCAAAAGTCCCAGCGGTCGTAGAGAGACTGCACACGCCCGAAGGCCTCGGGTGACACGCCGGGCACGTATGTGAAGAAGAAGTCCTGGGCGATGTGCCAGCCTCCGGCGCCGATCCAGTAGCCCGCCACTCCTCCCATTACGGAACCCGCGGTGGCGGCCGCGGCGAAGAAAAAAGAACGCCGGGGCGCCGCGATGCACAGAGCGACCAGAAGCGGATCCGGAGGAATCGGAAAGAAAGAGGACTCGGCGAACGTCAGGACCAGCAGGGCAGGCATTCCATAGGGTGTGTGTGCCCAGTGGAGCACCCAGTCGTACAGACGTCGAACCATGGTTGGCCGTGTCACAACGGTCGACGGGTCTTGACTCACTGCCCCCCTTCTCCGCTCTCCGGAGTCCAGGCATAGCGGCCGAGCAGGGGCACGAACGTCACCGCGTCGGCCACGACTTCCTCGGTCACTTCACCATCCTGCTTGCGCACCATCACCAACTCCTGGAGATCACGGGCCCCCACCGGGATCAACATGCGGCCGGGGTCGGCAAGCTGCTCCAGGATGGCCTGCGGGACGGATGGCGAGGCCGCTGACACAACGATCACGTCGAACGGCGCATACTTTCGCCATCCGATCGTGCCGTCGCCCACGAGGAGCGCCACGTTATGCAGCGTGAGGGTGTCCAGAGCGCTTCGGGCCCTGGCGGACAACTCTCGCACCCGCTCGACCGAGTAGACCCGGTCGGCCATGAGTCCCAGCAGGGCGGTGAGGTAGCCACTCCCGGTGCCGATCTCGAGAACCTTCTCGTCCGGAGTGGGCTTGAGCAGGGTCAGGTAGAGCGCCTGGAGCGACGGTTGTGAGGCGGTCTGTCCGTAGCCGATCGGGATCGGGGCGTCCTCATACGCCCTCGGCCAGACTCCCTGGGGAAGGAAGATGTGCCGGGGCACCTGGTCGAAGATCTGAAGGACTTCGAGATCGGAAATGCCCTGCCGGCGGATCTGTTCGATCAGCCTTCTCCGGTAGCCGACGAACTGATCGTCTAGAGAGCGAGGTCCCACCCACGGATCTCCTCGAGCAATTTGTAGTTGGTGAGGTCGAGATGGAGTGGAGTCACCGAAACATAGCCCCCCTCTACGGCCCGGAAATCAGACGCCTCATCGCCGGTCCACGTCGTTTCCCCACCACCGATCCAGTAGTACTCGCGGCCCGACGGGTCTTTGGCCCGAGTCAGCGAGTCGCTGAAACGTCTCCGCCCGAGCGACGTGATCTTTATGCCCTTGGCGTCGCTCGGATGAATCGGGGGAAGGTTGACGTTGAAGAGCGTGTCGGCTGGGAACGGCTTCTCGAAGATGCCTTTAAGGAGCCTTGCCAAGGCATCGCTCCAAGCCTCGAGCTCGTCCAGCGTGTCGCCCGAATAGGAGATTGCGAGTGCCGGAATGCCAATGACGGTGGCCTCCATGGCGGCGGCAACGGTACCTGAATACAGCACGTCGTCTCCCATATTGGGGCCGTGGTTCACACCGGAAAGGCAGAAGTCCGGCCGGTGATCGAGCAGTTCGTTGATGGCCAGGATCACGCAGTCGGTGGGCGTGCCGTCCACCACGATACTTCCGTCCGTGGTATGCCGGGCCCGGAGTGGGTGATGAAGCGTGAGCGAGTGGCTGGTCGCGCTCTGTTCGCGGTCGGGCGCGACAATTGAGACCTCTCCCACCATGCGGGCGGCCTCCACGAGTACGCGTAGCCCGCCGGCCAAGTAGCCGTCGTCGTTGGTGCATAGGATCTTGGGTGTGCTCAAATCAATCGCCGTTGTCGGAGGGTGGTGGTGTCAGAATTACCTTGAGATGATTAAGCTCATCTCTCATACCGGCAAGCACTTCTGGCTCTAGCACATCTCGGCGCTCTTGCTCGAGATGGCCTGTCTTCCGTAGTTCCTTCAGCTTCCGGTGCGCGCCGTCGATCGTGAACCTACGCTCGTACAGCAGGTGTTTCACCAGCAGGATCAACTCGATGTCCTTGGGCCGGTATACGCGGTTGCCCGCACGGTTCTTTGCGGGGTGTAGGAGGTCGAACTGCGTCTCCCAGTACCTCAGCACGTGCGGCTTCAGCCCGGAGAGGTCGCAGACCTCCCCGATCGAGTAGTAGGCCTTCTTTGCGATCGGCTCTTGCATCGGTGATGTCCTATGTACCCTGGCTCACGACCACTCTTCGGGCTTCGGATCTCTTCGCATGAGTGTCCGCAGGGCCTGTTGGGGCTCCGTGCCGATGACCAGCATTCCATAGACCTCTTCAGCGATCGGCATTTCCACCCCGTGCTTTTCGGCGAGATCCCGCACGGCCTGCACCGTCTTCACACCCTCGGCCACGGCGGTCATATCCGCCAGGATGGACTCGAGTGGCTCGCCCTGCCCCAGCCGAAAACCCACCGTGCGGTTGCGGCTGAGCTCGCCGGTGCACGTGAGGACCAGGTCGCCCATCCCCGCCAATCCAGAGAATGTGGAGGCTCGTGCACCCATGGCCAACCCCAACCGGGTCATCTCGGCCAACCCACGAGTGAGCAAGGCGGCCCGCGTGTTGTGGGCGAGGCCCAGCCCGGCGGCAACGCCGGCCGCCAGCGCGATGACGTTCTTGAGCGCACCGCCCAACTCCACCCCGATCACGTCGGAGTTCGTGTAGACCCGGAAGTAGTCCGTTTGAAATAATTCCTGCGCCGTGCGCGCTGCGTCCTCGTCGGCAGACGCGACCACGACGGCGGTGGGCGCCTCGTCCGCCACTTCCTTGGCGAAGCTCGGCCCGGATAGGACCGCGAACCTTCCCATCTGTGCGGGTGAAAGCACGTCGCAGAGTACCTGGTCCATGCGGCGAAGTGTGGAGATCTCGATGCCCTTGGAGGCACTGATGATCTGGGCATGCTCGGCGATATGCGGCGCTGCGTCCGCCATGACAGAGCTGACGAATTGCGAAGGGCTGACCGACACCACCACCTCGGCGCCTGCGACAGCCTCAGCCAGGTCAGCGCTGGCCCGGAGGCTGCGGGGCAGCTTGCGCCCGGGCAGGTAGGTCTCGTTCTCGGAGCGATGCGTGATCTGCTCGGCTACGTCGGCCTCCAGGCACCAAAGACGGACGTCGTGCCCTTCTTTTGCGAGAAGTCCGGCTAACGCGGTCCCCCAACTGCCAGCCCCAATCACCGCGACGCGCCGGGGTTTATCGCTCATGAGCCGGCTTCCGCGGCGGCCTGCTTGCCGTCACCGAAACGATTCTCCTCACCGCGTAGGAGGCGTCCGAGATTGCTGCGGTGCGCCCAAACTACCAACGAAGCGAGGGCCACTGTGAACCACAGAACCGTGTTCCCTCCCTGGTGCGGTGTGAAGTAGACACCGATAGGAGCGACGGCCATCGCAAGAATCGATGCGAGCGACACGTAGCGGGTCGTGAACGCGACCGCGAGCCAGACCACAAAGGCGATCAGGACCGCCCAGGGAGCCAGGCCGATGAACGCACCCGCGCTGGTGGCCACACCCTTCCCTCCCTTGAACGCTACCCAGAACGAAAACATGTGTCCGACGATGGCCGCCGCGGCGAAGGCAAGAGTCCATTCCCAGACGCCCCCGGCCTGCCACTGAGGAAACATCGAGACCACGAACCACCCTTTGGCCACGTCGAAGAACACAACCGGAAGCGCTGCCTTCCATCCCAGGATTCGGAACGTGTTCGTGGCGCCTAGGTTGTTGCTGCCTTTCGTGCGGAGGTCGATGCCGTAAATGCCCTTCCCCACCCAATAGCTTGTGGGAGTGGCGCCGATCCCGTACGCCAGCAATGTGAGCCAGGCCGGATTCACGACCTGCTGGTCCGGAAGAGGATGCGGATAGGCGCCCCCACGAAGCCCCATTTGTTGCGGAAGAAGTTGTGAACGTAGCGAATGTAGTGTCCGGGTACGGCCTTCGGGAAATTCGCGAAAATCACGAAGGTCGGCGGCCGCACATCCGCCTGTGTCGCGTATTTCAGCTTAATGTCCCGGCCCCTGCTGTTGGGCGGAGGCTGTTTGCGCACAGCCTCTTCAAGCGCGCTGTTCACCTCGCTGGTGGAGAGGCGGCGCAACCTCTGCTCCTGCACGTCCAGGACCATGTCGAGCGTCTTCCGCACCCTTTGACCAGTGAGCGCGGAGGCGAACACTATGGGCACCCACTTCAGGAACGGCGCGCGCGCCCTGATCGTCTTTTCGAAGTCGGGCGCCGTCATCGTGTCCTTCTCCACCAGGTCCCACTTGTTGGCCACGAGGATGATGCCGGCGCCGGCTTCGAACGCCTGCTCCATGACCTTGAGGTCTTGTATGTGGAGTGGCTCAGTGGCGTCCACCAGCACGATGCACACGTCTGCGTCGCGAACGACTCGCGCCGTGCGGAGTGCGCTGTAGTACTCGAGGGAGTCCTTGATCTTCGACTGGCGCCGCAGCCCCGCAGTGTCTACGAACACCATGGTGTGGCCGTGGTAGCGGAGTACCGAGTCTACCGGGTCACGCGTCGTTCCTGGTATTTCGCTCACTATTACGCGGTTCTCGCCGAACATGCAGTTGACGAAGCTCGACTTACCCACGTTGGGCTTGCCGACCACCGCGACCCTGATCACGTCCTCGTCTTCATCCTCCGTGACCTCCGGCAGGTTGGCTACAATGGCGTCGAGAAGATCACCGGAGCCCTTGCCCGAGATGGAGCTCACCGGAATCGGCTCGCCCATACCCAACCGCCAGAACTCGTGGTGCGCAGTCTCGTCGGGCAGGTTGTCCATCTTGTTCACGACCAGGATCACGGGAGGTCCACTCTTCCTGAGGAGCTCCATGAGCTTCTCATCGAGCGGGTGAACCCCTTCCCTGCCGTCCACGAGGAATACGATCACGTCGGCCTCGCTCACGGCGGCGAGAGCTTGCTCGCGAATGGCCTTGTCCAGTGGCTCGTCGCTTCCCTCGATCACACCGCCCGTGTCGACGATGAAGAACGACCGACCCGCCCAGTCGGCGCGGGCGAAGTTGCGGTCACGCGTAACCCCTGGCGTGTCGTCGACGATGGCAAGACGGCGCCCGATGACGCGATTAAAAAAGGTGGACTTCCCCACATTGGGTCGGCCCACCACCGCGACCATCGGGAGGCTGCTGCTCATGGCAGGCCTCTCATAGCGCCTCCAGGCTGTCCGCGATCCTTCGGCTCGCGGTCACAGTGGCAGGTGCCGTCTTCTCACGAAACTCATCCAGCGACATGTCGTCGATGAAAAGGCCGTCGGCGTTGAGTGCTTCGCCGGGTAACAGCACGGCGTCCCGGTGGGTCATGTCGCGGGGCAGAGCCTTTAGAACCTCATGACCCCCGAGAAGGCCGGCCACCGTGACCGAGTCGCCGAAGTACTCGTTCGTCACCGGCACCAGAGCCACCTCCGCGCCCGTCGCTTCCGCGAGGCGAGGCAGTCGCTCGGCGAACAGCGCCTCCACCCGGACGAGGTCGTCCTCGACGAGCCGGACGATGTCCCGTAGCTCGAGCGTGCTCTGACGACCCAGCGGGTCGACGGATGCCACGCGCCCCTACCTGTAGTTCTTGAACTGCATGTCGATCCCGAGGTCGGTCTCTTTCAGCAGCTGGATGACGGCTTGGAGATCGTCGCGGTTCTTGCCGGAGACCCGCAGCTGGTCGCCCTGGATCGCGGTCTGGACCTTGCGCTTCGTCCCCTTGACGAGCTTGACGATGTCGCGGGCCTTCTCGGTGGGAATACCCTTCTGGAGCTCCACCTTCTGGCGCGTGGTCCCGCCGAGCGCCCGCTCTACCGTCCCGAAGGAGAGCGCCTTGAG
>JADFRS010000013.1:0-5835 GCA_022561145.1 Gemmatimonadota bacterium
GCGGCGCTCCTTACGACAGTTGCTCGAGGACCTACCGGTGCCTGAGACCTTTCCCGCGTACGCCGATCTCCAGACCGACGCGTTGGGCAACGTTTGGGCTCAGGATTTCCTCGCCCCGGGCGAGGACACGCCCCGGTGGACGATCTTCAGCCCTGACGGCCACGTACTCGGGCGGATCGGCACGCCACCACACACGAGGGTGCTGGAGATCGGTACGGACTACCTACTCACACGCTACGTCGATGAGATGGACGTGGAGTTCGTCCGGCTCTACGCGTTACACCGCCCCGCGCTCTGACCGCGGGCCGATCAGCCCGGGCTACCGCCGCGGCGGCCCCGGCGCCCGGCGCCCTCTTCGGAAGCCTCGTCCTCTCCCTCGTCTTCGTCTTCATCTTCGTCCTCATCCGGTGCTTCCCAGAAGTCCGTGTTGGGCGTGACCGCGGCGGCTACCGCGCTCGAATAGAGCACCGCGTTGAAGAGAATCCGGAAGTTGTCGAACGGCTGAGCCCTCCACTGCGGACGCATCCCCAACAGGACCACGTGACCGTCACCATGGTGGACGTCCAGCGCCGTGGCGTACCCCTTCACGTGGTCCTCACCCAGCAGGTAGCCTGACAGTAGCGGAGAACCCTCCGAGCTGTACTTGGCCAGCGCCTGACCCTCGAAGTCGTCCTCCACCGTGAAGACGGGGCTCCCGTCCACGATGATCTTGGACTTTGCGGTCATACCAGCCATGACCGGATGGGAGAGGTCCACCTCCATCTCTACGATGGACGATGGCAGGAAGAAATCCTTCCGGTCCACGTCGGCGACGACGTTTCGGACAGGAAGGTGTAGCTCCTCGATGGCAAACTCGCTCGAGCTATTTAGCGTCACCAACGTCCCGCCACCTCTCACGAATGCGTCCAGCTCCCGCACACCCTCCGGGCCGATGCCTCCGGCGTAGCGTGGCGGCACACTGCCTTTGGGCGATCCGTTCATGATCGTGCGCGAGCGAATGTCCGCAATCAGGATCACGTCGAAACGATCGCCGAGCCGCCCCGCGCGAACATCGGCGTTGCCGATGTTGCTGAACTGGAAGTCGTAGCGCTCCAGAAGCCAGCGGGTCCATCCCTCATCCATGGAGGGCACCCAGGGACGGTACACGCCGAGGCGCGGGCGAGTGATTTCGGTTCCCGCTACGGCGGTCCTGGTGGCCTGAAGAGCCAAATCGGCCACCATCTGTCGCACCGATGAGTCCGAAAGCCCGGTCACGAGATAGCGGGCACTGGATCCGTCGGAGCCCAGCTGGATCCGCACCCTGGCGCCCTCGTCCCATGCGCGGTTGAGCGCCTTGAACGAGTTGTTCTGGGCCGGATCCAACACCAGAGCAGACCCCCCACCCGTGATCCGGCCCGTAGGCGGGACGATACCCGCGGCTACGGCGTTGGTGTTGAATCCCACTCCGGGAGGCGTGTCGAACGTGGCCGCGTCACCCGGCTGGTCCCAGGGCACTACGGTGCCTTGCACGAGCTCCATCTCCCCGCGCACATCGCCAGTCAACGGTGAGGCGGCCTCTACCACGCGCACTCCCATCTGGTAGGGGAGCGTCCAGCCTGCCACGTCGTACGGCTGGTCCGGTGGACCGTCCGGGAACTCCCTCAAGTCGGGATAGTCCTGCACGTCGAACAACTGGCGAACGAAGTTCGCGAACGGCTGATCCATGGGAATCACCCACGTCCCCGCCGGGTGGCTGAGCCCCTCGAACGTCACCGCGCTCGAAAGCTGATAGACCTCGATGCCGTTGAAGGCCAAGCGCCTTAGCAGCTCGACCGCCGCTACCGGATCGCGCTGGTCCTGCGGGATGAAGAACCCATAGGGCGGGCCCTCGCGGCGATCCGCGATCACGTCGCGGCCCGCCTGGTATCGGTTGTAGAGCAGATCCTCCTTGTACTTGGCCGCGACGTCGAGCACGGAGATCGACGCCGTGAGCATATAGTCCACAGCATCGCGGAGCCGCCACCAACCGCCTTCCCACGGGCTCGCATAGAGCGACTGCGGCCTCAAGTCGCGCCGCTGAGGCGGAAAGTCCTGGACGGTATAGAAATGGGGAGTCGCGTAGCGATAGAGCGCCGTCTCAGTGAGGAACGACGCCACGTTGTGGAAGTTGTTGGCGTGGTCCATGAAACCGGGATACCAGTTGTCGAACCCGGTCCCCATGTGCATGGCGCCCTTCTGGCCACGCTCCTCCAGCGCTTGGGCCATGGCCATCCCCACCAGGTTGACCGTCCGCCACATGAGCGGATGCACATAGGGGCTGATCGGCTCTGCGAACGGCGGAATCCAGATGCGCGTAGGAAAGGGGGCCGTCTGATGGTGGTTGTAGAGGATCTGCGGCTCCCATTCGCGATCCACGCGCGTCACCACCCGGGATTCGATCATGTTGATCATGTATCCGTCCCGGTTGTTGTCGTGGCCGACGTACTTCTGGTAGAGGAACGGACCACCTGAGACCTCGAACGGTGTGCCAAGGTTCGAGCGGTACCACTCGGCAACCATGGTCTGACCATCGGGGTTGATGGATGGCCAAAGCAGCAGCACCACGTTGTCCAGGATGGAGAGGATCTCCGAGTCGGAGGTCTCCGACGCGAGGTCGTACGCGAGCTGCATGGTATGCTGTGCGTGAGCCACCTCGGTCGAGTGGAGCCCGCCGTCGATGTGGACGATAGCCTTGCCCTCCCGCGCGAGCGCCCGCGCGTCGTTGTCCGAAAGGCCTTCGGGATGCGCCAGCCGCAGTGCGATCTCACGGTAGCGCTCCACGTTTGCAAGGTTGTCCGGCGAGGAGATCAAAGCGATGTACCAGGGCCTGCCGTGGGACGTCTTGCCGATCTCGCGAAGCTCCACGCGGTCGCTCGCTGCCGCCAACTGCTGGAAGTATTCCAGCGACTCCTCGTAGGTCGCGAGGTGGAAGTCCTGCCCCACGGTGTGGCCGAGTACGGACTCGGGTGTGGGCAGGTTCTGGGCAGACAAGGCCAAGGGAGCCGCCAGAAGAACTGCGGCGCAGCCGAGAGGGCACCTAGCGAGAATGCGTTGAAGATACGAGGCCATTGGGATGGGCTCCGGGTCGGTGTTTCGGATCTTGAGATATGTCCTGGCAGCGTCGCCAAGATGCGCCCAAGTGGGGGGCTCAGCAAGTGAACATGCCGACGGTTCGGATGGGCAAGCACATGTGCGAGGAGGTGCCGGGCACCAACTCTTGCCGAGCCCTGCGGCTATCGCAACGGCCGGGCCAGCTCACCGCCGTGGAGGGCGTCGTAGAAGTCGAACATTTCGCGATCGTAGTCGGCCTTCCGGGCCGCCTCGAACGGCTCGATGATTTCGAACAGCGTCTCCAGACGCTGGGGCATGGTGAGATGCTCGCGTAGGTCGTCCTCCGACAGGAATCCGCGCTTACACAACTGCTGCGTCTTCCGAAAGTAGGACTTGATCAGCCGTCGTCCGGCGTTGACCTCGACCGCCTGAACGCGCTCCACCTTGGACAATTCTTCCAAGTGGTCCATGCGACGGAACAGCGTCGTCGGAAATTCTTCGCCGTACCGGTCACACCACCCCCGCACTACCTGTGCGGAACGGTAGTATTCGTCCGACCAGAACTCGTCGTGGATGCGGGAGATCAGGAGACCGCGGCATTCCCGCTCGCCGGCATCGGAGAGATCCGTGGCGGGCGACTCGGGCGTCAGGCTCCCGCCCTGGCCGCTGAGCCGTTGCCTCCATCCGCGGTCCCGGCGGCGAGGGCCCGGCCAACGGCATCGAGAAGCGAGCCCGCTGAAAACGGGTCGGTCAGGCGTATGCCGGGTACTCCGCGGGCTGTTCCAACGGCCACGACCGAATAGCCCTCACGCGTCAGGGCACGCTCGATCAGTGTGCGTAGCGCTGGCCGGTGCTCGACCACCAAGATGCGAACGGCCTCGGGCTCGGTGCCGTGCTCCAGCGCGGCCTCGGGTGGTAGCGATACGGTGTCGGAGTCCCGCGCCGGAAGATAGACGCGGAAGGTAGCACCCTCCCCTGGACGGCTCTCGACCTCGATTCCTCCATGCCAGTCTCGCACGATGCGCCGTACCGTGGCCAAGCCGACACCAGCCCCCCGGTCTTTCTTGGTGCTCACATTACGCTCGAAGACGCGACGCCGTATGCTCTCGGCGACGCCGGTGCCGGTGTCGTGAACCGACAGCACTACATAGCGTCCGGGTAGGAGAACGTCTCCGTCGACCTCCAGGGGCTCGGTGAGACGGGCGTTGCTTGTTCGGATTGTGAGCCTACCGCCGTTCCTCATCGCCTCACGTGCGTTCACCACGAGATTCAGGACGATCTGCTCGACCAGGGCGACGTCGGCACCGACGAGCCACAGGTCCTCCCCTGGGTCGAGCAACAGGTGTACGTCGCCTCCGAGAGTGCGGGCGAGGATCGGCTCGAGTGATCTCATGACGGTTCCCAGGTCGATTGGCTCTGCGCCTGCCTCCTCCTCGCGTCCCGCGAAGTTCAGGATCTGGCGCACGAGGGTGCCACCCCGCGTGGCGGCGCTGCGGATCGTGAACAAGTCCTGCTGGCCCTGGGCGTCGAGATCGAGTTCGTATTCCAGGATCTGGGTCGTCGCAATGACGGTGGTCAGGAGGTTGTTGAAGTCGTGGGAAATGCCACTCGCAAGCGTACCGAGGGCCGCCATCCTCTGCGCTCGAAAGAGTTGCTCCTCCAAGCTCTCGACCCGCTCACGCAGGGCGCACTCCGGCGTGATATCCCGAATCACGCCCAGGGCCGTTCTCGGCTCGTCCGGTAGGCAGCGGAGATCCTCGCGGCGCGGATGAAGCGCTCGTCTCCGCTCGTGGTCAAGATGCGGTACTCCAGCGAAAGGCTGGAATGAGAGGACAGTTCGGCAAGGGCCTGAGCCACGTGCCCCCTACCGTCGGGGTGGATCGCGTGCAACCATAGGCCCGGGTATCGGCTCAGCCTCAACCGGTCGATGCCGGAGATCGACCCCACATCACCCACAAAGTGGGTCGCCTCGAACCCCTTGGAGGCTGGTCTCAGCGTGAGAACAGCAGCCCCGCCAGGGAGATGGTCACCGAGAACCGCCAGCGCTTGGTGGATGTTCTGCAAGCTCAAGTAACTCCGTGACCGGTCCGGAGCATCGATCGCACCCCCACGCGGAGAGAAACCACCCTCGAACAAAGGAAGCGCATATAAGATAGGATGGGGTGGCGGATCTTCACCAGGGTCCTGTTAGCAGCTTCGCAGCCCACCGCTTTTCTAGCCGGTCACCTTGCGGCTCAGCGCCCGGGCGATCATACGGACCCTCTCGCGTAATGGAAACCGTAGGAGGCTGGTCTTCATGATCCCTCTGGTGAAGTAGGTCTTCTCTGAATAGTCGATCGCCACGTCGACGACGACGGGCTCACCGCCTTCGGCGATTTCGTGCGCACTGCGGATTACCTCTCCCACCTGGTCGTCGGTACTCATGCTGAGGGCGTGAGCGCCCATGCCACGAGCGAGAGCCTCCAGGTCATAATCGGGGAGCGCACTGGCAACCTTTCTGTTCAGTGCCGTGCTCTGGAACTGCGCGATCTGCGCCAGCTCACGATCGCGTAGGACCATCACGATGATGCCCACATCATGTTGAACGGCAGTCATGACCTCGAGGCCGGTCATCAGAAACGCGCCGTCCCCGGCGATCGCGACGACCGGGACCTGCAGACCGAGCACCAACTCGCCGAAGACGTAGTCCAGCAAACGATGGTTCGCGTTATGCAGCGAATCGATAGCTACGATCTTCGACGGCGGTTCAGTCCTTGGATTTTCACG
>JADFRS010000013.1:5845-41225 GCA_022561145.1 Gemmatimonadota bacterium
GAGTAACCCATGGACGAAAAATCAATAGGCGCGAGGTATTTCCCCGGCCGGGAGAGTCTCAGCATCTCCATCGCGAGAAACGTCCCGTTGCCGCTGTCGGTGGTGTACACGGTCTTCGGGCCGAGGATTTCCTGAAGCGATCCCAGGAGGTGGGCCGGCGTCACGAGGTCTCCTCCAATGTCAGAGAGCCAACCCGCTCGGACGGCCGCATGGCCCTCCCGGATACGGTCCCGCAATCCATCGTCCCCGGACCACTCCACCCCCTCAAGCCGGGCAATCACGGCCTGGATGAAGTCGGATGCGTCGGCCACCACCGCTACCTCCGCATCGTAGTTCGCACCCAGCACGGTCGGGTCGATGTCCACGTGAATGAGGGGCCCCGGAATCTCGAACCCGTAGCTGCCGGTGCCCACCTCACTGAATCGGCAACCTACGGCAAGAGTCAGGTCGCACTCGGCCGCAATCTCACGGACGAACCGTGGAGCCGAGCGTCCGAAGCCGGGCCATAGGAAGAGCGGGTGGTCCTCGGGAAAGACGCCCTTTCCCTGGAATGTGGTGGAGACCGGCGCCTCCAGGCGCTCCGCCAGGGCTATGATGTGGTCTCCGGCTCGGGCCGCTCCCGCCCCCACGTAGATGAGCGGGCGCCGCGCTCCTCGGAGCAACTCGACGGCGCGCTCGACAGACTCGGCTTTCAAGGCCGGCGCGTGTTGGGGTGGCGGAGCTCCCCCTTCGGACCGCCACCCGGATCCGACTTTCTGCCTGAGCATGTAGAGGTTGGCCGGCACCTCCACGAAGACCGGACCCGGAGCCCCCGAGCGTGCGAGCCGACAGGCCTCCCGGATGGTGCTGTAGAGTTCGTCGCCCGTTTCGGGGCGGAACTGGCCCTTGGTGACCGGTGCGACCATCGCCGTCTGATCGACGTCGTGCAGCTGGAAGGCATGGCCGGTATCCTGCCTGATGCCGCAGCCCAGAACCAGCATGGGCACATTGTCCATGAAGGCCTCGGCAATCCCCGACATCGCGTGGGTGAGTCCCGCACCGGGAACGAGGTTCACGCAGGCGAGCTGGCCTGACGACCTCCAGACCCCATCCGCCATGAAGGACGCGCCCTGCTCGTCGGTAACCAGGATGGCCCTAACGGTCTCGGACTCGGCGAGCGCATCGTAGAGTTCGATGTTGTGCGTGCCCGGAATTCCGAACGTAAGGGTGATCCCCTCATCCTCGAGCGCCTTTGTGACCATGGCTCCGCCGACGATTTTCATCGCTCTTCTCCAAGGGATGCGGAGTTCGCCCCATGGTCGTTCATGATGCCTTCCGCCACCCGGTCGGCCAGCCCCATGATGGTCAGGTACGGGTTGATCTCCACCGAATCGGGGAAAAGACTCGCGTCGGCTACCCGGAGCCAAGGATGCCCGTGTACTCGCCCCCATGCGTCGGTCACCGACTGGCTCGCGTCGCCGCCCATGCCGCACCCGCCCATGGGGTGAGCGGCCGAGACGGATACTCGTGCAGGCCGAAAAAATCGGGAGTGGATCCGCTCGTCCAGGCGGGAAATCTCGTCGCGCTCGATGAGCGGAGGATCCGCGGGTGGAGCATGGACTCGTACCGCTCCCGCGCCGAAGAAGATGCGCGTGGCAGCGCGGGTGGCATCCACCATGCTCTCGACGACGGACGGCGTGAAGGTGTAGTGGACGGCAGGGCGGCCGCGGCGGTCCACTGTGATGCGATTGCGAGCCGTCACCTTATCGGTGGCGAGCACAAGGATCATCTGCAGCCGTGGGAAAGCCCGCATCAGCGTGCTGTGGGACGGGCCGAACCCGGTGAGGTTCTTCGCCGTGACGAACGGGAAGTACATGCAGGTCTCGAGCACCCAGCCCTCTTGTTCGGCCCGGTCCAAGTAGTAACTCTTGGGGTGGCCGACGTCGTTGGTGATCTCACGCTCATGCTCGGCGACCAGAATGAAGGCCGGATGGCACGTGAAGCCCTCTCCGAGCCGGGGCAGGCCCGCACCGAATCCCGACCGAAGTAACAAGGTGGACGACCCGACAGAGCCCGCTGCCAGCACCACCGTGGCCGCTTCTACGCGGTAGTCGCCGGGTTTCCACTCCGACGGCTCGCCCTTCTCGTCCGGTTGCGCCTCGCCAACGCGAACGACGACCGCCCGGTCCTCGATGCGCAGCGCCTCGGCACGCGTGACGATCTCGACGCCTCCCTGCTCCGCCCGTGGCAACTGCACTCGGTTGGTGCCCTGCTTCGCCTGGTTCGGACAGCCGAGATTACAGAGGCTGGAGCCGAGGCAGCCCTTCACGTTGACCGGGAACTGGCGGGCCTCGTAGCCGGCCGCGCGGCAGCCTTCCACGAACAGCCTGTTGTTCTCGTTGATCTCTTCGTCCGGAAGCAGGTGCGCGTTGTTCTCTGCTGCGTATTTCTCGGATCGGGTCACGAGGTCCTTGTAGTCTAGTCCGGGGATCTCCCAGTGGCGGATGACGCGCTCCGGTGCCGTGAGTGACGTGCCCGTATACACCACGGTAGATCCCCCGTACGCGACGCCCATGGCCAACGTCATCGTGCCGTCTGCCGTGAGGAAGCCACCGCCGTCCTCATAGAGCGCCGACGCCATCTCCAACTCCTGCCCGGTGAACTCGTCGTCCCGGAAGCGCGGACCCTTCTCGACGAGCAACACCGATGCGCCCGCCTGAACGAGTGGGATCAGCGCCTGCGCCACCGTCCCGCCCCCGGCGCCCGAACCCACGATCAACACATCGTATTGCGCGTGTTTCACGAATCGGCGCTTTCCTGCCTCACGGCCCGCCACCCGATCGACTTCGCGCTGTAGCCCATTCGAGCCTTTACGTCGTCTTGTCCGTAGTAGCCCATGAAGACGAGCGTGCGCAGGCCCCACACGCCACGCCGGATGGCGAGAACGGGTGCATTCTCGAGGGAGGTGAGAAAGCGCAATTTGCGCGCATCGTCCAATGCCGTGAAGGGTCGAAGAAACCGTAATACCGCCAGCACGTTCACCACGCGAATGAACAACACGAGCTGCCTGGTTACGGCGTCCGGCCGACCCGAGAGCCCCTCGGTGATGATGGCCTCAGTGCGGCGCCAAACCTCTTCGTCCACCGTGCTCAACTCCGGCACAAAAGTCGCGGCCATAGCGCGGAAGAGGCGTCGCGTCGGCGCTAAAGCAAAGGTGGTCACGGCGTTAGGCTGGCCCAGCTCTTGACGGCGATCGGGGAGCCTAACGTGCCCCGTCGGAGACCGTCCTGCAAGCCGTGCGTCCTTCGAGAGCGGCCCTTACCTTCGGGCCAACCGGATCAAGCCGGACTCCTCATCGAGCAGGCCGTGGCCGAACGGCTCCTCGCGGAACGTGACGTACGGGACGAGCACCTCCAGGCGCGGTACCTCGACGACCCACGCTACGAGCTCACCGTACGACACGTCTTGTTCTTCTCGGAGCGCTGGCGCTCAACGGAGCACCGCGCCCAGGCCGCCCGTAAGGCCGATGAGGCGCTTCAGCGTCTCCAGGCGGGCGAGTCCTTCCCCTCCGTCGCCGCCGAGCTCTCGGAGGAGTCCGGAGCGGAGGGGCGGGAAGGCCTGTTGCCCCCTGGACGGGAAGGAGCCTGGGTTCCCGAGTTCTGGCGTGCAGCCGTTGCGCTGGAGGAAGGCGAGATCAGCCCAGTTGTGGAGACCGAGTACGGGTTCCACGTGCTGCGGTTGGAGACCAAGGAGTTGGTCCCGTTCGACCGCGTGTCCATGGCGTACGCGGCTGCCTCGAGGTGGGAAGACATTTCCGCCGCGACCGATCGGTGGCTCGAGGCCCTCTCCGGCGGAGTCGAGGTCGACGAGGCGGCAGTCCGAGGATGGCTCGATGACACCGTCGGCGATTCGGTTGCCTTGGGCCGCTGGGAGGGCGGGGAGCTCAGCGTCGTGGACCTGGAACACCACCTGCTCACACTGGACAGGAGGGCCTGGCAGGCGGCTCGCGACGACCTCGATCGGGCCACACAGGAGGTCGTGGCCGCCGGGGCTCGCCACCTGGCTTTGCGGGAAGCCCGAAGCATGGGAGCTCGCGCGCGCAAATACGGAAACTCCTGGAGCGGCAGGACCTTCAGGGAGGAAGCGACGGCGTGGGCCGCCGCGTTCGGGGTCCAGCCCGGCATGACCTCCAGCTTGGTCAAGGATGCCGCCATGGCTGGTTTTTCGTCGACCGACCAGAGCGCGCGGCTGGCTCGAAACGAGCTGGCATCCATCGCCCCCTTGCTACGAACCGCGTTCACTTTCCATGTGGAGAGCAACCGGTGATTCGTCCCCGGCATCCAATAAGAAGGAAACACTGAGCCCGCTCTACCCGTACCAACGAGTATGAATCAACAGACAAAAAGGCGTCTCGCGTTCGTGGCGGGGTTCGTCTTCTACTTCGCGGCGCTCTGGACCGTGTGGGACACGGCCTTCATCTATCCGCTCAAGATCTTCGTGGTCCTTCTGCACGAGATCAGCCATGCGGCTGTGGCTGTTGCGACCGGCGGCACGATCGAGCAGATCGTGTTGGATCCCAACCAGGGCGGCGCCTGCTACTGTCCGGGCGGCAACGCCTTCCTCACGCTCTCGGCCGGATACCTTGGAAGTCTGGCGTGGGGTGGACTCATGGTGACTGCGAGCCAGAGTTCTCGCATCTCTACTCGGTGGGTGATCGGTGCAATCGGCGTGTTTGTAATCGGCCTCACGATCGCCTATGTGCGTGGGCCCTTCGGCATCGGGTTCGGGATGGCCTTCGGTTCGGCCCTGTTGCTCAGCGCCAGGAAACTCGCCCAGGTCTGGAACCAGCGTCTGCTCTTGGTCCTCGGACTCACGAGTTGCTTGTACGCGATCTTGGACATCAAGAGTGACGTTCTGGACCGCCCGGAGCTTCGGTCCGATGCTGCGATGCTCGGCGAGTTGACCGGCATCCACGGTGTGGTCTGGGGATTCGTCTGGATTACGATCGCCGTGCTGGTCAGCGCCTGGCTCTTCCACCGGGCGTACAAGAAGGCCTGAGATATTCTCCTTGATCGGCGGATCACCGGGTCATAGCTTGCGGTGGCCGCCTGGCGGCCTGGGCCCCAATCGGCACGCTCTGCAGCTACCGTTCGGGGACTGCGGGTCTGTGAGCCCGCCGGCGCTCCGCCCAAAGTTGAACTGAGCCAAGGAGGTGATCAATTGTCTAGTCCAAGTATTCTGTGCAACCTGGCAAGGGCACGCGATCGCCGCTTCGGTTTCTAGGCCGATCCGGCTTCGACTGTCCAAGTCGGCAGCGGTCATCGCGCCGGGTTGCGGCAGAACTGAGAGAGGCGCCGTCGGGAGGGTCCGACGGCGCCTCTTTGTTTTCCCTGGAGGCCTCCCGGCCACCAGCACCCGTCATCCGAAGTAATCGGGAGCGTTCCCCGGCTTCCACTTGATGTTGCAACCGATACTGGGAAGCTGCTGGGCCGGTGCCTCGCGCCCGGCAAGCAGCGAGTCGGCCGCTGCGCGCAGGTCGTGTCCGGTCACCTCGACGACGTTCCCGGGACGACTGCTGTCGAACTGTCCCCGGTAGAAGAGCTGCCGGTCTCCGTCGAACAGGAAGAAGTCGGGCGTGCAGGCGGCTGTGTAGGCCTTGGCGACCGATTGATCCGCGTCGTAGAGATAGGGAAACGTGTACCCCACCTCTGCGACCTCACGGAACATCGCCTCGGGTGAGTCGGCGGGATAATGCTCGGCATCGTTCGAGCTTATCCCAACCACGCCAAGCCCCCTCGCCTGGTACTCACGGCCAAAATCTGCCAGCTGATCCCGTAGATGTTTCACGAACGGGCAGTGGTTACACATGAAGATCACAAGAAAACCGCGCTCCGTCGCTACGTCCTCCAGGGTCACCACACGTCCGGATGTGTCCGGCAGGGCGAATGCCGGCGCACCCATCCCCAGCGGCGGCATCGTGGACGGGGTCTCGGCCATAGGTCACTCTCTCGTCGGGGTGGGCGGGTCGCGAAATCTTCCTTCACACCCCGGCTCTCGGTGGACGTTCCGCGCGCCACCGTACATGCAAAGCTCGACGGATCGAGGCCTTAGGAGCCAACCGCGCGCCCCACATCGCACAGCACTGACAACAAGGACTCCAGCTCGACCAGCGAGGCCTCGAGTTGGGGCAGTTGGTCCCTCACCTCCTCAGACCTGGCCACCACACGTATCTCCTGAATCGCCTTCGACAGTTGGCGCACCGACTCCGGCAGCGCCTCATCGGTCGCAATCGCTTTCAACTGATCGTCGCTCAAACCCGACGTGCCGCCCGTGAGCCGGCCTCGCAAGGATCTCGTATCCAGGTCTGCGATGGTTCCCACGGGAGTGCCGAGGTCGGTGAGCGCCCTGATCAGCTTCAACCGCTCGATGTCGTCGGCACTGTAGAGCCTGAACCCCCCCGGTGTGCGAGAAGGACGCACCGCCCGGTTGCGAGCCTCCCACGACCTCAACGTCTCGGACGGGATGCCGGTCATCCGAGAAACCTGCCCGATTCGGAAGCGACCCTGTGGGCCCGTGCTACTCGTCATGAGCATTGAACTGTGGTCCAAAACCGGTGTAGGCAAGGCCACCTGTGATTTCATGATGCCGAATCGAGTCATGCGCATGGAAAGGGTGCCCATGGAGAATTTCATGACGTCGGGGTTCCACCACATCACGATGGTGGCGCGCGATGCCCAGCGGACCGTGGATTTCTACCGCGACCGGTTGGGCATTCCCATTGTAAAACGGACCGTGAACTTCGACGACCCGGACACTTACCATCTGTACTTCGGACATGAGTCGGGAGCGCCCGGCACGATCCTCACGTTTTTCGAGTGGCCCACGCGGCCCGTGGCCGGTTGGGCGTCGGTGGAATCCATCACCTGGCTCTCTCGGTCGAGACGGTCGAGGCCCAACTCATGTGGAAACGCTGGCTGAACGATGGTGGCACCCCAACCACCGGTCCGTATGACCGCGGGTGGTTCAGCAGCCTCTACTTTCGCGATCCCGATGGGCAGATCCTCGAGATCGCCACGGCCGGCCCAGGCTATTCCCTCGACGAGCCACCCGATGCGCTCGGTGAGCGGGAGATCGACCCGGCGGTTGAGCGCACCCACGGGCACCGCGACGAGGCCGCAATCGCCGCGCTAACGCACCCGGAGCCGGTCGACGCCATGACGGACGCGATGACGCTTACGGGTATCCACCACATCTCCGGGATCACGGCCGACCTCGAGCGGGCCAACGAATTCTACTCGGCGGCACTCGGGCTCCGGCTGGTGAAACGCACGGTGAACCTGGACGACGGCTCGATGAGGCATCATTTCTGGGCGCATTACGACGGGCAGAACGTGGCAGCGCGGAGCTCGCTTACGCTTTTCGAATGGCCCGACGACGGAGGGCAGGCGCAGGGGGGGTACGGGCAGACCCACCACATCGCGTTCCGTGCGTCCAGCGAAGACGAACAACTCGCGTGGCGAGACCACCTCATGTCACTCGGCCTCGACGTCACCACAGTGCAGGATCGCAAGTACTTTCAGAGCATCTACTTCCAGGCGCCCGACGGACTCCTGCTGGAGATCGCCACGGACGGTCCGGGCTTCACCCTGGATGAGGACCCGGCCGATCTCGGCACCGACCTACAGCTTCCGGCCTGGCTCGAAGATCGGCGCGATGAGATCGCCGCCCGGCTCACGCCATTACGCTGACGAGAACCATGCTCACCTACGAAGTTCTGATTCCAGATGACGTCCGGGACGGCGCGGATCTGCTCGTCCTCCTCCACGGGCGGGGAACGGACCGTCACGATCTGCTCCCGCTCGCGACTCACCTGCCATCGGGATCGATCGTGGTCACCCCTCAAGGGCCTCACCCTGGTGCACCCTGGGGTTATGGGGCGGGTTGGGCGTGGTACCGCCATGTCGAAGGAAATCGGGTCGAGTCGGAGGGACTCCATGCCAGCCTGGCCGCGCTCGAGAGTTTTCTGGCCGAGCTTCCGGCTATCCTGCCCGTCGCACCCGGACCGCTGGTCCTTGGCGGGTTCTCGCAGGGCGGAACCACAGCATTGGCCTACGCCCTGACCAGGCCTGGGACCGTCGCCTCGGTACTCGATCTCAGCGGCTTCCTGGTGAACGATACCGAAGTGCCAGTGACGTCGGACGCTCTCTCGGAGACGCGCATCTTCTGGGGCCACGGCACCCTGGACATGGTCGTCCACCATTCGCTGGCGGTCTCCGGGCGGGCCCTGCTCCGGTCGCTCGACGCCGATCTCACCGAGCGCGACTACCCGATGGGGCACCAGATCTCGGCCGAGGAACTGTCAGATATCACAGCCTGGTTGTCCGGGGCCCCAAGGCGCTAGACTCTAGATGGAATGTCCGCAGTGTCAGTCGGGTTAGGCGGGCGAAACTTACGGTCTCCCCAATCCGTCCATTTGGGGAACTGAATCGAGGAGTACGCATGGGGCCGGAATTCTGGGTGGGGATCGCCGCAGTGTTCGTAAGCGGTGGAGCGCTTGGGGCGGGTGGCGCCCTCATGACGCAGTGGATGATCCGAAAGATCGGCAACGAACCCGATCGTTCCTTGAGATCCGAGGATCCGCGTGCGACCGAGTTGCTCAGGGCCGAGGTCGCCGACCTAAACGAGCAGCTGGCCTCGATCGATCAACGTTTGGACTTTACCGAGCAGTTACTGGAGGGCGCCATTCCGCTGTCGAAGCCGACTCCGAGAACGCTGCGGAATCGAACGGACGAGGACTAGCCCCCCCCCTTGCCGCCCAGTTGCTCGGGCAGGGTAAGGAGCTCGAGAATCTTGAACCGCCGCTCTCCGACAGGAAGCTGGATCACCACCTCCTCGTCCTTTCGCGCACCGAGGAGCCCCTTTCCGAAGGGCGACGCCATGGACACGTGGTCACCGTCGAGGCTCATGTAATCTCCGGCCACGATGGTCAACGAGAGTCTCTCGTCCAGCGCAAGATCTTGTATCTCGACCTTTGACCCGAAACCGACACGGTCGCTGGGCATATCCGACACGTCGATCTTGGACAGCTCGGCCACGCGGCTGGTGAGATGCCCGAGGCGGGCCTGGACGAACTGCTGCCGCTCCAGGGCCGCCTTGTACTCCGAGTTCTCTCGGAGGTCCCCCAACTCCACTGCCTTTTGGATCCGACCGGGAAGCTCGACGTTCAATTCATGGGTCAGGCCAGCGATCTCGTCTTCGAGCTTTGCGCGAATTTCTTCGATCATGGCGAAACCCTCGCGCTATAAGGTCTCCCGTACCAATCGGCTGGACAGAACTACGTCCCGACCGAAGCCACCGGGAGGATCAGCGAAAGAAAAGAGCCACCACCTGAGGAAGGTCCGCAGGGGAGGCTGATACTGTTCAAAGATAGCGTGCCCCCCCGGGCTGTGGAAGTCCTTTGGGGCCACTTCAGACCTCAGACGGGCAAGCGGGCGCTATGTATAGCGCTCCAGGGGCCTCGTGAGGCAAGTGGGTCCACCCGACCCCGGCAGACAAATCTCGCCCGCCTCGAAGTTGTGAACTTCGACCCCGGCGGCAACGAGACGGCTCACGGTTTCGGGCGCGCCCGCCGCCATTACGCAAACCCGCGGCGCAACGGCCAGGACGTTGCAGGCGAGATCGTCGATCTCCGTCGGGTGCGCTTCGACCAACTCGACCTCCCTGGAGAGCAGGAGCTGTCGGAACGGCACAGGCATGAGCGATGAGTGAACCAGGGCGAGGTTTCCGTCCAGCGGGCTGAGCATCGACATCAAGTGAAACACGTCGGACGGGCCCTTCCAGTGCGGCAAGGGTACAAGAACCATCTCCACCGCTTCAGGAAGCAACGCCCTGAATTGGCGAGCACCCTCGGCATTGGTGCGGTAACCGAGGCCCACGGCCACCGTTCGGTCATCCAGCCAGACCACGTCACCGCCCTCGAGGCGGCCGTTGCCTTCCACTCGACCGATTATGGGGATCCCCCACCTCCGGTAAGCAGCCTCCTGCGCTTCGGGCTCACCGGCACGCGCGGGCTTTCCCATGTTGCACAAGACGACTCCGCGGTCGCTGACCACAGAGGCATCGCGGACGTACAGCGAATCCAGGCCCACGTCCCGCTCGAGCGGCAGGAACATGCAGTCGATCCTGAGCCCGTCGAGTACCGTGATGAAGCCGTCGTACTCCTGGACCGCGCGCTCATAGTCGGGCGGCCGTAGAAATCCGAGATCCTCCCACCCACGCTCAATGTTTGGGGGGTCGACAAATGCGTCGCGCGCGTGTTTCACAACGACACGCCGCAGCGCGCCCACCTCGGATTGAAACGTCCTGGTCATGCGGGCAATGTTCGCTCCGGACGCCGGTGCCGCCAGGCGCGAACCCGCCTCACTCCGATCGCAGGGCTGTCACCGGATCGACCCTGCTGGCCCTGCGGGCCGGCACGTATGCCGCGACCGCCGCGACAGTAAGGAGCACGAGCGGCACGCCGAGGAACGTCACCGGGTCGGTCGCACTCACGCCGTAAAGGAACCGCTCGACGGCACGGGTGATCGCGAACGCCATCACGAGGCCAATCGCGGTTCCCCATATCACGAGACGCATGCCGCCCCTGATGACGAGCCCGACAACGCTGTCGGGATCGGCGCCCAGCGACATCCGAATACCCACCTCGCGGGTGCGGCGCGAGACGCTGTAGCTCACCAGGCCGTACAACCCGACCGCGGCCAGCAGCAACCCCAATCCACCCGAGACCGCCAGGAGCAGGGCCGCCATCCTGGCTGGGAAGAGCATGACGCCCAGATGCGCCTGCATGGTGGACTGGCTCATGATCACCAGGGGGGGGTCGAAGTCGTTGATCGTTCGCCTCAGGAGGGCGAGCGTCTCGGGCGCCGGGCCCCGTCCACGCGCGATGAGGGTGATCAGCGACAGGTAGTTCTGTTCCAGCGGATAATAGGCGAGCGGCCTGGGGGCCTCGCCCAGGGTGCGCACCTTGGTGTCGCGCGCCACACCCACGATCTGGGTGTCCTTGCCCCTGGTGCGGACCATCTGCCCAACCGGGTCTTGTCCTGGCCAGAACCGGCGCGCCATCGCTTCGCTGATGACCAGCACGGGTGCGCTCTCACCGGTATCGCTCGCCTCGATCCCACGACCCGACAGGATCGGGATCTCCATGAGGTCCAGGTAACCGGAGTTCGCCGCAACCGCGTCGATGCCCGGCAGGGCCGCCATGCGCTCGGTGAGTTGGCGTAGAGCCACCAGAGCCTGGGCGTCATCATAGCCGCTGGTCCGGGTCTCGATAGAGATCATCGCCGCTTCGGGGGCATGGAATCCCGGGTCGATCGACTGGGCCACGATGAGGCTCCGGAGAAACAGACTCGAGCCCACCAGCAAGACGAGCGACACGGCCACACGGCCGCGATCCTGTGGTGGTGGTCTCACAAGCCTACGCGCCGAACACGCCTAGTAGAAGAGCACCCATGCGCGGGGCGAACAACGTGAGGGCCAGATGCTCATCCATGGTCTTGGCCTCCGTGATGACCAGATTCTGTCCCCTCCCTCGTCCTTCCCCGCCCCACCGGCCCCCAACGCGCTGCCGCGGCACTGCATCCCGGCGCGACGAATGTCTCGTACTCCTCCATCAGGTCGCCAAGGAAGACCTCCCGGTGGCGCCGTGGTAGCAACCACAGCAGGGCCCGGAGCACGGCGAGGCCGGGCGCAGAGCCTTCAGGTCGCCCGGTCATCGACCCATCCCCTTGTCAGGCTCCAAACCCTCCCACATGGCAGTGAATACGGCGTGGGCCCGCTTCAGCACCTCACGCCCGGCCGGCTCTAGCCGAAAGTAGCGACGCGAGCGGCCGCCGCGCGCCTTGGTGGGCTCACTCATGGCAGAGCTCACGTACCCCTTCTCCTCTAAGCGGTCGAGCGTAGGATAGATCGATCCGAGCGAGACCGGCCGTGCCGTGCGTTCCTCGATCTCGCGCCGCATCGTCACCCCATAGGCGGCATCTCCGAGGCGAAGGATCGAGAGCATCAGCAGGTGCTCCAGCTCTCCCAGCGTCTTTCGCTTGGTCATGACCCGCCTATTAGTCTGGAATTCCAGGAGTAATCTAAAGAGGGCTTACGGATGTAGGTGCAGCAGGGTTTCAGACGGTGCCTCGTACGCCCCTTTTGAGGCGCCTGGCCGAGTCGAGAAGCATGAGCCAATACAACGCCGCGGCAGTGGGCAGTAGAAGTGCCCCGGCCGGGCCCTGCCCATGATTTCGAAGGACAGGCACGTACGCCACACCCAGGAAGGTCCAAGCCACCACGCCAGCCCAAGCCTCGGTCCAATCCGCTGTGAGCGCACCCCAAAACACAGCCGCCATGGGCACGACGTACAGCAGCGCGATAACCATGAGCGACAACGCCAGACGCTTCCTCGAGTAGTCCAGCTGCGTGTATGCTGTTGCAGCCACGCTACGCCACACATCGACCACACCGAGAGGCCGGACGCTCCTGGATGCTGTCGTGAGCCCCCACCAGATCGCACCAGAGGGTTTGATCCGGGCTGCGAGGCCCCAGGCGGGGAGTGGATGGTCGTGGATCATCTCCAGGCCACCACAGTCTTGGAGCGCCTCCGTCCACACCAGCATGGAGCTTCCGGCCGCGCCCACCAGCGGCGAATCGCTTTGGCTCACAAGGCCGAGCGGATGTAGGGTCCGAAGCAAGAAAGCCGAGGCCGGCACCAGCCAGCGCCCGGCGGCACCCCGCCCCACCCGGATCACTTCGGTGGAGGTGAGATGTAGATGGTCCTTTTCGGCCCTTGCAACCAGCGCCCGCAGCACATCCGGCTCGTGCTCGACATCAGCCTCGGTGAACCACAGATAATCCGGCGAACCCTCGAGAGCACGCCGCACTCCCTGCTCCATCGCCCAAACCCGGCGGGCCCACCCCGGCCTGACCGGCCCACCCTGCACCACGAGTAGCGGTGGGTCACGCTCCGGCTCGAGGGCGCGAGCGACGTCTCCCATACCGTCGCTGCTCTGGTCGTCGACCACCACGATCGACAGCGCACCCAGATAGTCCTGCCGGCGAAGCGAATTCAGGGACGCTGAGATCACCGCGGCCTGATTCCGCGCCGGGATGATGGCCACAACGGACGGCTGGAGAACCGGTGATGGCTTGGAGTCGGATCCGCGCTCGGTGATCACCAAGCCGTGATCGTCTCCCCAGAATCCATCCCTGAAGAGAATGAGGTACAGCCAGGCCGCGCCGACGAGAAAGGCACCTACGGTCAGCATGGTCACGAAACAAAGCTACCGACTTTGAGTGGCTGACGCCGCCGACAAATCTCTTGGGGAGGACTACTTCTCGACGCGCGGATCCGGATCGTCGAGTACCGCCTGGGTTCGAGCCTGCCGGTACTCGCGTACTGCCTCGCGGATCTCGGGGTGTTTCGACCCCATGATCTCCGCCGCGAAGACGGCTGCGTTGATCGCACCGGCCTTGCCGATGGCCAGCGTGCCAACCGGAATGCCGGCCGGCATCTGTACGATGGAGAGCAGCGAATCGAGCCCCTGGAGCGTCGAGGTCATGGGCACACCCAGCACCGGGAGCACTGTCTTGGCTGCAGCCATACCCGCGAGATGGGCGGCTCCACCGGCCGCCGTGATGATCACCTCGAGGCCGCGCTCTTCGGCGGTCGCCGCGTACTCGAAAAGAAGGTCGGGCGTACGGTGGCCCGAGATGATCCGGACCTCGTGTGGAATGCCGAGAGTCTCGAGCGTGTCGACGGCGTTGCGCATGGTCTCCCAGTCTGAACGAGACCCCATGAGCACGCCGACCAAGGGGGTCGGCTGGTCCATGCCCGAGGAGGTAGCACGCGGGCCCTGGTCGGGTCAAGGGGCGGGCAGCTGGCCCCGCCTAGTTCAAGATTACGGACGGCAACGCAATGGGTGCCATCACCTTGTAGATCGGCACCACCGGTGGGTCCTCCGGCCCACCTCGGCGACCGCCACGGCCCGGCGGGCCGCCACGGTTGCCAGACCGGCCACCGCGCGCGCCTGCCCCACGCCTACCCGGACCACCATCCCCCTGCCCGGCATTGGGCCGACCGATGGCCTCGAGCGCGGCCTTGGGCAGCCACGCGTCCATCGTGTTCCAGTATACGACGTTGTCCTCCGTCTCCGGCTCCAGCATGTGCGACACCAGGCGGCCCAGCATCTGGCCGGTGGGTACCACGAAAGTGCCCGCCGGGAAGTCCCGTTCGAACGTCACGACGTCGCCCAACTGGACCCGCGCCGCTCCGGCGTGGTTATAGGCCTGCTCGTACGTGACACCGGCAAGAGTGTACGCGGTCACTTCTACGGTCGTGGCCCGCTCGAGCACCTCCACGGTAATCCCTTGTCGCTGTAGCATTGCCACCGCGCCCACGGCGTCTCTGGGAAGCATGTACGCGTACGGCCTTGGCCGAGTCTTGGTGGCGATCGGCCGCTTCATGAGCGAGTCACTCTGGACCGTGATTACCCGGGCATCATCACCCTCGCCGACCCGTACCTGATACTCCACCGTGTAATCCTCGGGCCCGTACTCCATCTCTACGACCACGTCGCCCCGTGCGCTCAGGCCCATCTCCAGGGTCTCGACGCGGGCGCGGTTCACCGTCTCGATCAACCGGTCCGCGTTGTCGCGGGCATACTCCAGCACGGCCTTGAATGCGAGAACGCCCGACGCGACACCGTCGGACAGCTCCTGCGACGTAGGCGATTCGAAGAGGATGCCCACCGAGTTGATGAAGCCGCCGTAATTTCGCCCGATGCGAGCTTGTGAGCCTCCGCCGTTCCAGCGCGTCTCCGTCCCCCGGCTGTAGTAGAAGGCCTGATAACCATCGGCCTCCAGCCGTGCGTTGATGGCGGGGAAGATCTCCTGATCACACAGCAGCGTGATACGCTGGTCCAGCTCGGCATGGCTGGGGCACTGGTAGTTCAGGTTGTAGGGAAAAGCGCCACCGTTGTGGCTGTCTACGAATATGTGTGGACGCCAGCGCTGGATGACGTTCCGGGCATACGCCGTGAGCGCCGGCTGCTCGAGCTTGACCCAGTCCCGGTTCATGTCGATGCCCCAGGCGTTTCCGCGCGTACTCCGGGGCGTAGCCTCGAAACCGTCGGGGTTGATCTGGGGAGCCACGAGGATCACCAAGTCGTCCAGCAGGGCGTTCGCTTCAGTCCCGGGCGTCGAAAGCTCCCTGATCAGAATCAGCAGGGACTCACGCAGGGTGCGCTCACCCCCGTGCACGTTCGCGTTCAGAGAAACCACCGGCCGTCCCAACACCGCGGCCTCCCAGGGTTGGCTGACCAGCGGACGGCTGAAGATCACGTAAGGGAGTTCCCTCCCCTCTCGGGACTCACCGTAGACCCCGAGCCTCATATCGGTGGTCGACGCCCGAACCTCGCGGAGGTAGGTCATCATGCTGTCATAGGCCGTGTAGACCGTGAACGCCGACGCCTCCGACTGAGTCCTGAGATCCTGGGCGCCAAGTTGAGATGCGCCCAGGAGCGTACTGGCACCCAGCATGACGTGAAGGAAAAGGAAACGGAGTGATCTCATCTCGGGACTCTCATTGTGTCGGGAAACGGCCTGAAGCCGTGACAGTATCCGGCCTCGAGGAGGTGGGCAAGGTCGCCGATCGGGGAGGGTGATGTTCTCGGAAACCTCGCCATCGGGCGCCAGTAAATCCAACAAAACGAGTGTACGCGTCGTCCTCGAAAACATCCAGGATAACGCCAAGATCGACAACCCGAATGCCCGACACCCCTTTAACGGCGCGCAGATTCCCTATTTCGGTCGGGTCTCGATCGCCCGGCGCGTAGACGCAGTTCGAACCCTTACCAGAAGGAAACACTTGTTTTTTTCCCCGGAATAGTCGCATTTTCAGTGGATTCCCTAACCGATTGAATCGCGGGAGGATGAAGGATGGCTCGGAGAAGCATAATCGCCGGTTTGGTCGCTGCATTCGCACTGACTGCGGCATCGGCTGCGGCCCAAGATGACGACTACGTGTTCGACAGGAACCGCCCAGATGGTTTCGGCGCACCGGGCGTCACGGGGCATTTCACGCTTGATGCCGGTGAGATTCTGTGGAACTTCACATACACCCGCGACGATTTGCTCGGCAACCGTACCGGCACCACCCCCCTCTTCCAACAGGATGTGCTGGACCTCTTTACGGTGGCGCCCATCTCCATGCTCACCCAGACGCTGAATCTGGAGCTTCGGATGGGGATTAGGGACGGTCTCACACTGGCCGTTTCCGCGCCCTACATCTCTCGGCAGGACTTGAACGAGACCGAGACGGCGTTCTTCGGGAGCTTTACCAACGGCGTCGGTGACGTGAAGGTCCACACACTCTGGAACCTCCTTGATCTAGGCGCCCACATTCTCACCTTCGGGATGGGTGTTTCCATCCCAACGGGCGCGATCAACGAACGGGGTCAAACGGCTACAGGCTCGCGAGATCAACTCCCGTTCAATATGCAGACCGGCTCGGGGTCGTGGGACGTGATGCCCAGCCTGAGCTTCATGACCCAGAATGAGACCGGCACGTTTGGTGCGCAGGTCGGTGCGACCGTGCATGTGAACAGAAACGACCGGAACTACAGGTTCGGCGATCGCTTCGACATGACCAGCTGGGTGTCGTACAACGTGAACGACTGGATCGCCTTGTCTGCGCGGGTCGTTTACGCGGAGTGGGGCTCGGTCACCCGCTCCGACCCAGATACGGACGGCCTCGAAGATCCCCGCGCCAATCCGTTCGCAACAGGGGGAGTCCGTACCCAGCTTCCGTTCGGCTTCACGCTGCACATTCGTGAAGGATTTCTAGAGGGGCACCGCCTCTCGGTCGAGTACTTCACGCCCATCCACGAGGATTTGAACGGTCCTCAGCTGCAGGCTGACAACTTGGTCCTGCTGGGATGGCAGGTGGCGTTTTAGGCCGGATTCACACGACCTCGACCACATGGTAGCGCTTCTTGCCCTTTCTTAGGATCAGATAGCGCCCCTCCACGGCATCATCGTTGGTCAGGCAAGCGTCGGGCTCACTGATACGCCGATTGTTGGCATAGATGCCACCTCCCTCGATCGCGCGGCGTGCGTCACCCTTCGAAGTGGCCACTCCCGCTTCCACGAGAAAATCGACGACCGGCTTTCCTTCGCCTTCCAAGTCACTCTTTGAGACCTTGCTCGAGGGCACATTCGCGAAGATGTCCTCAATGTCGCCCGCCCCGAGCCCGGAGATGTCACCTCCAAAGAGCGCGCGCGTGGCCTGAACCGCCTTGTCCAAACCACTCTCGCCGTGGACTGCTCGCGTCACATTCTCGGCCAGGGCCCGCTGTGCCGCACGCTCCTGAGGATTCGACTCGAGGGAGTCACCCAACTCGGCGATCTCCGTCCGCGAGAGCAGCGTGGAGAATTTCAGATAACGGATGACGTCATCGTCGCCGGTATTGATCCAGAACTGGTAAAACCGGTAGGGGGAGGTGCGCTCAGGGTCGAGCCAGACGGCGCCCGCCGCCGTCTTGCCGAACTTCTCTCCTCCGGGCCCCGTGATGAGGGGGAACGTGATGCCGTAGGCCCTTTGACCCCGCATCCGGCGGAGAAGGTCGATCCCGGCGGTTATGTTGCCCCACTGGTCGCTCCCGCCCATCTGGAGGGTGCAGCCGACCCTCTCATTCAACTCCACAAAGTCGTACGCCTGAAGAAGCATGTAGGCGAACTCTGTGAATGTGATTCCCGAGTCCTCCCCCTCCAGCCGGCGCCGAACCGACTCCTTGTTCATCATCGCCTTGACCGAGAAATGCTTTCCGACGTCCCTGAGGAAGTCCACCAGGGAAAGCTCACTCAGCCAGTCGAGGTTGTTCACCGTCATTGCGGCATTACTCGACGCATCGAAGTCGAGGAAGTGCTCGAGCTGCGCCCTGATCGCGGCCGAATTCTCGGCAGCGTCTTCCTTGGTGAGTAGCTGCCGCTCGTCGGCCTTTCCCGAAGGGTCGCCAATGAGACCGGTGCCGCCACCGGTCAAGATGATGGGCGTATGCCCCGCACGTTGGAGGTGGACGAGTCCCATGATCGGCATCAGGTTGCCCACGTGCAGGCTGCTGGCCGTCGGGTCGAAGCCGATGTATCCGCTGACTTTGCCGGCCGCGAGTGCGTCGGCCGTGCCTTCCGTCACGTCCTGGAGCATTTCTCTCCAGGTGAATTCTTCGATCAGGTCCATGGAGCGGTCCGGGTTAACTGTTTGTCGCGGGCCGGTGCCGGAAAGGGGGCAAGGTGTCTTGGCGGGCGCGTTCCCGCCACCCCCAAATCCAGGGCGACTACGCGCCTACCGCTGACCGGCGAGAAGATTACGAACCGCAGGCCGGTCCACCTTGCCGTTCGGCCGTTGTGGCAGTTCCGCGGCACTGCGTATCACCCGCGGAATCTTGGGGGGCGAGAGCCATGCCTGGAGCTGTTTCTTCACGTCTCTTGCATCGGGTTGAGCCATCTGGTCAGGCACGATCAAAGCGGCCACCAGATCCCCCCACTCCGCGTCGTCGAGCCCGACAACGCAGGCATCGGCGACCCCTGCAACCCTCCGGAGTGCCTCTTCGACCTCGATCGGATCCACGTTTACGCCGCCCGTGACGAGCCGGCCGGAGCACCGCCCCGTAATCCACAGGTGGCCGTCTTCGTCAATTCGGCCCAAATCACCCGTAGCGTACCAGCCTTGCCCGTCCACCAGAGGCGAGGCGTCACCGATGTAGCCCACCGCTACGGTGGGCCCACGGACCTGGATCTCGCCCTCTGTGGTCAGGCGAACCTCGAGGCCACTGAGCGGACGGCCTACCGTGCCCGGCTTTTCGCGAACGAGCGCAGGTGATGCCGTCGCGACCTGCGACGTCGTCTCGGTCATACCGTACGTGAGCGCCAACGGGTAGCCCAGCTCCAAGGCCCGTGCGACCAACGAGGACGGGGCGTGGGCTCCTCCCACGAGAAGGCACTTCAAGGATGGCGGAGCGGGGCGGCCCTCGCGCGCGCCGAGAAGGCGGTCGAGCATGGTGGGCACGAGAGAGGCATGTGTCACCGAACCCGCATCGACGAGGCCCGCAAATTCCTTCGCGTCGAATCGACCGCGGGTCACCAGCGTCGCACGATGACTGACGGACCGGAGTACCGTCGCAAGCCCTCCCACGTGCCCCAACGACAGAGACGCATACCAGCGTGCGCCCGGACCGCTGCGCAGAAGGTCTCGGCTGGCCTCGCTGACCCTGTCGAACGCCTGGGATGAGAGGCACACCCCGCGAGGCCGCCCATCCGTACCCGAGGTCCAAAGAACGGCGAGTGGCTCGGGCAACGGTGTGTCGTCACCCCCGCGCTCGTCCATCGGTTTCGGCAGATCATCCAACGAGGTCACCCACACCGGATCGAGGCCTGCCGCGTCCCGTGCCTGACGGGTGGCGAGGATCATGTCCGGACGGAGTGTGTCGAACGCGGCCTCGAACTCGGGTGGCCTCAGCCCGACGTTGAGGGGCGCCACGGTCGCACCGAGGCGGGAGGCGGCGAACAGAGCCTGCACGGCCAGCGGGCCTGGATCGGCCACGAGAGCGAGCGTGGCCCGAGGCTCTGCGCCCAGCGGCGCCAACCTGCGAGCCATCCTGCTGGCCGCTGCGTCGAGCTCAGCGAATGTCCATGTTCTCCCGCCGTCTTCCAGACCCTCCGCATCGGGGCTATCGAGCGCGGCTTCCCGTAGGACATCCATCACGGGCTGCTCAGGCCCCCAACGCGAGTCCCAGCGCCAGAAGCGCGCCGTACGCGGCCACCAGGCGCGCCGTACCACCGAGAGCCGGGATCAGCTCGCTGGGCTCGTCGGTCGTCATGATGCGAGACATCGGTGCAACCGCGTACACGCCGGAAGCGAGCGCCAGGAGCGACGTGCGAGGCCATCCGGCCAAAGCCACCCCGAGCAGCGGGACCACGAAGGCTCCGGCAACGAGCGCGACGTACTGGACACGGCTACCCGTGCGGCCGATGCGGACCGCGAGCGTCCGCTTGCCCACAGCCGCGTCGCTTTCGATGTCACGGAGGTTGTTGGCCACCAGGATCGCCGTGTTGAGGGCTCCGACTCCGGCTCCTGCCAGAAGCAGGTCGGCCGGGAAGTCGAGCGCCTGCACCCAGTACGTTCCGCCCACGGCCACCAGCCCAAAAAACGCGAACACGAAGACATCGCCAAGGCCATGATACGCGAGAGGGAACGGACCACCCGTATACGCCACGGCACAGAGGAGTGAGGCGAGGCCGATTACGACGATCGGCCAACCTCCGATCCAGACCAGATAGACCCCTACGGCGAGGGCCAGCCCGAGCGTCACGAACATCCCGTTGCGCACCGCGGCGGGGTGGATGAGGCCGGCCTGCGTTACCCGCACGGGACCCACGCGCTCCGCTGTGTCACCGCCGCGCACGAAGTCGTAGTAGTCGTTGGCGAGGTTGGTGGTGATCTGGATGAGCAGGGCGCCCACCAGTGCGGCGATAGCGGGGAGGACCAGAAACACTCCCCGACCCGCGGCGAAGCCGGTGCCCACCAGCACAGGCGCCGCAGCCGCGCTCAGAGTCTTGGGCCGTATGGCCAAGATCCACGCTGAGAGCAGGCTCGGCTTTCCAAGGTCCGACGAACCCTCGCTCATAGGCCCTACGGAAGCCAGGGGTACTTCCGAAAGTTCGGTGGCCGCTTTTCGAGGAAGGCGTTCCTACCCTCTTGGCCCTGCTCCGTCATGTAGAAGAGCAGCGTGGCGTTGCCTGCCAGCTCCTGCAGGCCGGCTTGCCCGTCCACGTCGGCATTGAACGCCGCCTTCAGGCACCGGATGGCCAACGGACTCTTGTCCATGATCTCCTGCGCCCACTTCCAGCCCGCGGCTTCCAACTCGTCCACCGGCACAACCTTGTTCACCAATCCCATGTCGCGCGCTTCCACTGCGTCGTATTGGTGGCAGAGATACCAGATCTCCCGGGCCTTCTTCTGACCGACGATCCGGGCCAGGTAGGACGAGCCGAACCCACCATCGAAACTGCCGACAATGGGTCCTGTCTGGCCGAACACAGCGTTGTCCGCCGCGATCGTCAGATCGCACACGACGTGCAGGACGTGACCACCTCCGATCGCGTAGCCGGCCACCAGAGCGATCACAGGCTTCGGCATGGATCGGATGTAGCGTTGCAGCTCTAGCACGTTCAGGCGTGGCACACCGTCTCCCCCGACGTACCCGGCATCGCCTCGCACCCGTTGATCACCCCCGGAGCAAAAGGCGTACTTCCCGTCCTCCCCGGGCCCGTTTCCGGTGAACAGCACGACGCCGATGGACGTGTCCCCTCCCGCGTCACGGAAAGCCTCCAGTAGTTCGAAAACCGTTTCGGGACGAAACGCGTTTCGGACCTCCGGCCGGTTGAAGGCGATTCGGGCGACTCCGTCGCACTTATGGTAGGTGATGTCCTCAAAGTCCTTCACCACCTGCCAATCAGGCTGCGTCATGCCAACACTCCCTTTCCTAGCTCGTCTTTCACTGCGGCCACCACGGCCGCCACGACGTCTTGGCGGCGCCTGTAGCTCTTCTCACGATCAAGTGGGACCTCCAGAATCGCGGGGCCTTCTGCGTTCATGGCGTCCTCCAAGGATTCTCTCAGATCCTGGCTGCTCGTCACACGCCAATATGGAATTCCGTACAGCTTGGCGACGCCACGGAAGTTGATCCCGTGCGGAGTCAGGAAGTACGACGTGAATTCCGGTTCGTGCTCGCGGATCGGTAACGTCTGAAAAATCCCACCTCCGTCATTGTGAATCACGACGAAGCTGACGTCGAGGCCGTACTTCGCCGCCGCGAGGAGCCCGTTCATATCGTGGTACATCGCGATGTCACCCAGCACCGCGACGGTCTTCCTACCTGTCCCGACCTGCACCCCGAGAGCGCTGGACACTATGCCGTCGATCCCACTCGCTCCTCGGTTTCCGTAGACGTGTACCATCTTCTCTGTCGGAGCGACGAACGCGTCCAGGTCCCTGACCGGCATGCTGTTGGATATGAACAAGTTGGTATCGGGGGAAGCGCTCGCCATCGCCTCCGCGACGACCCCTCCCTCGAACAAACCCGCCGAAAGCGTCGCCTGGACCTCTGCTTGGGTGATTTCTTCCACGCGAGCCCAGCCCTTTCGCCAGGAGTCCGAGGCGATCGTATTGCTGAGTCTGCCGCTCACGGCCTGAAAAAACTTCGCCGCGTCGGCCTCGATGTACTCACTGGCCACCGAAAGATGGTCCTTCCAACGCCCACCCAGATCGATCACGATCTGGCGAGCTTCCGTGCTCTCCTCCAAGAGGCTGGCAAGCGACGCCGACGTCGGTGTGGCTCCTACGCGCAGAATCAGGTCCGGCCGCATGCGCCTGCGTATCTCGGGGTCGCGTAGAAACAGGTCGTAGCCTCCGATCACACTCTTGCAAGCACCCCCGAAGCGCGCACCAGACAGGGGGTCGGCCAAGAGCGGGAACCCCGTCGCCGCAGCCAGACGCCCCGCCGCCAATCCGGCCTCATCCGGCGTCGCATTCGCGCCCACCACAATGATCCCCCTGCGCCGACTCCGAAGCAATTTTGCGACATGCTCCACCGCATCGGCCGGCACCGACGGAGACCCCCGCAACACCCGCACGTAGGGATCCCTCTCCTGCCACCCACCGGGGTCACTCGTGACGGGACGCCCCGCAGGAGGATCCCCATCCGGCCCAGACACGGGCTCGAGAGGCTTGGCAAACGGGAAGTTCAGATGCACCGGACCCGCCGGCGGGCCGGCCGCCACACTCACAGCACGAGCGGCGAGCGTGCGGAGGTGCCGAAGCGCCGGCTCATCAGTGCTGGGTGGCGCCACCTCGTGGAATTCGCGCACCTGGGTTCCGAACAGCCTGACTTGGTCGATCGCCTGGTTGGCATCCGCCGTCCGGAGGCGATGGGGGCGGTCGGCGGTCAGCACGATGAGCGGCACCTCGGCATGAAAGGCCTCGATAACCGCGGGGTGCAGGTTCGCCGCCGCCGTGCCCGACGTCGTTATGACCGCGGCGGGCATCCCCGTGGCGCGTCCAATACCCAGCGCGAAAAAACCTGCGGACCGCTCGTCGAGGTGCACGAAACGCTCGAAACGGTCGTCTCTGGCCACGGCCATGACAAGGGGCGTCGAGCGAGATCCGGGCGCGATGCAGACGTGGCGGACCCCGCAGGCCGCCAACTCCTGAACGAAGGCACGGGCCCAGGGTGTGTTGGCTTCGCCAGGGTTCACAGGCGAGCTCCGCTGGCCTCGAGGGCCCGCAGCACGGGCTCGAACTTGATGCCGGTCTCCTCCCACTCGAGTGCAGCGTCGGAGCCGGCAACGATCCCCGCTCCCGCGAACAGCCTCCACTGCCTTCCGCGCACAACCGCACAACGGAGAGCCGGTGCGAACACGCCGTTGCCGGCGGCATCGAACCAACCGACCGGGCCGGCGTACCAGCCCCGCTCGAACGGCTCCTGGCGGCTCAGAAACTCCAAGGCCGCATCACGGGGTAGCCCACACACCGCTGGCGTCGGGTGGAGCGCCTCGAGAATGTCGAGCACCCCGATCCCCTCGGAGACCCGAGCTTTGATTTTCGATTCGAGATGTTGGATCCTCGAGAGCGTTAGCACGTGAGGCTCCTCCTGAGCCTCCACGTCCTCCGCAAGGGACGTCAGGCGGGCCACCATATCATCGAGGGCGATCCCATGCTCCTCCCGATCCTTGCTGCTGGACAGCAGCCGTTCGGCAAGGGCTACCCGCTCTTCCTGGGTCGTTCCCACACCGATGGATCCGGCCACCGCTGTGGCTTGGAAGGCACCACGCTGCAACGTCGCGATGGTCTCTGGGGCCGCCCCGAGCATTACGGCGCCCGGCCGGGGCTCGAACAGGAATACGTGCGTGCCGCGGTTTCGGTCCCAGAGGTGCTCGAGTACGTCGACGGGCCGTGGGAGTCCTTGGGTTCTGAGGTCCAGCGTACGCGCCAGCACTACCTTCGATACAGACGCCTCGCCGATGGCGGCGAGACTCGCCGAAATAGCGACATCCCATACGGACCGATCCGAGTCACTGCGGTCGACATCGATGGCGTGCTCGGCGGTCGGTTCTTGGTCGGCTTCGTGGGCAAGCACCCGCCCGAACTGCTCGAGTCGCTCGCGAAGCTCTCGTTCGAGCTGGATCGGGTCCTCGCCGACTCCAGCCAACGCATTCGCTCGCAGAGTGACCGGGCCTTCCCCGCCCGAAGCCTCGAGCGACGGAAGGTGGAACAGCGCCGTCGGGAAGCCATCCCAGAAGCCGCCCTCTCGATGATCACCGCGAAACGCGAACCCGCCATAGAGCCGTGGTCCGCCTTCTCCAGGGGAGCCGAGTCCGAGCAACTCGCTGGCACCCGAACGAACGGCTTGAAATCGGCCGTCCACGTCGGAAGTGGAGGGTGTGGCCACCACTTCGGCTGCGATCCCGCAGTGAGCGATCCAGTGTTCACCGCGCGCCCAGAACCCGCGCGCCTCTCCCTCGGCCGCCGTGAGGAAGACCGAAGGTGACACGTCCGGCCCGGGCGCCGACACGGAGACCACGCGGCTCAGCGCCGCGGAAAGCCCTACCTGCTCCATTGCGGGCGCGATGCCAGACAACTGCTCGTCACGTCGAAAGGGGACGCTCCCAGAGGTTGGTGCTGCGTGTCTACGATCTCACGATCGGGACGGGAGACGGTGAACGAAGAGAATATAGGGTGCTGCGGTGAACAACCAAGCCGAGGACGACCTGACCGCTAGGGCGCGGTGACCTCCGAGCGCAGGGCGCCCACGAACACGGCTTGCTTTCCTGAAGGAAGCACCCACTCACGAGCTCCGAGGCGCGCGGCCGTCACATCGGTCCCTTCCAGCGCAACCAGGCGGATCCCTCCTGGTCCGGCCAGCTGAACGGTCGGAACGAAGGCCGTAGCCCCGAGAAGCAATACCACAAGCGCCAGGACTCGGGCTCGCCCCGCACGCGGCCGCTCCGCTGCGGGCGTGAGGATCCGCCGAACCCTCCTGCCCAGCGGCGTCCCGGGGTCACGAACCACGGAGAGTACATGTGTCGGAGGGGGAGACGTGAGCCACTCGGAAATTCGCGTGAGCGACCGCGCCAGCGCGATCGGCTCTCCAGTCTGCCGAACCGCCCAGTCATCGCAAAGGAACTCGGCCTCGGCCTCCATCTCCCGAATCGCCAGCCGGTTGAGCGGCTGTATGAAAAAAAAATCCGCGAGTAGGCGCGAGCCAATCGTCCATAGCGGATCCCGTCGCGTCATGTGCCCCAACTCGTGGGCGAGCACCACGCGAAGCTCCGACCGCGTCAGACCACACTCGGCTCGAAGGGGCAGACAGATCTCTCTGGGCCCCACGACCGCCGGGCTCTCCAGCGCCGGAGACGCGGTGAGGCGCACTCTACCCCTGAGGCCCGAGGAAACGATGAGCTCATCGAGAATCTCACGCGCCTCACCCGAGTCGATGTCCACCTTTCCAGCCAGGGCGGCGCGCAGGCCGATCCTCGTTCGGGCGAGACGGAAAACCATGAGAACCGCACCTAGGCCCCAAACAGCCAGCAGGGTGAGGCGCCAGTCGAAGGCTCGGCCCTCGATGCCGGACGGCCCCGCCAACAAGGCGGCCAGCTCATCATCTGACACCCCGGCCAGGCGTCGGCGAACGACGACATCGAAAGCCCCGACCACGTCGACCGGCCGGCTGGAAAGTCCCCTCTGCTCAACGCTGCGATACGCCCATATAGCGCGTGCTTCGGTGTAGGACGGCCCCCGTGCCTCCACCACCATCTGCACCGACGCGGTCAGTACGCCCGCCACCAGGGCCGTCTTCCAAAGCGCTTCACGTCCCTCCGGTCCGCCCACGATCCCGAGGCGTACCGCCAACCAAGCGCCTCCGATCAGCACAGTACTGTGGATGACGTATGTGAGAAGCCACCCGACCGCTGGGGTAAGAATCCCGAACGTTGGGGTCAGCATCCCGAACGTTGAGAGGTCAGCTCCCACTGCGGTCAGCCTCGTCGATCATGTCCACCAGGCGCTCCAATTCGTCGCGGTCCACCTCGTGTGCTCGGACCAAGTGGCGTACCAGTGCCGAGGGGTCGCCCTCGAAGAGGCTCGCAGTCAGTTCGCGCACCTTGGAGTGGCGCACCTCCTTCTCGGTCACGAGCGCCCGATAAACGTACTGACGCCCCTCCTTCCGGTGAGACAACACACCCCTCTTCTCGAGCCTCGAGAGCAAAGTCGCAACGGTAGTGAGAGCGAGACCCCGGACTTCCGCCATGGCGGCGTGGACCTCCTGGGTGGTAGCCTCTCCGTACTCCCAGACTATGTGAAGAATGGCGAGCTGGAGCTCGGTCAGAGCATGGGTATCCGTCAACGGCCTCTCCCCGTGGAGGAGTTACTACGACTGTATGACGCGCGACCGCCGCCGCGGGGTTGCCCAAGGGCAGGAGCAATCCCTGGTCCGGATCATGCAGTATTCGCCATCTGGTCCCCGCAGCGTACTTTATGCGGGATCTTCATCGGTAGCGACGAGAATAGGATGAGCCTAGTGGCTTCCAAGACAGCTTCGATTCCTTCTCGGTGCATGCGGAGAGCCGGACTCGCCGGGTGGATGGCCTGCGTAGCGGTTCCAGTGATCATGGCCCCCACCGCGGCCCAGGCACCCCCGGGCACAGACATCCTAATTGCAGACCTCGGCACGTTCAACGGCGTCTACTACCTCGTCGGAGATCCCAAGAACGTCACGAAAAGGCCCGAGGCCTACGACAATCAACCGTTCTTCACGCCGGACAGCCGCTCGATCCTATTCACGGCAAGCTACGAAGACGGTAACGACGGACAGACGGAGATCCACAGGTACTACCTCAGCGCAAACCGCATCGCCCGCATCACGCGCACCGGCGAGAGCGAGTACTCGCCCACTCCGGTACCCGGCGATAGGGCCTTCTCCGCCATTCGCGTCGAAGCCGATTCGACTCAGCGACTCTGGCGCTTCACGATGGAGGGCATGGACCCGGAGGTCCTTTTGCCGAACGTCGCCCCCGTGGGGTATCACGCGTGGGCTGACCCGAACACACTGTTGCTGTTCGTTCTTGGCGAGCCATCCACTCTGCGTTTGGCCGACCTGCGCACGGAGCGTGTCGAGATCGTGGCCGAGAACGTGGGCCGTTCCATCCACAAGATTCCGACCAGGAATGCGTTCAGTTTCACGCAGCGTGTCTCGGACGACGAGACCTGGATCACAGAACTGGATCCGAACACCAAGAAGACGACCCCACTCGTCAGGACCCGTTCGGGGGGTGACTTCCACGCCTGGACGCCGGACGGTACGGTGCTCATGGCGGACGGTGGAAGCATCTACCAATGGAATCCCGACCTGGCAGCGGGCTGGCAACTCATCGCCGACCTCCGGGGCATGGGCCTAGAGTTCTCAAGACTGGCCGTGAGCCCGGACGGAACGAAGATCGCGGTGGTCGGTCGGGCCACAAACTAGACGTCTAACCGGTCATACGGCCACTTTGCGGCGACCGCCACCCTTTTGCACCCCCTCAGGAGCCGTGTGGTTGAGCCAGAATGATAGGCTGCTGATTTCGTGTTGGTTTCGTGACGCGAATCTGACCCTCGGCTGATACCCACTCCTTAGACTGGCTGCCAGAGCTTGCAGTGAGTCGGTTGAGCGGCCGTATCCGCCCCCGATGGAGCTCTCCGGTGAGGAGCCCCCGGAATGAAGGAGGCTCGAAGGCGAGGCGAGAGCCCGGTACGAGGAGGTCGTCATGGAGAATTACAAGAACATCAGGTCGAACACGATCACTCTGGTGAAGCTCATGCTGATCGTGATCTTCTACGTTGGAACCGTAGCGCTCCTTCTGAGTGAGGTGGCCACCGCCACCATGGGGCGCGCGTAACCGAGGTTCAGCCTGCGGGGGCGGCTCGGATCACCGCCCCCGTTCGCGGCTGATCGTCGATTCCGCCGAAAATGGGGGTGCCCATCATGGGCACCCCTTTCTTTTTCTCCGAGAACCTCGATCCACAGAAGGCATGACCTTTCCCGTGACCTGGATGTATGAGAACGATCTAGAATCATGGAAACGCTACTTCACGACGTTCGGTTCGCCTTGCGGGGCTTGGTGCGCAACCCGGGGTTCACCTCGGTTGCCGTCGCGTCGCTCGCCCTCGGAATTGGTGTCAACAGCGCCATGTTCGGCAGCGTGTACCAAGTGCTCATGCGCCCGTTGCCATTCTCCCATCCCTCACAGTTGGTCGAGATTCGGCTTGAACCCGAGCGTGCCGCCTCCAAGGCGACTCTGGCACGGCTGTGGACCAGGCTCGACCGGGTCGACGACGTGGCCGGGTGGGCGGGCTGGGCATTCACTCTGACCGGGACCGCCCAAGCCGAGCGCCTCTCCGGCGTGCGCGTCACGGCGAATCTGTTCACCGTCCTGGGCGTCGAGGCCGAGTACGGACGTACCGTCATGTTCGAGGATGGGGAGCCCGGGGCCGAGCGCGTCGTCACGCTCAGCCACGGTCTCTGGACACGTCTCTACGGTTCGGATCCGGACGCGGTCGGTCGCAGCATTACGCTGGACGGCGTGCAACACATCATCGTGGGTGTCATGCCGGAGGCCTTCGCTTTCCCCTCGATCAAGGCGGCGATCTGGGTGCCCGACCCGCTCGACACAGCGGACGACGCCGACTTCGATGCGCCCTATTTGCAACTCGTCGCCCGACTGGCGAGCGGTGCAACGGGGGCGCAAGCCCTCGTGGAGCTCAAGCGGGTGAGCGTGGAACTTCGGAGCGCATTCACCGGCTACTCACCGAGCTTCGGGAACAGGGCCACGGTCCGGCCCATCCGTGAAGCGCTGGTCGGCGAGACGCGCACGGCGCTGCTCGTGCTCTTCGGTGCCGTGGGCTTCGTCCTGCTCATCGTGTGCGCAAACGTCGCGAATCTGCTGCTCAGCCGGGCTGCCGTCCGCCGCAAGGAAATCGCTGTGCGCACGGCGCTCGGAGCGCCCCGGGGACGGGTCGTCCGGCAGTTGCTCACCGAGAGCGTGTGCCTCGCATCGGTCGGCGGCGGACTGGGTCTCCTGCTCGCCTTCTGGGGCACCGAACTCCTCGGCTCTGCCCTACCGGCGGATCTTCCCGGCATTCAGGATATCGGTGTCGGGCGTGAGGTGCTCGTCTTTACGCTGGTCGTATCGGTGCTGGCGGGTATCGTCTTCGGGCTGGCCCCGGCCCTTCAGTCGTCGGACGTGGTCGTTCGCGAGACGATGGGAATCAAACGAAAGGGCACCGGCTCGGAGAGCGGTGGAGCCAAGAACGTCCTGAGCATCATTCTGATCGCCGAGGTCGCGTTGGCGCTGATTCTGGTGACCGGCGCCGGGCTCATGGTCCAGAACTTCTGGCGCCTGAGTTGCATCGACCCCGGCTTCGACGCGACCGGAGTCCTCACCATGCGGCTTTCTCCGGCGGAGGCCCAATACGCGAGCCCTCGCGAGCTCAGCGAGTATTGGGATCGCATCCTGCGCGATGTGCGACTCACACGCGGGGTGGCGTTGGCGGCCGCAGTGGAGGTGCTGCCCCTCGAGGAAGCGCGGAGGGCCGTGGGCGGCCTCGAGATCGAACGGGGCCCTCCCCTCGAATCCGCGGCTTCGCCGGTGGAGTGGCACATAGTGACACCAGACTACTTCGAGGTGCTCGCGATCCCAGTAGGAACCGGGCGAGTGTTCACCGAGCGAGATGGGTCGAGCACCGAACGAGTGGCCGTGGTCAGCCGCAGCTTCGCCCGGCGTTTTTTCCAGGAGGAGGAGCCACTCGGCCGGCACATTCGGTCGAATTCAGACCCGATCGGAGCTTGGAGCACGATCGTCGGCGTCGTGGGCGACACTCATGACCAATCTGCCGATGGCGAGCGTCACGACCGGGTCTACCGGCCCCTCACTCAGAACCCGGTGGCGAGCATGGCTCTCACCCTACGCACGATGGGCGATCCTCATCTGCTCACGGCGAGACTCCGGGAGGTGATTCGGGCGGTGGATTCCGAAGTGCCGATCTCGTCCGTGCGAACCTTGGAGGAGTTGCTGGAGGACTCCGTGTCGCAACCACGGCTGCTTGCCCAGCTCCTCGCGGTCTTCGGGGCGCTGGCCGTGCTTCTTGGTGCAATTGGGATCTATGGAGTGACGTCGTTTGCCGTCAGCCACCGTCGTGCCGAAATCAGCGTTCGGCTCGCGGTCGGCGCGGAGACGGGCTCGGTTCTTTGGCAGGTCATGAGGGAGTCCCTCGAGTTGGTCGGCATTGGCTTGCTCTTGGGCGTTGGCGGTGCCATCGCGCTGACACGCATTCTGGCTAGTCGGCTCTACCAACTCGACCCGACGAGCCCCCTGGCCCTCGGCGCTGTCGCCGTGGTCCTCTGTGTGGTCGGCGCGCTGGCCGCATACTTCCCCAGCCGGCGAGCGAGCCGCTCTGATCCGGCCGACGTGTTGCGCGGTGACTAGCTTTGTGGACCGCGTTGCTCAGAGGCACTTTCGGAGAAAGGGCTCGTCACCCCTCCGAAGCTGGCGCGGACCGATCGGCTCAGAGCCTTCGAGCAGCACGAAGAGCGTCATGCGATCCCCGTCGACCGTTCCCTGGTAGCGCGCCCGAATCGGCTCACGTCCCTCGATCGGGAGGGGTCCTCCCTCGTGAAAATAGACTCCCTCCGAACTGAAGCTCCCCCGACCGTCCACCACGAGGGTTGCATCCACCTCCCCGTGCGCACAGTCGAACTCGAACGTGGTAAGATCCGCCGACACCACGACAGATGCCCCCTCCCCACCCCAACTGCCGAGGGGATCGGGCGCGACGGGGTCTGAACACGCCAGGAGGACACAACTCGAGGCGAGGGCCATCGCGTCCCTGAGTCCAGCCACGTTTTCCCATCCGGTCCGAGTGTCCTGAGCATTGAACGATCATGAGCCCTACTACGTGACAGCTCCATGCCCGAGAAAGGTGTTATACGCCTTGTGTACCCCCCACCGGGCACGGAGGTTGTGCCATCCGGCGCTTTGCTCGATCAGCCTCGCCGAGAATGCGCTCAGACCCGAGAGGACGCTTCATGATCAGCCGCGTTTGGCATGGATGGACCACGCCCGAGAACGCCGACACTTACGAGAGCCTGCTACGCTCCGAGATCCTGCCCGGGATCGCGGTGAAGAACATCCCGGGCTACCGGGGCGCGCACTTGTTCCGGCGGGCCCTCGAGACAGAGGTGGAATTCATCACGGTCATGTGGTTCGACTCGATCGAGAACGTGCGCGCGTTCGTGGGAGAGGACTACGAAATCGCGTACGTGCCGCCCGCCGCCCGCGAGGTGCTGGCCCGCTTCGACGCGCGGTCGCAGCATTATGATGTTCTCTTGGAGCCTGTGACGGAGGGCGGATAGTCCCAACGTGGGCAGGGCCCGTGGGCTGTTTGAAGGCGTTGCCGATTCCTACAAGCGACCCGACGATGCGGGACGGCTTCCATGGGCGATGACCATGGCCTCCTCGCGATGCTCGTGCACGAGCAGTTCCACTGGCTGGAGGAAGACCGTTCGGAGGCCATAGACGCGGCGATGGCCGAGTTTGGCACGATGTTTCCGGATGCGCCGTCCGGTGGCCCTCAGGGCGCGCGCGACCAAAGCAGCACATACCTGCACCTGGTCGTGTGCGACCTGGAGTATCAGGCGATGACGCTATTGGTCGGCCGCGAACGTGCGCGTGAGATCATGAGCGGTCAGACCCACTACATGTGGATCTACGACCAGGTGCTCAACAACCCGGCGATCAGGCAGGTCAACGAACGCCACGGGTTCGTGGTGGACTGAGGCGCTGAGCCGAGGCGGCCGTCCCGCCCGTCAGCGCTGTCGAGCACGCCACCGCTCCACCGCGGGATGCAGAGGAATGGGGGCGTCGTCCAAACCACTCAGGTCGATCTGCCCGGCCATCGGATGGACTCGCTCAAGCTCGTTCAGCTCATCCCGAAAGATGTCCAGGAGGTGGAACACGACCTCATCGTCCAGGTCTGCCCGTGCGACCACCCAGTTCATGAGCGACAGCGTCGGGAGCGGTCGATCCACTCCTGGATACGCACCCGCCGGGATCTCGCCCATGGCGTAGTAGGGGTGCTCCACCCGCAACGAGTGCACCGAAGCCGAATCCAGCGCCACGAGCCGAATTCCACCGGTGGTGGTCGCGTCGAGCACCGAAGAAGCCGGGTATCCGACCGAGATCAGCGCTGCGTCGATGGCTCGGTCCTTCAAGGCCATGGCCAACTCGGCAAACGAAAGAAAGCGCTCGTCCACATCGTCGTAGGTTATCCCCGCCGATGCGAGGATCTGGCGTGCCATCTGCTCGGTACCGCTCCCTGGTGGACCCACGGCCACGCGCTTGCCGCGAAGGTCAGCCAGGCGCTCGATGCCGGACCTGGGCGTGACCATCAGGTGGCTGAGGTTGGGATAGAGCGGCGCCAAGATCCTGAGATCCTCGAACGCCTCCGGAAAGGTCTCACCACCGTGGTAGGCCTCCCAGATGGTCACAGGCAGAGCGAACGCGAGGTCCATTTGGCCGTTCTTTAGCCGATTGATGTTCTCGACCGACCCGCCCGTAACCTCGGCCGTGTATTGACGGAGTGGGTCTCGCGCGGAGAGTCTGCTCGCGAGCGCACCGCCGATGGGATAGTAGATGCCCCCCGTACCGGCTGTGCCGAGGCTGAGGAACTCGACCCTCCCGGCGCCATCGCCGGCGCAGGCGCTCGCCAGCAAGGCCGCAGCCACCGTACCCACCAGCAGTGCCTTTCGTCTGATCGAACGCGCCATATGCATCCCGCTCTCGTGGTCGAAGAACCTGGCCGCACAAGAGAAGCCGCTCGCGCCGCTGTGTACAGGGCGGTGCCTTGTCCGACGCCGGTGTCGCGGGCACCTTCAGCCCGTCCCACAACACCGGAGTCGCATGTGGGCAAGGTGCTCAACGACAGCGCGGCGCACAGAGTGACCCTGCTTCTGCTCGTGGCGGGCTTGGCGTTCGCCCCACCGGTCGTCCATGCTCAGGATCAAAAGGGTGATGGAGTCACGGTGGATCTCGAGGTCATCGACGGCGACTCGGGTCAGCCTGTCGAGAACGTCGTCGTGCGCATCCCGAAGCTGGGCACCTACGTGCTCACCGACTCACTCGGGCGAACGCAGCTCGTCGACGTCGAAATCGGACGCTTTCGATTGGTCCTCACGCGAATGGGCTACGAAGCCAAGCAGGGTGAGTTCACGATCGATCGGTCCGGCTCGTTCCGTATCGCCCTGACCCCGGTGCTCGTACGTACCGACGCTGAGCCGGGCGAGATCATGGGCCGCGTGATCGATCCCGAAACGCGAGAGGGGATCGCCGGGGCAGAGGTGACGGTGGCGGGTGTGCTCCACCGTGCGACGGATGAGCAGGGATGGTTCACGGTCGAGCTCGTCCCTGCCGGAGCGCACGTAATCGAGGCCGAGTATCTGGGCCGGCAGACGCTGCGCGATTCGATCTTCGTGCGCGACGGTCAAACGCTCGAGGTCGAGCTCACACTACCCGTCGAAGCGATCGAGCTAGCGGGGATCACGGTCACGGCACACGCCCGCTTCCTCAGCCGCGCTGGATTCTTCAGACGCCAACGGGCGGCACCGGCGTTCAGGGGCCGCCAGTGGACCGCTGAGGAGCTGGCGGACCGCGACCCGTACTACCTTCAGCACGTACTCACCGAAGTCCCCGGTATTCGGCTGACGGCGCCGGGAGCGTTAAGGGGCACCAACGTCGGCCTGGTAGGAAGTAGAAGATGCAGGCTCAAGGTCTTCGTGGATGACTTCGCGATGGACGACTGGTTCGACCTCGACGGTATCGACCCGCGAAGGGTCGCAGCCATGGAGCTCTATCACGGCTCCACCCTACCCAGCCGATATATCGGCGAGTGCGGGGTCATCCTCGTCTGGCTGAAGCGCCGGTAGTAGCTACCCGCATGACGCCTACGCCACAATCCCCCAAGACCCCGCCTCCGCCCTCCGCCTCGCAACTCGCCGGCGCGCTCGAGGATCTGGGCGTGACACACGCGGTCGGCCTGCCCGACACGTCGCTGGGCATGCTCTTTCGTCGGCTGGAGGACGGGATGGCGATCCGGACCGTTGGCGTAACCCGTGAGGGCGAGGCATTCGCCGTGGCGGCGGGGCTGTGGATGGGAGGGGCGACGCCGGTGGTTCTGGTGCAGAACACGGGACTGCTCGAGGCGGGGGATGCGTTGAGAGGCACCGCAGTGCGCATGGGGGTACCGCTGTTGTGCTTGGTCTCTTACCGCGGCTACGCCAAGATGACTGCGGCGGGTCTGCATCCTTTCACCGGCCCAGCCACCGTGGATGTCCTGACCCGGCCTGACCTCGACTCGGCTGCGCTCCTCACGGAGCCGACACTGACGGCGTGGGGCATCCCGAGCTTCACCTACGCCTCGACTGAAGACCTGCCACGCGTGGCCGAAGCCTGGGATCACGCCCACCGTGAAGGGCGCCCTGTCGCCCTCCTTCTGGCCGGGCGGCTGGCCGAAGCAGGGCGAGCGGTCGGTGCGTTTGAAGCGTCGGTGCGCGGCGAGTTGCCGCCGGTCACGCAGGCAGCGGCGTTCGACGAGATGGTGCGCCAGCATCCGAAGCGCAAGATGAGCGACCTGTTCAGCGCCGCGTATCGCAAGCGCACGCTCGCGGTGGCGACGTTGTGGGCGACCTGCGGGTTCATCCAGTACGGGCTGTCGACGTGGCTGCCGACGATCTACAAGAACTTCTATCACGCGCCGTTGCAGCTCGCGCTGAACCTCGCGGTGATCGGCTCGGTGATGGGCGTGCTCGGGTCGCTGGCGTCGGCGCTGCTCGTCGACAAGCTCGGCCGCAAGCCGGTGATCGTGTGGTCGTTCGTGCTGTGCGCGCTGTCGCTGGCGTTCGCGGGCTTCTATCACGCGTCGTCGGTGTATGTCGTGTCGATCTTCTGCTCGCTGTCGCTCGGGTTGATGGCGTCGGGGTTCATTACCGCGTACGTCTATACGCCGGAGCAGTATCCGACGAGCATCCGCGCGTCGGGCTGCGGGCTCGGCAGCGCATGGTTGAAGATCGCGTCGTTCGTCGCGCCGATGGTGGTGCCGCACGCGATCATCGGCGGCAACCTCGCGCCGGCGCGCTTGCGCGGTCTGCGCACGAAAGCCTGGCGCGAGCAGCTGCTGCGCGCGCTGGAATCGCTGCGCGGCGCGGACGGCCGC
>JADFRS010000145.1 GCA_022561145.1 Gemmatimonadota bacterium
CCATCGAACTCGATGAACAACCGCCCAGTCTGTTCGGTGATGCACCCGAACAGGGATAGGCCAAACCCGATCGTCGCCGCGAGGGTGAGGTGAGATTTTCGCCATGTCGTCATTCAGGCCCCGGCAGGGTTATGGTACACAGAACGTAGAAGGAATTTGCTTTCCCCTATCCCAAGTATCGCCCTTGGTACCGGAGGCGTCCAGCCAGGGGGATGAGGGTACCCGGGCAGTCTCCGGTAGCTCGCATGCCGGGTACGGGCTACCCCCGATCTCAGGGTGGTCGAGCCAGCCGCGCGGAAGATACTAGCAGCGATGGCTCAATAATCTCGAACCCGAGGTGTCTCACTACGTTGACAGGTTCCGGCCGAACCGTAGCTTAGCCCTCATGCCCGAGATCACCGCACGCCTCTCGACCGCCCTCGCCGACCGCTACAAGCTCGAGCGTCACTTGGGCGAAGGCGGCATGGCGACCGTTTATCTCGCTGAAGATCTGAAACACGACCGGAAGGTCGCGGTGGAGACTGATTATGAACCCTTTCGCGTACCTTATGAATTCTGCGTCGCGCCCACGCAGCGCCCAGGTCACGGCAGTTCGATTGAGAGCCGCCGCCGGGAGGAGAAGCACGGTATTGCCGAGCTCGTGGGACGCATACCAGCGACTGTTTGGAGCCTTGGTGAAGATCCCGGTCTGCTCTTCGGCGAACCCAAGCTGTCCGCGCGCAAGGATGTGTTCCGCGACGCGATAGTGGTTATCCGCCTCGGACGTGTCGAACCCGGTGTTTGTCAGCCAGAACAGGGCCAGGAAGAACGCAAAGACCGCTGCACATAGGCGGGCGTCAACCACCCGACTCCCCGCAGTCAGATCGCCCGCGCTGTTTGGTCTATCGGTACCGACTATCATCATGCGCTGCGGTGCGTCTCATCTGCGGATCGCGGCGGGAGACCACGGCAGCTCCGCTAGGATGCGAGGAGGACTACAGCTGCTAGCGCGACCAAGACGCCATAGCTCGTGGGATCGCGGAGCGCAAAAGCAACTGGATCATCAGGTATCTCACCGCGCGCCGCTAGCAAGAGCATTCGTCCCTGCCAATACAGCAGCGGTGGGAACCCTGCCCAAAGGAATTCGGGTCGGGCATACAATGCGAGGACGTTTGGTCCCGTGATGTACAGGCAATATACGAGGGTGCTGGCGGTTGCACAGGCAGCGCCCAGCGAGGTGAGCAAGGAGATATCACGCACCACGTATCCTCTCCCTTTGAGCGGCGCGACCTCCGTCTCATCGCGACCGACCAGCTCGGCCACGCGCTTTGCCAATGCTAGAGCGACGAACAGAAACACAAAGAAGGCCAGGAACCAGCTGGAAAGAATTACGCCAGCCAACACTGCCCCAGCGAACAGCCGGAGGGTGTAGAGTCCCGCCAGCGCCAGCACATCAATCAGCGGCTTCGTCTTGAGGACCAGTGAATAGGCAACACTGGTCGCGACGTACACGATCAGAACCTCGCCAAAGCCACGGGGCAGCGTGGACGACAGGACCGCCGCGATGCCAAACAGTGCAATCACACCGCCCAGCGCGACTGGAATCGATACGACGCCTGCCGCAATTGGTCGGCGATGCTTCGACCGATGGGCACGGTCATACGGGAGATCTATGAGGTCGTTTACGATGTAGGTCGCCGAAGCCACGGCGGAGAACGCTGCCAGCCCGATCAGATGGTGTCGTACGAGAGCGCTGGTGACGTCCAGGTGCGCCGCAATGACTGGCGCAAACATCAACAAGTTCTTGGCCCACTGATGGGGCCGCATCGCCCGAACCAGCCCTCGCCAGGGTATCAACGCCCGTCTATCGAGAACCTGGACATCCGGCTTGACGCGTCGAACTCGAGAGATCGTGATCGGACTTGCGTTGACTAGGTACGCTCTCCGCGCCGCCGCGAACAGCGGTATATCGACCGAGCTATTGCCGACGTAGTCAAACTCGTCAATTCGATCTCGCAGCCATCCCAGCTTTGCGGAGCCAACCAAGTTGGTACTGTCATCGGTTCCCGCCATTTCATCCACTGACAGCCGCTTGCCGAAACGTTCCACGTACTCGGCATGGGCCCCAGATACAAGCAAGACCGCTTGCCCACCAGTCTGGGCTTCCCTGATTAGGTCAGTAGTCGCCGGCACCAGCGGGAGAGCGTCGATCGCGATCCTAGAATGCTCGACGAGAAAACGCTTCAGTCCAATCCGTCCCTGCCGCATGGTCGCCGCGAGCATTCCGAACACTACGTAGGGTTTTCTGACGCAGACATCCACCACACCTTCAAGCAAGAGGTCCGTCTTGATGATGGTGCCGTCGAGATCGACGACCAATGGTGGCACTTTGCTGGTGTTCAGCCTTATTACTCCTTCGTTCCCCGGTCACTTTGAGCCGATCGCACCATATAAGATATTCCGCACAACCGGCGTAAGCCAGGAATGCGACCGTCAACAACGCTTCCGGTATTGCGGCTGTAGGAATTTGCTTTCCCCTATCCCAAGCCTCCGGCATCGCGCCGCTCGGGGAAAGGCCTGAGGTGGAATGAGGGCGGGTGATTAAGGCGAGGGCAGCGGGACAGCGGGGCGGTCACCGCACACCACACTCCGCACTGCGTACTCAGGGGTCCGGATTCGTCACGTACCACAGATCGGTGGACGACCTCGGCAACTACCACCCCTGCCCGGATCAGCGCCCCGCGGCCACTTCCCGGCTGAGCCGCTCGTAATTGGCGCGGTAGACCGCCGCTTCCGGGTGCTGCGTTCCCTCGGTCATCCGGTAGGCCCGCTCGTAGTTCTCGAGCGCGAGGTCGGATTCGCCGGCCGTGTCGTAGGCGTCTCCCAGACTGTCGTACACGTTAGCGGACTCCGGGAACCGCTCCACGTTGAGTTTGAAGGTCTCGATCGCCATGGGCGCCTCGCCCTGGCGCAGGTACTGGTAGCCGAGCTGATTGATCACAGCTTCCGGCACGTCCATCTCGTAGTACCGCTCGGAGACGGCGGCATAGTGGAGCTCCAACCCGCCGAGGCCCAGGGCCATCAGGTCACCCGGTACCCGGTACTCCATGAACAGCCATTCCAGGGCGTCGTAGGTGGTCCGGTGCGGGATGGATCCGTGCGTCTCGTGGTCCATCCAGTGGAATTGCCAATCGAAGCCCTCGGGCGCCGAGGCCTTGAACACGGAGGCCAGTGCCGCGGCGGCCGGGAGCATGTCGCCGCCCTCGTTCCCCATCGTCATGTAGAGGAAGCGGCCCGCCCAGGGCTGTTGCTCGATCGTAGCCTCGGCCTGCTCCACCAGTGCCCGGTCGTTCCACCAGAGCGCGGGGCTGATAGAGATGTACGCGTCGAACACCTCGGGCCGCACCAGGAGGGCGTGCGTGGCGAACAGCCCGCCGAGGGAGTGTCCCACCAGCACACGGAACGACGCCGTGCGGTACTGCCCTTCTACCCACGGGATCAGTTCGTCGCTCAGGAACCGGAGGAATTCGTCTGCCCCGCCAGCCGTTGGGCTCCGCTCCGCCACCTCGGCGCTCGGCTGCGGCGAGAGGTCACGGGTGCGGTCGGTGTTGGGGATGGCGACGACGATCATCGCGGGCATGTAGCCCCCGCGCGTCAGGAACTGAGTGATGCCGGTGGTGTGGTGGAAGTGGGCGTCACCGTCGAGCAAGTACATCACGGGGTATTGCTGCTGGCCTCTCTCGTAGCCCTGCGGCAGGTGGATGATGAGCTGCCGGTCCTCTCCCAGCACGTCCGAGTGAAGCTGCCGGGTGGTTCCGATGACGTAGGGTGAGTGGGTTTCCTGGGCACGCAGAGGGCCGGGCACGCAGAACACCGCAACCGAGACGAGCGCGGCGATCGTCGCGGCGCCGGCTGTCCACAAGGCTCGTCCGTTATCGATATAGGACACGGTCTTCTTGGTACTCGATCGTCGAAGCGGTTTGTGGAATCGTGTGCCCATGGAATCTCCCGGAAGGAATACACCACAATATGGTGGGCGCGATGCGGTTGTGGCTAGGGAAGCATCGGCTGGTGGTGACCTACTCGCAGAGGACCTTGGCCGCTGATCAAGGTCGTGTGTCCCACGCGTACCCCAGCGACGTCTGTAATGGCGTTGAGCGCCCCGGTCACACCCTCGAACGGCACACCGAGATCCCTGGCCCTGGGCTTCTCTTGTGCGATCGCGGTGGAGGCAATGGTGGAGGCAACCAGCGCTACGAAGAAAGATCGGCACATGATATTGCTCCTCAAATTCTGATCCAACTGGCAAAAGTCGGGACGGCCGGATCGCCCATGAACCCCATCAGGTTGCGGGGAAGACCAGGCAGACGTGTGTTCCTCACATCGGTTGGAGAACGGACCGATCGGGCGTGATGTCGATCCCGAGTCCGGGCCGTGACGCAAGGCCCAAGGCATCGGCGTCGAGCGCTCCACCCGGCCCGAACATCAGAGGTGGCTCGCAGACGTCCCGCTCCAGCAGGAAAGTCCCGAAGGCTCCCTCCTGGCCAACGAGCGACTCGCCCGCCGCGGCGGCCGCCAAGAGCCCGGCGCGCGTGAGCAGGCTCGTCTCGCCAACCTGCGCGCCGACGATCACCGGGAGCCCCAGCTCGCCGGTGCGCGCGAGCACGTCGAGAGACCGCACGACCCCCCCCATCTTCGACACCCGCACGTTCGAGATCCAAGTCTCCGGGTCCGGCAGGAGGAGTTCGACCTGACGGGCGCGCACGAGGCTCTCGTCGAGGATGATGCGGCACCCGGTTCGTCTGTGGATTTCTCGTAAGGCATCCAACTGGCCGACTGCCACGGGCTCCTCGATACCGAAGAACGCGAAGTCGAGAGCCGTCAAATGCCGAACCGCTTCCTCGGGATCGACCCACAGGTTGTTCGCGTCCACCCGCACCTGGTTCTCGGGCACTTCGTGCTTTCGCATGAGCGCCAGCTTCTCTCGGTCCCTGTCCATGTCGCCGGAAAGCTTGAGCTTGAAGTCCGCAAAGCCCATCTGTCGGTATCGGCCCACGATGGCGTCAAAGGTCTCATTGTCGCTGTCCCCGACGACCGCCGTGTAGCGAAAGGAACCCCGCACGGGGGGAACATCCAGAAACTCCTCGACGGACTGTCCGTGCTCGCGCCCGAACAGGTCGAGGTACGCGAGTTCGACGGCGCACCAGGCCGCGGGGTTTGCGTCCACGACGCTCTCGTGCTCTTCGATCCACGTCGTCATATCGTCCAGTGTCTCGAAGTCACTCTCCCACGTACGCCGGTGCGCCATCAGGAAGCGCTCTGCCGTCTCGAGGCTCTCACCCGTGACGTACTCGCGCGGACAGCCTTCGCCGACGCCTGTCACTCCGTCCCGAACGACCTCGACCCACACGGCCTGCGTATGCGAACGCTCCGCCGAGCCATGCTTGAAGCGTTGCCGGAACGGTATCGCGACGCGGTAAAAGGCCAATGAGCTCATGGCGAGTCGAGCGAGGCGTGCGTCGGGCCCGCGCGTGTGAAGTCGAACGTGCAGTCGGTCGCATACTGGAGAGCGACGAGCTTGAACTGGCCTTCTCTCTGCCCCTTGGCGAGCATGTGGCGCTTGTAGAGCTCACCGGTGCCGGGAGGCACGGGGATGATTTGCAGGGGGCGAAGGCGGCCGCTTTTCCGCTTCTCCGCATACTCGAGATTCCGCTCGCCCAGCGCCCCCTCCACGGTGCGGCCCCACCGCTCCACAGCAGTTTGGTCCAGGTCCAACTCGATCACCAAGCGATAACGCGACCCTTCGGGATCGGCCAACATGAGCAGAAAGTCCGTGGATTGGCCGAGCTCGTCTCCGGTGGCCTGCACCGCTTCGATGACCTGGTTCTCATAGAGCTTCTCGCCCGTGATGTTCGTGACGCCCAAGCCTTTCTGCACGAACTGGATGGTGGGAGTCGCATGGAACCGCCCGGTCACTTTGACCAGATCATTCATGAAGTACCGGTAGAGACCCGAGTCTGTGGTGACGATCACATAGTATTCGCGACCCAGTTCGATGCGCTCGACCGTCACGGCGTGACGGTCGCCCGAGTCCCAAGCGTCGCGCTCCACGAACTCCAGGAAGTTCTCGTGGATGGTCGGCATGCCGAGGTTGCGCTCGAGATCGACGGTAATCGTTCCGCGGAACTCGCTGGAGAGATACCCTAGCTCTGCGATACGCGTGAATTCGGGGACCGCGTCGACGACCCTCCTCAGGGCGATACGGCAGCTGCCCCCGGTCCATGTCGTTATGAGTCGTAGCTCGGGCCACACGTGCTTGAAGGCCGGGGCCGGAAGGCGGAGAACCGAATCGAGTTCGGCGACGCGCGCCTTCGAGGTGCGAAGCCGGGGGAGCACGGCGTCGGCGATTGCGCTCGGAAGCCGGTCGAGGTGACGGAAGCGTTGCGAAGCGATGTCCTCGAGGAGTTCCAACCGGTGCTCAGCCAAGAGGTCCAGCAGGCGAAGGAACGTCGAGGGGTTCGCGCTTCCCATGAACGTGATGTCACGAGCCGGCAGCGCCAATCGCAAAATCGTGAGGTACTTGAGGTCGTAGTCTTCGATTTCGAAGACCACGTGCGGCACAACGTACTTGGCCCGAGCGAGCGTGGGCATGGTCTTGTAGATGTGTCCCGAGGCGGACCCGTAGGGCGTGCCCGATGGAAGCGTTCCTTCCACAGCCGGACTGACGATGGGCAGGAGCCTGCCGGAATAAGCACCCGGAACGGACGAGAACTGGATGAAGGCCTGACTCCCTTGGCTCCGGCGGTGATTGTCCAACGTGGTCTGCAGGATCGGTATGAGCTTCGGCTTCCCCGAGGTTCCGCTCGTTTGGGCGTACATGACGGGCGGATCGGCGTTCAGCGCCGGCTCCCCGCGCTGCTCCTGCTCTTCGATGTAGGGTCGCAGCGACTCGTACGTCTGGATCGGCACGCGTGCGGCAAACTCCTCGTAGGATGTGATCGTCCGGAAGACGTGCTCGCGGCCGAAACGTGTGTCGGCGTTGCGGGCGAGGTGACGCCGCAGCCACCGGTCCTGCGTTCGCCGGGGATGCCGGGCGGCCGCAACCAACGGCCGCCAATTGGTCCATCTGAGCAGTTGCATCCGCCCCCAGAGGAGTGCGTTCAGCGGGCGGCTCATGAGTCGGAGGGGTACTCCTTGTCCAGACCTGGGGTGAACGGGGTCTTCATCTGGGACGCGAAATCGAGCGGATAGCTTCTGTTGATCAGCCCCAAGTCTCCCACTCGGCGGTCCCTGGGGAGGAACCAACTCCCGAAAACCAGATCCCACACGATCAGGTTGTTGCCGTAGTTGCCGTTGGACTCCTCAATGAGCTTCGAGTGATGCCAGCGGTGCAGCTCCGCGCCACTCACCACGTAGTTCAGCACTCCGTATCTCGCGTCGACGTTGGAGTGCTGGAAGAATCCGTTAACGGCGTAGAAGATGAAATACAGGGCGATGACGGGAGCGCTGACCCCGACGAGAATGAACGGCAGCATATCGAGCATGAATTGGAACGCTTTCTCGATCGGATGAAAACGTCCCACGTTGAGCCAATAGAGCTTGTGCGGGGAGTGATGCACGGCGTGGAAGCGCCACAGCAACTTGGTGTTGTGCGCCGCGATGTGAAGCCAGTAACGGAAGAATTCCGCCACGAGCAGCATGAGCGCGACCTGGACGGCTAACGGCAGCTCGTGCGGCCACAGCGTGATGGGCCATTCTTCCGCACGCAGGTACCTGACGAGACTGACACTTGCGAGCAGTCCCAGGAGCGGTGGCAATGCCATCTGAACCGTCACCATGAAGAGCAGATCGTTCTTCACGTCTCCGCGATCGGGTTGCCAGGCCCGATCGTACGGGATGACGAACTCCAGCACGGTGACCGCGACCGCGCCGAACACGACCGCAGCGTACGAGCTTACCAACACAGAGACGCCTTGCGTGCCGAGCAGGGCGTAGACGAGAAACGCGCTAACCATCGCGCCCGGATAGGCAAGCCACGGCATGACCTGGCTCTTCAGGGTACTCATGGCTTCTCCTTCTTGAAGTGCAGGATCATCTGCGAACGACCGGAAGCATGATGTGTGAAGGGGTCGTGCCGCCCCAGGAAATCCGTTGCGTCGCCGAGACCGGCGCCGTTTCCGTCGCAGGATCCCGGCCGGTGTTCGGGTTGGCGTCCCAGCGCGGATAGTTGCTACTGGAGATGTCGACACGTAGGCGCTGGCCCACGTGCAAGACGATGCTCGTCGGCCACAGCTCGATAGAGACGCGCTCCGGCCCCACGTCTTGCCGGAACGCACGGCGAACGATCCCCTCGGTGATGTTGAAGGTCCGGCCGTCCGGTTCGACGTAGAGGAGTTGGGCCGTAAAGTCCGTGTTCGGCGCGGACGTTTGGGCATACAACATCACCGACACCGGCCCCGTGATCTCTATCGGTTCCGCAAGCGGGCCTGTTGTGAACGTGAGGACGTCGTCCCGCTCGATATCCGACTGACGTCGCATTCCGGAGCGGGCACCGAGCATCGCACCGCCCCGTGTCGGCACCGGGTCCGTGGGGTCGAAGACGTACTCGAGCGTGCCCGAGCCACGTGGAGGGCTCCCGACCGAAAGAGAGCGGTTGTCTCCGTTCAGGTAGAAGGCCGTCGGCTCCGCGCGGGCCAAGGGCCACGCCTCCTCGTCGCGCCATTGGTTCTCACCGAGCACGAAGATCCGCACGGGAGGGGGTGCAGGGACGGCCGTGTCTCCCTTGAGGTGTCGATCGAACCACGCGACCGAAGGGGCGAGCGATGAGCGGCGGTAGTCGTCGGGCAGTGACCCGTCCGGAAGCGGCGGCTCGAACGCGTGTCCCCACGGACCGATAGTGAGATGCATGTTCTCAGCTACGCGGGGGTCCGCGGTCTGCAGGATCGTGGCGTAATCCTTCAGCTGAGTCGGAAGAAACGGGTCGAACCATCCGGCTATGAAGTGGATCGGCACGGTGACACGGGCCGCTCTCTCATCCCCGTCGATCGCACTCCAGTATTCGTCTCGTCGGGAGTGGGAGGCCCAATCGTTGTAAGAGCTCACATCCCCCTCGGCCCGGTCGTCCAACTCGACCAGCGGGAGCGTCCCGTAGGCGCGATCCATCAGCAGGGTATCGGCGGGGCTGTCGTCCGCGTGGTGGCTGCGGAGTCCCCAGTACAGAGCTGATTCGAGCGAGAACGCGCCTCCGTGATAGAACATCCCGTAATTGTCGGTGCTCATGAGCTGGATCATGAACGTCTGAGGAGCCGGCTCGACATCGTTGGCCAGAACCCACTGCGTATACCCGAAGTACGACCCACCCCACATACCGAGGCGGCCATCGAACCAGGGCTGGCGGTCGAGCCAGGCCAACGTTTCGACGCCATCGTTGCGTTCGTATATGAACGGGGTAGGCTCCCCGCCGGACTCGTACCGCCCGCGCGTACCCTGAAGCACCACGTTGTAGCCATGTTCGGCCCACATGCGCCCGACGACGGTTGCGAATATCCGGTTCTTCAACGTCCGGGCGTACGGAATGCGCACCAGAATCGTCGGGGCCGGATCGGCGCGTCGAGGGCGGAAGATGTCCGCCACGAGCCGCGTGCCATCACTCGTCTCGAACGACTGGCTCCGAAATATCCGCACCGCATGCTGAGGCCTCCCGACACCGAGTTGCCCGGCGAAGTAGGCGGGCGTGAGCAGATACGCTACCCATGCCAAGATCGCCCCGACCGCGGCCAGCCCCCCGCCAGCCAGCAGGATCCTGCCCTTGCCCCCGAGCGGCCGACGCTCTGCCGTGCGCAGGTGAAAGAGGGCGACCGTCAGCACAAAGCCGGCCAGCACCCAGTGGAAGAAGATCGGGATGGAGCCGCCCGTCCAGCGCTCGAGCGGATAGAGCGTCATCCGGATCACGTATCGGATGACCATCACGCCGAGGTAGAGCGTACCAAAAATCGCAAGGCCTCGACCCAGACGCAGATTGGGACGGGTCGCCCACCCTCGACCTCGGCTGAACTGCGTCGCCACCCACGCCAAGAGCACGATGATGACCAACTGCGAGGCAAGCAGCCTCGTGTAGGGAATCAAACCCGAGAACCACTCCTCCATCGGCGGGAGAAACGATACTCCCCGCGTGGCGACGAGTAGTTGACCCAGTACTCTCGCGCAGAAGAGGGCGAGAAGTGCCCACAAGATCCGTGAGTACGATGCGTGGTTCACGATCCGCCTAGGATTTTCCATCGGCACTCCCAACGTAGGGGGAGGCGGTCGAACCTCCAGCCCGCACGCTCGTTTTGATTGCGAGCAGGCTCCACCATTTA
>JADFRS010000146.1 GCA_022561145.1 Gemmatimonadota bacterium
TGACCGCCGAGACGACTGAGGATCGCCGAAGGCGACCGCAGGTCAAATCCGGGCGCCCCGACTTGATTTGCGAGGTTTTGGAGCCGTCGCATAATTGGTATTGCACCGGTCTCGAAAACCGGCGCCCGTGAGGGTGTGTGGGTTCGAATCCCACCGGCTCCGCTGCGTAAGGACGGGATTCTACGGCTGGCTCGCGGTCTGCGGGGGAGGTGGAGAAACCCGATGGTTACCCGAACAGTTACCCGTCGAGTTCAGGCCAAAGCGTTGTGCCACTCGGTCGAAGTATGGGCTCGGGTCTGAGTACTCAGGAGAACCGGCGTTGACACGCACCACCTGGCTCATAGCCTCGGGAGAGAGAACCCTACCTTTGCTGATGCCGGTCGCGATGCCCTGCACGCGAAGGCACCCAGCGGCTACGAATCGGCGCTAGACGTAGCGACGCCATCGCAGAGCATGGCCGGGATCATTGGGCGTCACCATGGCGGAATGGGTGGTTCCCCGCCTCACGGCACGATCTCGCGGATCACACCATCCTGCTTGTTCAGCAGGAAGAGCCGGCCGTCTGGACCCTCGTCCATGCGCATATCGGCTCGCCCGGCCGGCTCTCGGCCCTGCTCGACGTTCTTCGCCCGGATGAGCTCGAGCAGCGTCTTCGACTCGCCTCCGTCACGGAAGACCACCCTGCGAATCGCGCTCTGCCCTCCCGTGGGAAGATCATCGGCAGAGACGTAGAAGACCTCGCCGCTGGGGAAGTCTCCGAAGAGCACGAGATCGTTCAACTGAGGGACCGCGCTGCCTCGCGGAACGACCACACCCGTGATCGCCGATTGGCGCTGCAGCAACGGATCGAGCTGGCCGTACTCGGCGACCGGATACGTGATCCCCGGCTCACTCTGGGGGTCCGACAGGTCCACTTCCGGGCGGCTGATGAACCGGAAGCTTCCTTCCCATGTGTTCCACCCGAGATCCGCGCCGGCCGTCACGAGGCTGAGATACTCGACGATGTTCTGGCCAATGTCCGCGACGAAGAGGTTGCCGTTGGCCGGATCCCAGCCGAAGCGCTGCGGATTCCGGAGTCCTGAAGCGTAGATCTCCCCCAACGTGCCCTCCATGCCGTCCTGGGCGAACGGGTTGTCCGCGGGGACGCTGTAGCGGCCGTTCGCACTGTTCGAACCGATCGGCTGGATGCGAATGATCTTGCCGAATATCGACCCGAGGTTCTGCGCCATGTCGAGCGGATCGCCTCCGCTTCCGCCGTCGGCGACGCCGACGTACAGCAGTCCGAAGTCGGAGTCTCCTGGGGCAGCGACCGGGTTGAACGCCATATGGCCGCCATTGTGGTTGCCGAACGGTTGCTCCACTCGCAGCAACTCCCGTGGTGCCCTCCCATCGTACGTCAGCGCCTCCGGGTCGAGGGCGGTCCATTCGAGTAGCACGGTGTCGTGCGAGTCCTGGCCTCCGCCCGGGGCGAAATCGGGCTCGGGTGCTGTGTCCTCCGTGTCGGTCCAGGTGTAGAGCTTTCCGTACCCGGGGGTGCCCGGTTCGTTGAAGGTCGGGTGGAAGGCGAAGCTTTGGAAGCCCCGCTCCCTCCCTGACGCTTCTACCGGAACGCCCCACTCGTTTATGTCGAGATAGAGCGTCACCTCGCCATCGTACGTCACGCTGTAGAGCGGTCCGCGCATGTCGTTGATGAAGAGCCGGCCTGTTCCGGGCTCGTCGACGAGGTGCATGGGCCGCGCGGGCGCCCCATCCATGTCGGGGAGTGTAGCGAACTCCTCGAAGCCCACAACGATGACGCCGTCCGACGTCTCGATCGGATTTGGGAAAGGGTCGTTGGCCGTCTGCGCCAACGCGGGCGCGGCGATTGGCAGGGCCGCGACGATGGGCAGGACCGCAGCCCTCAGCTGGGCCGCAACGGATGTACAGTTCATCGGCATCAGGGACAAGGATTTCAAAGGTCGATCTGTTGAGCCTATCGCCGGCTCCCGACTAGCGGCAAGCGAATTGACGAATCGCTGCATGTTGTTTGACCGTGGATCTGGTCACGATACCTGATGGCGTGGATGGTCACGATGAGATCTCGCTCAATTCAATTGACTCGCCAGATCCCGCGGCTGCGCGTCTTGGCAAGGGTTCAAAATCTACCTAGACCTGTACGGCCAGGTCCCGAGGTCGGCCCCTGAGGTGTTCCCTTCGCGCGACCGGGCGACTTGGGCCAACACCCCGCGACGACGTTAGTATTCCTTACTCCTCCTCACCGCGAGGGTAGACACGTGAGATCGCTCTTCAATCCGCGTCGTGCGGGCGTCGCTCTGGTGCCGTTGGTGTTGGGATGTGACGGGCCCCCCGAGCAGATCGCCTTCGATGTCGCTGAGCACAGAAGCGAGATCCAGCGCTTTCACGACGCCCGCGTGGCCGAGCTCGAGGCTCCCGACTCGTGGCTGGCCCTCATTGCGCTGCACTGGCTGCCGGCGGGCGAGACGACCGTCGGTTCGGATCCCACGAACGACCTGGTGCTGCCGGCGGGGAAGGCGGCCCCCTTTGTCGGTTCGGTGTGGCTCGAGGACGAGGTCGTACGCTTCGTCGTAGCCGAGGGCGTCGAGGTGACGATGGGCGTCGATTCGACGCTGAACCTGCCTGCGGGATCCGGCGCGGTTCCATCCGACGTCTCAGGTGACCCGGCGGTGACCGAGGCGGAGTTGGGCTCCGTATCACCGGGCCACTACACGGTGCTCCGCCACGGCGACATCAGCTGGATCCAGGTGCGCCGCGGCGATGACTTTGCCCTGCGCGTACGGGACAACTCTAACGACGTCTACGACGAGTTCCACGGCATCGACCGATACGGCATCGACCCCGCCATGCGGCTCACGGCCCGGTGGACCCCACACGAGAAGACGGTGTCCGTCCCGAACGTCCTCGGCACCGTGTCGGAGGTCGAGTCCCCCGCACACCTCGCGTTTTGGATCGACGGGGAGAAGCACACGCTCGACGTCACGGGCGAGCCCGATGCGGAGCGCTTCATGATGGTGTTCGCGGACGAAACCAGCGGGCGAGGCTCGTACGGCGGCGGGCGATACCTGTGGATCAGCGCTCCGGACGACCAAGGTCGAGTCGTGCTCGATTTCAATCTGGCGTATAACCCGCCGTGCGTGTGGACACCGTTTGCGACGTGTCCGCTGCCCACCCGCGACAATCGGCTGACGGTACCGGTCGAGGCCGGGGAGATGGACTGGGCTCACTGAGCCCGCGGCGTGCCGAGCACGGAGCCCGGGTTGAACCTCATGAGATAGGCATCCTCGGGATCTTCTCGTCGCGCATGGCCGCGTTGATACAGGAACGTGGCCAGGACGATGGCGGCCTCGCCATCGCCGCTGAGCTTGGACTGCCGTGAGCGGTTCAGGTGATAGGTCCCCCCAGTGTGCTTTCGTGACGATGGGCCTACCTTCGACTGAAACCCTAACCCGAACATCCGATGATTCTCCGCACGATTCTCACGAGCAGCGGCTTGATCGCGATCATCGCGGCAAGCGCTGGCGCCCAAGAACTCCCGATCGCACGCATCGACTCGGTCTTCCAGGACCTGAACCGGTCCGACCGCCCCGGCTGCACCATCGCGGTCTTCAAGGGCGGCGAGGTCGCCTACGCCAACGGCTACGGCATGGCCAACCTGGAATATGGAATAGCCCTCCAACCCAGGAGCGTATTCCATGTAGCGTCGATCTCCAAGCAGTTCACGGCTTTTGCCGTCGAGCTCCTGGTGTCCGAGGGTAGGGTCTCGTGGGACGATCCGATCCAGGACTACGTTCCTGAGATCCCGCAATACGGCCAGCCCGTCACACTGCGGCACCTGGCACATCACATCAGTGGGATCCGCGACCAATGGAGTCTCCTCATCATGGCCGGTTGGCGCTGGCAAGCCGACCTCGTAACCCAGGCCGACGCGATCGAGATCATGTCGCGGCAGACCGCGCTCAACTTCGAGCCCGGCGCCGAGTACCTGTACTCCAATAGCGGGTTCACGCTTCTGGCCGCGGTCGTTGAGCGCGTCACCGGACAAACCCTCAAGGAGTTCTCTCAGGACCGCATCTTTAGCCCACTCGGCATGAGCAGTACGCACTTCCACGACGACCACGAGACCATCGTCCCCGACCGGGCCTACGGCTACCGCCACTTCGACGACGAGGGCTGGAAGATTTCCATCCCCGACTTCGCCATCGTCGGGGCCTCGAGCCTCTTCACAACAGTTGAAGACATGGCCAGGTGGGATACGAACCTGCGTGACCACACGCTGGGCGACGAGGCCCTCTACAAGCGGTTCTTCGACCGCGGGATTCTGAAAAACGGCGACAGCCTGAACTATGCGCACGGGATCGTGGTCGGCTCCTACCGCGGGCAGCGGACCGTGGGCCACGGTGGTGCGGATGCAGGCTACCGCACCAGCTATCTGCGGTTTACCGGCCTCGATGTTGGGATCGTCAGCTTCTGCAACTTTGCGCGAGCAAATCCCGGCAGCTACGTACGACAGGTGGCGGATATCGTTCTCGAGGGCGCTCTGGACGAGGTGGAAGAAACGAATAACCAGCCGCCCGAGGTCGATACCGGACGCTGGGCCGAAACCTTCATGGCGCTGCAGGGCTTTTACCGCGACCCCCGCCGGGACCGTCCCGTGCACGTGTGGATCCATGAGGGTCTCGCCCGCGCAACCCAAGGTTTCGGTCGCGACGATTCCGGACTACTGGTCGTTCCCGTCGGCGATCACCGTTTCCACCTCTGGCCCGGCAACGACACGGCCACCATCGCGATGGGGAACGGTCACGCTGCATCCATCGAAATGGGGGGTATTCGGTCCGACTACATCGGGCCCGCCGTCACCAACGTCGACCCCGCTCCCTACCTCGGCACGTATTGGTCCGAGGAACTCGGCACAGAGTACCGTGTCGAAGCCGACACGGGTAACGCGGACATCGCGCTGGTGCATCGGAAGCAGGATACCGACCGCTTCCGTGCCGCATTTGAAGATGGTTTCTGGTCGGGTGGCGACTGGCTGACGTTCGAACGGGACTCGAGGGGACGCGTGGTCGGGTTTACGTGGTCGAACGGGCGGGTGCGTAAGGTAAAATTCGTGAGGAGGCCGTAGCCCCTCCCCCTCTCACCTCACCCCGGCCATCAGGATTGAGGGGGCACGGGTCGAGGTTTCAAAACCTACCTAGACCTGTACGGCCCACCGGGGTCACGAGGACACTCCCACGGGGCCCAACCCCCCTCCGTGCCCCTTCCGTCGACAGACTCGATGATCTGCTGCTGGCGGAAAGCCCCCCGGGATATGATGTTCACAGCCAATGAACCCACCGACCCTGCCGCCCTCGAGCTTCGTCGGCGAACTGAAGCGCCGACGTGTCCCCCGTGTGGCGCTCGTATACCTGGCCGCGTCCTTCGCGACGATTGAGGCATCCGATGTGGTCTTTCCGCGGTTGGGCCTCCCCGATTGGACCGTCACGCTGGTCCTCGCGCTCGCGCTTGTCGGCTTTCCCGTGGCGATTGGGCTCGCCTGGGCCTTCGACTTCTCCGGGGGCGCCGTTGAGCGGACGCCGAAGTTAGGAGACGGCGTCGGTGGGGGGGCTTCATCGTGGATCGGTGGACGCACCATCACGGCCACGGTGGCGTTCGCCATCCTGGGTATGGGTCTCGGCGCGGGGTGGTTGATTCGGCCTCTGGGTCTCCGATCCGGTGGGTCGGGCGGGTCTACCGCGCGGTCCGGCGTGTACAAGATCGCCGTTCTGCCGCTCCGGAACGCCAATATTGCCGATCCCGACAACGCGGCACTCGCCCTCGGAATTCACGACGATCTCCTGACGCGGCTGTCTCGAGTGGCGGCGTTTCGTGTCATCTCGCGGACCTCCGTGATGGAATACGCGGCCACCGACCGAGGAACAATCCCCGAGATCGCGAGTGAGCTTGGAGCGGACGTCGTGCTGGAGGGGAGCGTGCAGCGTGCCGGGAGCGCGGTCCGCATCAACATGCAGCTCATCGATGGTCGTACAGACGAGCACCTGTGGGCGGAGACGTTCACCCGCCCGTATAGCCTCGAAGAGCTCTTTGCCATCCAGACCGAGATCGCCGACCAGGTGGCCCGGGCTCTCGAGACGACACTGACTCCCGAAGAGGCGAGCGCCATAGCGGAACGCCCTACATCCGATACGACAGCGTACCGGTTGTGGAGTGAGGCGCGGCAGCTCAGTTGGAGTGGGGATCCCACGGAGGAGGAACTCCGCGGCGCGATTGTCCGTCTCGAGCGGGCAGTCGAGTTGGACCCCGGGTACGCGCAGGCGTGGGCTGCGCTTGCCATCGATCACGCCCTCCTAAGGTGGTTTTTCTTCGATCGATCCCCCGGGCGGGTCGAGATGTCACGCCGGGCGGCGGAAACGGCACGTTCCCTCGCACCCGGGCTCGCGGAGTCACACATCGCGATGGGGGAGTACTATTACCATGGGCGCCTCGATTACCCACCGGCCGTGGACGCTTACGAGCGCGCCCTGCAGATCGATCCTAGTTCGAGCGATGCGCTCGTGGGGCTCGCCGCCGTTCGCCGCCGCCAGGGGCGGATGGTGGAGGCATACGAGGTGTTCGAGCGAGCACTCCAACTTGATCCTCGAAACCCCGTGACAATGAGTATGCTCGCGGAGACCGCGCTCCTGCTTCGGCGCTGGGACCAGCATCGGGCCCTTTGGGGACAGGCAGTCGAAATCGCGCCTGAGCGGCAGCGGATCCACACTTTGATGGCGTGGCATCTCAGCGTCGTGGGCGCTTCGCCATCCGACGTCGCTTCCCATCTCGCCGTGATCCGGCGGCTGCGCGGGGAGGCATGGGTCGAGGAGGCAACGGTCGCCTGGAACTTTGGCGACGCCGAAGGGCTGCTCGCCGCGAGTTCGTCGGTTGCGGGTCCGATGGTACTTGATGTCCAATTTGAACTCGTGCCCGTTTCCCTCTGGAGGGGAGGGGCACACCGTGCGGTGGGCCAAGACCAGGAAGCCGAACGCGCCTACAAGGAAGCCGTGGAAATCCTCGAAACGTACCTCGAGAACCAGCCAGAGGACGCCCGCGCGTGGACCTCGCTCGGCATTGCCCGGGCGGGACTCGGCGATCGCTCGGGGGCTCTGGAAGCCGCCAACCACGGCGTTCAGCTACTCCCGTATGAGCGAGAAGCCTGGCGGGGCGCGTATCGCATGCTCGACCTGACGGTGGTCCACGCGATGCTCGGCGACGTCGACGAAGCGATGGCGATCGTAGACCGGTTCGTTCGTCTGCCGGCCGGGGATTCCTTCTCGCCGTGGCGACTTCGCCAGCACCTGCTCCTCCCACCGCTTCGCGAAGACCCGCGCTTCGAGCCGTTGATGGAGGTCGCTGAACGCCCTATCGGGTGACATTTCGAATCGGCCCTCGCCAGGTTGAGTTCGGCCGCGGCCCGATCCCACTGCCCAGGAGGAGACGTCGATGCAGGAGCGGGAAGGACGGCGCGTTTCGCGCCGCGCATGGCTCACGACGACATCCGGTGTGATCGCGGCAGGACTCCTGAAGACCCAGGCCGACGCGGTGAAGCTCGCCGCGCAGGAGGCCCCTACGTCGAGACCGGACCCGACGAAGGTGATCGGGCGCCTCGTATCCGAGTTAGGTCGGCGGGCGCCGGCCGAGCAGCCCCACCGCCTCGTTCGGTCGGTGGCGCCGTCGAGCTCGTCGCGCACCCCGCTCCAGGACCTCTTCGGCATCATCACGCCGGCGGATCTGCACTTCGAGCGGCACCATGCGGGGGTGCCGGACATCCTCGCGGAAGACCACGAGTTGCTGATCCACGGGATGGTCGAGCGCCCGACCGTCTTCAAGATGACCGATCTGAAGCGGTTTCCATCGGTATCGCGGATTCACTTCCTCGAGTGCTCGGGCAACGGAGGGGGCGTCTACAACGCGTCGCGCATGCCGACCGACATCACACCCCAGATGCTCGACGGGTTGTTGAGCACCAGCGAGTGGACGGGCGTCACGCTCGCGACGCTCCTCCGCGAGGTCGGCGTCCGGCCGGGCGCGAGCTGGCTCCTCGCCGAGGGGAGCGACGCGGCCGTGATGTCGCGTAGCATCCCGCTCGAGAAGGCCCTGGACGACGCGCTGATCGCGTACGGCCAGAACGGCGAGGCGATCCGTCCCGAGCAGGGGTACCCGGTGCGCCTCATGCTGCCCGGGTGGGAGGGCAACGCGCAGGTGAAGTGGCTGCGCCGGATCGAGGTGACGGACCGGCCGACCATGACCCGCGACGAGACCTCGCGCTACACGGACCCGCTCAAGGACGGCACCGCCCGGCAGTTCTCGTTCGTGATGGACGCGAAGTCGATCATCACCTTCCCGTCGTACCCGTACACGCTCCCCGACCGCGGGTGGTGGGAGATCAAGGGACTCGCGTGGTCGGGCCGGGGGATGGTCACGCGCGTGGACGTGAGCACCGACGGAGGCCGGAGCTGGGTCCCCGCCGAGCTCCAGCCGCCCGTGTTGCCCAAGGCTACGGTCCGATTCCGCCACCTGTGGAACTGGGACGGCCGCGAGACAGTGATCCTCAGCAGGGCTGTCGACGAGACGGGCTACACGCAGCCGACGGTGCAACAGCTGTGGGAGGCGCGCGGAGAGCGGACGTCCTACCACCAGAACCACCAGCGCGCGTGGAAGGTCGCCGCCGACGGCGCGGTCACGTTCGGACTGGGGGATCTGCTGTGAGCCGGGGCGTGCGTGCCGCTGTGGCCGTCCTGTGGGCGTCGGCGCCCCTCATGCTCTTCGGCTGCGGTGGCGACGCCCTCCCCAGCGCCGAGGCCGGCCCCGCGCCGGGGGCGCAGGTACCCGAGCGCTTCGGCTTCGGAACGCCGGCGACCGAAGCCCGCATCGCCCTGTGGGACATCGACGTGAAGCCGGACGGCGAGGGGCTGCCGCCCGGCGGCGGCACCGTCGCGGAGGGCGCAGTCGGCGCGAACGGCATCGTAAGTGTGCATTCCGTCGATGTGGAGAAGATCGATCGTTCCTGCTGAAAACTGGTCCGTAGCCTCATCAAATCTCATTCGCTGAAGAGAGGAAAAGTCGCCGTAGTGAGACGAATTCCAGGATTCGACCTCGCTGAACACCTCCTCGCCATAGAAGCCAGAGTGCTCATCGCCGACCCAACTATCAATGGCGAAGGCTTCAGCGTCGAGTCCGAGAGAAGCAATGGCTTGACAGAAGGCAAAGTACGAGTGGCCCCAGTGCGTTCCGAGTTCGACGATTCGGCGAGGCCGCAGTGCGTTCACCAGCCAGAAGGCGAACGGTATGTGGCCTACCCAGGCAAACGCTTCGGGCGAACGCCGATCAGGCAGCTCAAAGACCAGAGGATGAAGTGTCCGTTCGATGTCGGAGGTTCCACGAGTGCTCAAGGAGAAAGACCACGGCTGTTGCTGTGAGTCACTCGCGGCTCGAGTCGGCGGAGTCTTTGGGGCTCAAGATCGGGTAGGGATGCCAGCGAGAAGTCATGTCGGGCGAGTGTCAGATGCGGGTTGTAGAAGGGATCACCCTTGGCTAGCTCTGATCCCCATAGGAATTGCATCCGGGCCGTCGTGTAACCACTGGTGGCGTAACCGCCCCGGCTAGCCGACTGTCGGTGGATGAGTGGAAAGGTGGGGTCGTACATCAACCACCCGCCCAGCTCGGTGCGGAGACGCAGACAGAAGTCGACATCCTGGAAGTCGAGGGCGAGATGTTCGTTCATTCCTCCGACCTTGTGATAGTCGGAGGTTCGAACCAACAGACAGGCTGCGGTGAGGCATCCTACTTCCCTGGCTTGATCGTGGAGATTCGAGGTCTGGGGCTCATCAGGTAGATATCCGGCGTAGTGGCCAGCTATCCCACCAAATCCCAGGATCACTCCTCCGTGCTGAATGGTCCGATCCGGGAAGAGGAGCTTCGGCCCCACACCGACGATCTTCGGGTCCCGAAGCCAGCCACTGAGTTGAAGTAGCCAATTTCGGTGCAGGATCTCGACATCGTTGTTGAGGAACAAGACCATCTCCGTGTCCGGGCCCGTCTCGACCCCTTCATTACATAGCTTTGAGTAGTTGAAGGCGTCATCGATGCGTGTCACTGTCACGTTGTCCCGGGAGTCGTCGATGTGGCGGAGATAATCCAGGGTCTTGGCCTTCTTGGATCCGTTGTCGACCACAACGACGTGGAAATCCAACCCGTCGGTTCGGTTGAACACGCCCTCCAGCGCGTTCCGGAGCATTCCGACGCGATC
>JADFRS010000147.1 GCA_022561145.1 Gemmatimonadota bacterium
AGGGCGGTAACAAGAAGGAGGAATCACTATGTTTGAGACGGTACTTAGTTCGGTTCTTCCGCAAAATCTGTGGGTTGATTTGACGGCGTGGTAGGAGATCGAGGGGGTGAGGAGGAAGAGTCCGGCGGGGAGGGAGGTGCATCCTGAGCGGCGAGTGGCGACGATGTGTTTTCACGGAACCCATCACCGTCAACACGCCACGTCAGGATGCAGCTCAAAACTATCCTCAACCGAATCCATAAGCACAGATCGTTCGTCTACGGAGCGGTTCGGCTCTACGAACGGTGCGGGCGGCTCACCCTCGACGTGGACGTTCGTCCTCGGGCCAACGGACGTCCGAAGTGCTCGGGATGTGGCCGCCGGAGACCGGGCTACGACACACTGAGTGCGCGTCGCTTCGAGTTCGTTCCGATCTGGGGGATCGCGGTGTACTTCGTGTACGCGATGCGCCGGGTCGACTGCCCGAACTGCGGCATCGTCGTCGAGGAGGTGCCGTGGGGGAGCGGCAAGCATCAGGCGACGACGACGTACGCGTGGTTCCTCGCCGGCTGGGCGAAGAGGATGAGCTGGTCGGCGGTGGCCGACGCGTTCCAGACCTCGTGGGACCGGGTGTTTCGCGCGGTCGAGATGGCTGTGACGTGGGGTCTGGAGCATCGCGACCTCGAAGGTGTGCAGGCGATCGGGGTCGACGAAGTGTTGTGGCACAAGGGCTACAAGTTCCTCACCCTCGTCTACCAGATCGACCAGGGCGCCCGGCGCCTGCTCTGGGTGGGTCTGGACCGCAAGGCGAAAACGCTGCTCAAGTTCTTCCGCGCCTTCGGCCGCGAGCGTAGCGCCCGTCTCCGCTTCGTCAGCAGCGACATGTGGAAACCGTACCTCAAGGTCATCGCCAAGAAGGCGTCCGGCGCCATCCATGTGCTCGACCGCTTCCACATCATGGCTCACATGAGCAAAGCGATCGACGAGGTTCGCGCCAAAGAGGCCAAGCGCCTCCAGGCCGACGGCCACGTGCCCGTCCTCAAAGGTATGCGCTACTGCTTGCTGAAGCGCCCGGAGAACCTCACCGAGAACCAAGAGGTCAAGCTCGCCGACCTGTTGAAGTACAACCTCAAGGCCGTGCGGGCGTACCTCCTGAAGGAAGACTTCCAGTTTTTCTGGGACTACGTCTCCCCGGCGTGGGCAGGCAAGTTCCTCGATCGATGGTGCACGCGCACGATGCGATCGAGGCTCGATCCCATGAAGCGCGTCGCCCGGATGTTACGCCGTCACCGCGAGCTCTTGCTCAACTGGTTCCGCGCCCGCGGCACGATCTCCGCAGCCGCTGTGGAGGGCCTAAACAACAAGCTGAAACTGACTACCAGAAAAGCGTACGGCTTTCGGACCTTCCGAGCCCTCGAAATCGCCCTGTATCATACCCTTGGCAATCTCCCCGAACCCAAAGTCACCCACAGATTCTGCTGAGGAACCGGAATTCCTATACGTGCCGGCGCTCAAGAAGTTGGTCGCCGGGATTCAGTGTGTGGCTGGATTCAGCGTGTGGCTGCGTCCTTGCGCGGACGACGCGCAGTTCTCGAAGGCGGTTCAGGCGAAGATCAGTCGACCGCCCTTGGGCTCCGGCACGGGGCGATCGAGTTCGTGAGCCGTCTCGATCCACTGGTCGATCACGACCTCGACGTTGGCGATCGCTTCCTGATAGCTAGTCCCATCGGCAGCGCAGCCGGCGAGCTCAGGGACCTCGGCAATGTACGCCTCGTCCTCATCGCTCCAATAAAGGATAATCTCGTAGCGGTGCTTACTCTTCGCCATGACTCGCTAGCCTGTACTTGAGGATCAACTGCCTGACCTGCTTCACCTGGTAGGCCTTCGCCTTCGACCCCTTCGGCTGAATATTCAGGATCTCGGCTACGCCGACCCGGGTGAAAATGTGATGGCTGCCCTTCGTCCGTTCATCAAAACCCAATCTTTCGAGTAGTCGTCTCAGATCCGGGAGTCGGGATCTCCTTACCAGCCCGTACGTCGGCTGGACTGCCTATCCGCCTGCGCTAGCCGCTGGAATCAAGCCCGAGAAGCTCTCTCACCCGACCTTCGAGTCGAGTCATGCCGGCCTGTTGTCCCAGTTCGAACGCAGCCTCTGGATCGGCCCCGTCCACCCAGTACGCCTTGAGGGCGAGCATGGCTCCGACTCGGTTGCTACTCCCGCAGTAGAGGACCGTCGGCTCTTCTCCCACCGACTCCAGCAGAGCCGCGAGCGCCTCCACGTTCTCGCGCGTGAGCGCGTCTCCACCGGAAATCGGGAGGCGCTCGAAGTCGAACGACTGGTCGGCGGCACGAGCCTCTTCCCATCCGGCTCCCCGCTCGTCCGCTACCCTCAGTGAGATGAAGTGAGCGAAGCCAGCCTCCACGAGGCCGACGATTTGCTCTTCGGTTGGCTGGCCGGCCGTCACCAGATGGGGCAACGGCATACGCGCGTTCGACACGCCGAGCGCTGTCGCAGCCTCGAGGGTCGCTCCCTCAACAGACGCGCCACTCGTGACGGTCGCGGCACCCTCCGCCCCGTCGCCAGCCGGCTCCGATGTGCACGCTGTACCGACGAACAGGACTGCCATCGTCAGGGCAAGATTCCGAAGTGAGCGTCTGGTCACGAGGGGCCTCTGTCGGCTGAAGGGTCATGTCGACGCGTGCGATGGCACGCATCGCTCACAAGATAGACCCAATCGCATCCAGCGTCTCCCAGCTCCGCGCTAGACCTACTACGAAACGTTGGAGGTGAGCTGTCGAGGATGGCACGACGTGATGCCATGGATGGGCTACTCCTGAGGTGTCTTGCTGGCGGCCTACCGGATCTTGCTTCGCCGGATGCGGGACGTCTACCGCGGCATCTCCTTTATGTACACGTCCTGCTTCAGGTAGGGAATCTCGATTTTCTCCTCGTTGAATCGGCGATACACCTCGGTGTTGAGCGCGTCGGTGATGCGGCCGCGGAGGACGGGCTCCTCGATCCAACCCAGGAGCTCCAACTCGAGTCCAGAGGGGCCGAACGCGCGAAAACGGACGCGTGGTTCCGGCTCGGCGCACACGCCGTCGAGATGAACGGCGGTTTCGACAAGCACCTTCTTCACGTGATCGATGTCGGATCCATAGGCGCATGTGATTTTGATGCGTATGCGCTCCTTCTTGTGAGGTCCCCCCGTCTCGTTGATGATCTTGGTGTTGCCCATGACCGCGTTGGGTACCGTCACCTCGATGTCGTCACGGGTCAGGAGGCGAGTGCTGCGAAGCCCGATGTGGGTGACCCGTCCCCGTTCTCCACTATCGAGAATGATGAAGTCCCCAATCCTGTACGGTGCGTCGGCGAGGATGAATACACCCGCGAAGAAGTTGGCGACCGTGTCTTTGGCGCCGAAGCCGACTGCGATCCCGATGATTCCGGCCGAGGCTAACCACCCAGTAACGTCCAGGTCCCAAACCAGGAACAGAAAGTAGGCGCCCGCCCCCAACAGCAGCACGTTGGACAGGTTGCGAAACAGGGGCAGTGTCTGTTCATCGATGAACCGGAAGCGGTCAGCCTGCTGACTCAGGGCCTCTAGGGCCAGTCCACTCACGCGTATCGCGAGACCGAAGCCGATGAAAACGGCCATCGTGCCGAGGGCACCGAACGTGACCCTTCGCATGACACCTTGCGGTGAGAGCAGATCTACGGCCACCGACAGGCCCCCGAGGAGTACGAACAGAAACAGCGGACGATGCAGCATCTCGACGATGCGATCGTCGAGGTCGGTCGTGGTTTTTTGTGCCCAGCGGGTGATCAGCCTGGAGATGACCCAGTCGGCGATCTTGGCGACCACGAAGCTTAGAACGACGACGATAAGGGCTTGAAAGCGCGGGTCGGCGGCCAAGTTGTTGAACGCACCGAACTGACTCAGGAAATTCTCCAGGGCCTGCATCACTCACCTCCCGAACGTGCGGACGGTACGTGTGGGTCTCTCGGGCGAGAGCCCACGCCACGTGATCGCGCTGATTCGCGACACGGGCGGACCAATCTTGCCTACAATCTCAGCTAGCGGAATGGATAGGCATCATGGGGACATGGCGTCCGCTACCGGTTTGGATCAGCAGCTAAGCAGCCCAAAGAGGCGTTCCGAGCGCCTCGTCGCCTCGGTACGCTTCGCTGATTCAGCGCGTAGGGCGTACAATGACCAACGGGCCCGGCCGCTGCGCGGACACTCCGGTGAGCACTAGCATGCTCACCTCCGCGTCGGGAGCGCCTTGACCGTTCTACGTAATACCTATACGGAGGGAGATCATGCGTCAGACTGCGCTCCTCGCCATCGCGGCCGCGCTCGCGGCAGCCCCCGCCGCAGCCCCTGTCCACGCCCAGAGGTACGACGTCCTGATCCGCGGAGGCACCGTCATCGACGGCACCGGCGCGCCCGGTTTTGCTGCCGATGTCGCGGTCTCGGACGGCAGGATCGTTGCGGTCTCCCGCGACGGGATCGACCCCGCCGAGGCGACGACCGTCATCGACGCCAGCGGCCAGGTGGTCACACCGGGCTTCATCGACAACCACGCGCACATCCAGCAGACGATCGCGGAATATCCGCTGGCCGAGAACTTCCTGCGGCAGGGGATAACCACCATCATCGCTTCGCTGCACTCCGGCAGACAGCCTTGGCCTCTCGATGACTTCGCCTCGAGCCTGGTGATGGCGCCCAACGTAGGGTTCTTCGCGGGTCACTCCTGGACTCGCCAGCGAGTCATGGGCATGGACAACCGCGCCCCCACGCCCCAGGAGCTCGAGGAGATGAAGGCACTCGTCGATCAGTCGATGCGCGATGGGGCGCTGGGTCTTTCGACCGGCCTTCTTTACGTGCCCGCGAACTTCGCCGAAACGGAGGAGATCATAGAGCTGGCCAAGGTCGCGGCGGCCCACGGAGGAATCTACGTGAGCCACATGCGAAACGAGGCGAGCGGGCTCATCGAGTCGGTGGCCGAAGTGATCCGAATCGCGGACGAAGCCGGCATCCCGGCGCAGATCAACCACCACAAGGCGGCTGGAGCCGCACAGTGGGGCTGGAGCGAGAAGACGCTGGCGATGATCGACTCCGCCAACGCGGCCGGGCTGACGGTCACGCACGACCTCTACCCGTACACGGCCTCGAGCACCGGATCTTCGATCCTCTTTCCGCAGTGGGCGCTCGCGGGTGGCTCGGACGCGTTCGCCGAGCGCGTCGCAGACCCCGAGACGAGGGCGCGCCTGGAAGAGGACATGCGCTTCATCTTCACCACGGACCGGACCGGGAGTGACATCTCTCGCATCCAGTTCCGCGTCTTGCGCTCGGACGAGAGCTACAACGGAAAGACGCTGGCGGACTACGCCGCCGACCGCGGTCTCCCCAACGACCTGGAGACGGGGATCGACCTGGCGATCGAGCTCCAGCTACAGGGCGGGTTCAGCGCGATCTACCACGCGATGGACGAGGCCGACGTCATCCGCATCCTGCAGCACCCGCTGGCCATGATCGAGACCGACGGGGACGCGGTGGGCTACGGCATCGGCTACCCCCACCCGCGCAGCTATGGAGCTTTCGCGCGCGTGCTCGCTCGCTACGTCCGCGAGCTCGGCGTCATCACGCTCGAGGAAGCCGTGAAGAAGATGACGTCGATGCCGGCCCAGTGGCTCGGACGCGCGGACATGGGCTTCATCGCAGAGGGGATGCGGGCCGACGTGGCGGTTTTCGACCCGGACGTGATCGCGGACCGGGCGACGTACGCCGATCCCCACCAGTTCTCGGTGGGAATCACCGATCTGCTGATCAACGGTGTGCCGGTGATCCTCAATGGCGGCCTCACCGGCGAAAAGCCGGGAAGATGGATTCGCGGACCGGTGCGAAGGCCGATCAGCTGAGGATAGCGGTCCAGCATCATGGTACCCGAGGCAAGTCCCGACTTTACCGACCGCGCCACCGGCTGCCTTCTCGGCCTAGCCATCGGCGACGCCCTCGGCGCGCCGGTCGAGTCCAAGCCCCGCGGCACGTTCGAGCCGGTCACGGGCATGCGTGGGGGCGGCTCTCACGGTCTCCACGCCGGTTACTGGACCGACGACACCTCGCTGGCGCTCTGCCTCGCCGAGAGCATGATCGAGTCAGGTGGATTCGACGCCGCCGACCAGATGCGCCGCTACCTCCGCTGGATGGAAGAAGGGCACTGGAGCAGCACCGGAAGTTGCTTCGGCATCGGCTTCACCACCCGGACCTCCCTGCGCCGCTTCAAGGCAGCCTCCGCCAAACCCTTCGCGGGCTCCAAGGATGCCAATTACGCTAGCAACGGGAGCCTGATGCGGCTGGCCCCCGTGCCCATCTACTTCCGCCGCGATGCCGAGCTGGCCGTACGTATGGCCGGCGAGAGCTCCCGCACCACCCACGGCGCGGAGGAGTGTGTGGACGCCTGCCGTCTTTTCGCTTGGCTGCTGCTCCGTGCATTCGAGGCGACAGACAAGGACTTCCTGCACGTAGATCCCGACGCCATGCCCGACAGCGCTCCGCTGTCACGCCGAATCGAATCGCTCGCTCGAGGCGACTACGCCGACAAGCCCGAAGACCACATCCGAGGAAGCGGCTACGTGGTAGACTGCCTGGAGGCGGCCCTCTGGTGCTTCGCCCGGACCGACAGCTTCAGCGAAGCGGTGCTCATGGCGGTGAACCTGGGAGAGGATACGGACACCACGGGGGCGGTGTGCGGGCAGATGGCGGGTGCGTTCTATGGGGCCGCGGCGATTCCGGAGGAGTGGAAGAGCCAGCTGCATCGGGGGGACGAGGTGGAGAGGATGGGGGTGGGGCTGCTGGCGACCTAGGGTATCTCTATGGTTTGCCGGCCTCACTTCTGTGAGGCCCCGCCCGACCCTGACGGTCGAACGGGGCCATCACGTGCGAGGTGCTCCGCGTCAGGCGTCCAGTGGCTCCACTTCGATGCTCACCCTCCGCGCGTCGAACGCCATGCGGCCGGCGATGTGCTTGGAGTACTCGATCGGCTCGGGGTACCCCCAGACGAGATCCTCCTCAGCACGCGCCTCGCCCGAGTACGTCCAGTACGACGCATCCCCCTTGATGGGGCAGTTCGTTTGGGTCTCCGTCGGCCTGAGCTTGTCCACGGCTACGTCTTCCTGGGGGAAGTAGTAGACAGGATCCAGAATCCTGCCGTGTGCGAACTCCTTCAGGAGAATCGTTCGCTCCGAGAGAGCCACGACTTCGTCATCCAACCGGACGGTCACGCGTACCTTCGGTCGTCCCAACTGGTGGAAATGGTCATCCATGAGGGAGCTCCTGTTCTTGACCCGCGGCCGTCGGCCGTGGCTTCCGGCTCACGACCTCGCCGGTCTGGAGGTGCGTTTCGAGGCCTTCGAGAACGCTCCCGAGAATTTTCCTGAACTGGCCGACCATGACGGTCTTGCCCAGGAACCATCCCAGTGGACCGAACTTGGGCTGAAAGTTCATCTCGAAGTCCACACGACTCCGGTTCTCGCCCAGTGGCTCGACGCTGAGACGGGCGACAGCCCGCTTGAGCGGAAACTTCCCCGGATCGACAATCTCGATTTCGAGTTCACGGCCGGGTTCGTAGGCCGTGATCTCCTCACGGATCGAGTTGCCGTCGTCGAAGTGGCATACCCTCTGGGCGCCGAGCCCGGAACCGATGCCGTTGGCGAGGGGTGATGTTACAACCAGCGGATGGTATCGATACACGCCACCGAAGTCGTCGAGCTTCGCCCAGACGGCATCGGCCGGCTGGTCGATCACTCTGTCTACGTGTACGTGATGCATGATTTATCTCCTTAAAGGGCTACAGTTGAGTCATTCCGCCGTCGCTGCTTTGGTCGCGGAGTACACGCCCAGGGACGGGATTCCGAGCTGGTTCGTGATCGAAGTGTTGAGCACGATCGTGCCCCCGTCGTTCAAGAGTGGCAATCCCCTTTGCACAGTGAAATAGGCCCCTTTCACATTCACGGCGAAGAGATGGTCGAAGTGCTCCTCGTCCACCGCTTCGAGCGGCCGCATCTTGGCCACACCCGCGTTTACGAACCAGAAGTCGATCGACCCGAATTCGCGCTTCACCGTATCGTAAAGGCGGTCGATGTCCTGAAGGTTCCGCACGTCGCCGACGACCCCGACGGCCGCGTCACCCAACTCCGCGACGGCGGCTTCCACGGTCGTCGGGTCTCTGCCCAGAATCGCGACCCTCGCTCCCCGGCTCACGTAACGCCGAGCCGACGCGAGGCCGATCCCGCTGTTGCCACCCGTGATCACCGCCACTTTTCCTGCCCGCACCGTGGCCTTGACCTCTATACACAGTACACACACATTCTGTGTATCATGGCGACCAAGACCATATCTCTTCGAGTAGAGGCCTACGACAAGCTCCGGCGTGCCAGGGCGCATTCGAGCGAGTCCTTCAGTGACGTTGTCATGAGGGCTCGGTGGGACGATCAAACCGTGACTGGAGGGGAGCTTCTCGCTCTGGTCCGGGAGCGTGGCCCCTTGTACGACTCCGACGAACTCGACGTGATCGACGACATGAAGTCAACGGGGAGTGCCCCGGCGGATAAGTGGTCGACGCCCTGATTCTGGAGACCAGTTTTCTGGTCGACCTCGAACGGGAGTTGATCGCCGAGTGCCCCGGCCCCGCACAACTCTTCCTTCAGTCCCACGAGAACCAGAAGCTCCACATCACCTTCACCATTGCGGGTGAGCTGGCCGCCGGACCTCGCATGAGCGAGCGGGCCAGATGGGATAGGTCAGTGGCGCCCTTCGAGGTGCTCCAGTGCACGCCCGAGGTGTCCTGGCGCTATGGTCGCCTGTATCGATACCTGAAGGAGAACGGCCTGCTGATCGACGCCAACGACCTGTGGATCGCCGCGACGGCTCTGGCCTTCGGCATGCCGGTGGTGACGCGCAATGAACGGCACTTCGGGCGGGTGCCTGAGCTGAACGTGATCGGGTACGCGGACCCTTCCCGTCATTGACCGGTCTTGTCCGGCCCCCCTACGTTGCCGTCACCCGTGCACTCGACGGAAGATCCTATCGTGATTACTCACCCCCGGGGCGTGTCGTGCGCCCTCGCATTGCTCGTTCTCGTGTGCTCCACGGCCTGTGGCGGCGGTGATGACGATGGCGATGACGATCCGTTCGACCCCGGCTCCGACACGGAGCTCGACCCGGAGATCCCACCGGTTACGTCCGGTACCTGGTATCGCCCGCCCGTGGCCACGACCTGGCAGTGGCAGCTTCAGGGGGACGTGAACCTCGCGTACGACGTCGCGCTCTACGAGCTGGACCTGTTCGAGACGCCAGCCTCGGTCATCTCGGCCCTGAAGGCGTCCGGACGCCGCCTGCTCTGCTACTTTTCGGCCGGTTCCTGGGAGGACTTCCGGCCCGACGCGGGGCAGTTTCCCTCGTCCGTTCTCGGCGCTGTTTATTTCGGCTTTCCGGACGAACGCTGGTTGGACGTGCGTTCCCCGGAGGTCATGACCATCATGAAGGCCCGCCTGGACCTAGCGGTCCAACGCGGCTGTGACGGGGTCGAGGCGGACAATGTCGACGGTTTCGAGAACCCGACGGGATTCCCCCTGACGGCCGCCGATCAACTGGCGTTCAACCGCACGCTTTACAACGAAGCCCACACCCGCGGGCTCGCGGTCGCGATGAAGAACGACGTGGGCCAGGTCGCCGATCTCCTCGCCTACGTGGACCTGCACGTGAACGAGCGCTGCCACGAGCTCGACGAGTGCACCCTCCTCGATCCGTTCGTCGTCCAGGGCAAGCCGGTGCTCAACGCGGAGTATCTGCAACTGTACGTGGCGGACGCAGCGGCTCGGGACGCGATGTGCGCAGCGGCGCGCGAAAGCGGACTGCGGACGCTCGTCCTGCCTGAGGACCTGGACGACTCCTTCCGCTTCAGCTGCGCCCCCCCCTGAGGCGCATGAAGCCGACGCTATCCGGTCTGGAACGTGTAGGAGTACTTCAACGATGAAGGCGCGTGACGAAGAGAGCGGCAGGGTGGGCTGGCCCGGATCGAGGGACCGCTCGGTATTGATCCCCTCGTTGTAGACGATCCAGAGGTCGGTGCCTTCGGAGAAGTTGTATCGCATGCGCACGTTGAAGTCGACTCGGTGCGTCGTCGAGTTGTACTGGAT
>JADFRS010000014.1 GCA_022561145.1 Gemmatimonadota bacterium
GTCCACACGGAGACCTGTCCGAACCCGCCCGCCGGCCCAGCGCCAACTGCGGTGGACAGCAAGGTCGATACTCCAGAACCCGGGCAGTTCGTTGACGGGCGAAGGCACCGGGAAGCGTGCGCCGAGGTAGTGCGCGCTGCCACCCCCGCTCCAGGCGCCCACTTCCAGGTCGGCTCGCACCGCAGCCGTGTGGCGGGGGCGGTAGAGTATCTGCACTGGCTCGGGGTCGTCTCGGTCATAGGTGACTCGGACGAGCGAATATTCGGCTTTCAGTTTGAGGGCTCCACCGCCCCGCAGTCTCGCGTCCGCGCCGAACCATGCCTCGAGGCCGTCGCGCCGCACGTCGATGTTGCGTGGGCTCCATACGAAGCGGAAGTCGGGCTGCCACACGATCATTCCGGCGATGTCGCCCCGGAATGCGCTCAGCCCTCCGGACAGCCCGACGGCTCGGCCACCCGCGAAGGCGACACCGGCCTCCCACTCCGAGGGCACTCGCTCGGGTCCGAGGTCGGGGTTCGGCACCACGGCGACACCCTCACGGAAGTATTGGTCACCTAGGCTCGGCGGGCTGAAGGCGCTGCGTTGCGTGAACTGAAGAGAGACCGGACCACGGGTCCATGTCACGCCAACCTCATGCGTTGCTCTCCAGGCGCCGCTGAGTCCGTCCCTATGTGCTCGAACAGCCAGGGAGACGGTCGGCGCGGCACTTCCAAACGGCAGTGTTACGGCGCCATGGAGATACGCGCTGGTCTCGGCGCGCTCGCGGGGCGCCCGCTCGCTCAGCGCCCCGGAGTTCACGCGCTGGTATTCGCCGTCCAGGCCGCCTCCCACCTCCGGACGCCATGCCCCCGGCCAGCGGCGCGTCATGTCGGCCTTGAGGCCCCCACTCGACAGCCGTGTTCGAGTATCGAAGGGGAGTCCGAGCGCAGGGTCTGGATCCTCGAAACGGGCCTCACCCAGGGTGCCAAACAGGGTCGCCCCCAGGTCCAATCCCGGCTCGACTCGACGCCATGCGATCGACCCCTGCGAGCGCGTCGCGGTCTGTCGGGCCGATGGGGAGGGCGCGAAGCTCTTCCCCGGCAGTCCTCGCTCGATTCGCTCCGATCCCAGCCTCATCCGGAGGAGTCCTTCGGCCATAGAACCGTTGGCGGTCACCCATCCTGTCCAACGCTCGACATCAGCGTTGCTTCGGCGGGTCTCACCGCCTCCCACCTCGGCGGGCTGCGTGAAAGTGAAGCCACCATCCGACCCAGACGCCTCTCCACCGGCTCCGATTCGGAATCCGCCCACCGATGCTCCCCACCCTGCGGACCCTCTCCAACTGCCGAGCGACCCACCCTCGGCTCGTAGACTCGGCCGAGAGCCAGCCTCTCGTGTCCGGACCAGCACAACGCCGCCCTGTGCTCTCGGGCCGAAGCGCGCCGTACGGGCGCCGGGAAGTACCGTGATCTGTTCGGTTGAAGAGGCCGCAAGCCGTGATACGTCGGCTTCACCCGTTACCGGATCGTTGAGGGGAACGCCGTCGACCAGGACCAGCACGCCGTCCGGCGCGACACCCCGAATGCTGACGGTTTGCGCACCGCCCACCCCCCGCTCGCTCACCGTGACGCCCGGCCGGCCACGAAGCAGATCACCCAAGGTGCTCGCCCCAGCGGCGCGAATCTCACGCGGGCTGATGGAATACGCTCCGGGAACCACCGCACGATCCAGCCGTACGCCGAGGCCTTCGATCCCGACGGGTGCCGGAGTCATCACCAGGCGGACCCGGGCAATGGCGCCGTTGTCCACCGAGACGAGGATTTCGGCCGGGGCGTACCCGAGGCGAGCGACGACCAAGCGGTGCACGCCCGGGTCCACACCGCGAAACCGGAAGGTGCCCGCGGGGTCCGAGGTCGCGGTGCGCGACAGATCAGGGAGTTGGACGGCTACCTGCGATACGGGCGCCCCGGTCACGGCGTCCGTCACGGACCCATGGATCTGGCCGGGCCATTGAGCCCAGGCTCCACGCGGGTGGAAAGCGTCGAGCGCCAGCAACGTGAGCACGCACGCCAATGCGGCCCGCCGGCCTAGCGACCAATACGATATGAAATGAAGAGCCCGCACGTCTTCCCCTCGAAGAGTGCATGGTGCGTGCGGGCGTGCAGGTCTCCTGACTCAAGGCCGCCCGCCTCACCTTCCCAGGACCGAGATCCCAGTGGTCTTCGAGGGAGCGTTCCGGCTCTGTTACGCCGGGCCTAACACAGTGGCGGGGCCGTGCCGGAGTCTCACCGGCTTCCGAGATGCCCAGCCCGCATTTTTCAGTCTGTCGAGGTCAATCTAGTGGTGGATGGGAGGGTACGCAATCAGCCTGATCGTGTGTCCTCGCCCACCGTGTCGCCGGAGGGTCGCTCGCGCTCGAGAAGCTGAGGACGCGGCGCCATCAAAGGCGCATCGCGATACTCGGCCGAGTACATACGCCGGGTCGGGTACGCGAGTTCGATGTCGGGCTCCTCGGCGAAGGCATCCAGAATGCCTTCCCAGATGGCCTCCTGAACTCCCCGCCGCGCCCGGGGTTCCGCCAGGTGTCGTACAGTCAGGAGCACGCCGCTGTCCCGCACGTTGGTGTAGACCGTGGCGCTCAATGTGCGATAGGAGATGAGCAGCCGACGGGTGGCCCGCGGGATGATGTCCTCGGCCCGGCGGCTGAGCTCCCCCGTCTCCTTTTCCACGACCTGGGCCAGGATCGCCTTCGCCTTCTTCCAATCGCTCTCGAAGGTTACCAATACTGGAATCTCGTTCCACACGTATGGGAACTCGGCCGTGTAGTTGGCGATGGGGTCGCTGAGCAGCTTCTGGTTGGGAATGTGCACCACCCTACCCGTGCTCTGGTCTGCGTCCACCCAGTTGCCGATCTCGAGCAGGGTGAACTCGAAGATCCTGATGTCCACCACATCTCCGGCGAACCCAGCGATCTCAATTCGGTCGCCCACCTCGAACGGGCGCTTCCACATGATGAACGCCCAGCCCGCGATGTCGGCAATGAGGTCCTTCAACGCGAAGGCCACCCCGGCCGCCACAAGGCCTAGGAAGGCTCCCATGTGCTTGAGAGCACCCAGCCAGATCGTGCCGATGGCGATCAGCGTGACGATCGAACTCGCCAGGGCGAGGCTCTTGGTGAACTGATAACGCGCTCGAGGATCCTTAAAGCGTCCCTCCAACAGCCGAGTCAGCAGACGCCTGATCACGGACATGGCGACCAGCGTCGCCAGGGACATGAGCACCTTGAAGAGCGTCTCGCTCGAGATACCGAAGTTGGTGTCGAGCAAGGTTTGGAAGGCGCTGACCACGGTGGTTGGAGGCTGGGCCTGCGCGGAGTCGGCCGCGGCCTGGAGAAGTGCGAAAATCATCGGCTACCGAGTACGCGTCTCGTGTAGGGGGATTCCAGCAAGATACCGACCCGAGGAGCCGCGGGAAAAGGGTTGGGCGAAGAAGCTGGCCTAAGGCACCCTTAGATCACCCGCCTCCGGTCCAACAGCCGGTACTGAACGGCCTCTGCCGCGTGCTCTGGCGCGATGTCGTCCGCGCCTGCGAGGTCCGCGATCGTACGCGCCACCTTGAGGATGCGGTGGTACGCCCTCGCGGAGAGGCCTAGGCGGTCCAAAGCCCCCTGAAGGAGACGGACCACTTCTGGACTCGGCCGGCAGAAGCGCCGGAGCTCTGCCGGCTCCATCTGACCGTTGGCGTACACGCCCGGTGAGTTTGCCAGGCGCTCCGCTTGGAGGCTTCGCGCCGCGACGACGCGGGCTCGTACCTCGGCCGATCCGGAGCCGGGACGATCGTCGCTGAGCGACCCGAACGGAACCGCGGGCACTTCTACGTGCAGATCGATCCGGTCCAGCAGCGGGCCCGACACCCGTGCCCGGTAGCGAGCCACCAGGGCCGGGTCGCACACGCAGCGGTCCTCGGCCTCACCCCAGTGGCCGCAGGGACACGGGTTCATTGCCGCGACCAGCATGAATCGGGCGGGATACCGTGCGGTAGCCCGAGCCCGCGCGATACACACTGAGCCGTCCTCGAGCGGCTGCCTGAGCACCTCCAGCACGTTACGGCGGTACTCGGGCAGCTCGTCCAGGAACAGCACCCCATGATGCGCGAGGCTGACCTCGCCGGGCCGCGGCGAAGATCCGCCACCCACCAGGCCGGCGTCACTGATCGTGTGATGGGGCGCGCGGAACGGCCGACGCGCCACCAGTGAGGCACCGGGCGGGAGCCTGCCCGCCACCGAGTGGATCTTGGTTACCTCGACCGACTCCGACAGGGTGAGCGGGGGCAGAATGCCGGGAAGGCGACGAGCAAGCATGGTCTTGCCCGATCCCGGTGGTCCGATGAGCAACAGATTGTGAGCACCCGCCGCCGCGACTTCCATGGCCCGCTTCACGTGCTCCTGGCCCTTCACGTCGCTCAGGTCCTGCCCGGTGGGCTGAGCTTCCGCCAACAACTCCTCGGCGTTCACTCGGGTCGAGGCCAGGCGCGACACCCCTGTCAGGTGCGCGATGAGCTCGCTCAGGGTCTGCGCGCCGATCACCTCGATGCCATCGAGAACCGCCGCTTCCCGTGCATTCTCTTTAGGGAGGATCAGCCCCGTCATGCCGGCCTCGCGGCAACCCAGTGCGATAGGTAACGCCCCCCTCACCGGCCGCAGGCACCCGTCCAGGCCCAGCTCGCCGACCGCGGCGTAGCCTTCGAGCGCCCGAGCGTCGATGACGCCGCACCCTACCAATAGCCCGAGGGCAATAGGCAGGTCGAACGCGCTGCCCTCCTTGCGTATGTCAGCGGGGGCCAGGTTGACCGTGATGCGCTTCGGGGGAACGTGATGGCCTGAATGGCGGAGTGCCGCCGTGACACGCTCGCGGCCTTCTCGCACAGCGCCTTGGGGTAGACCGACCACCGCGAACGAGGGCAGGCCGGGCGCGAGGCTGACCTCCACTCGGACGAAAAAGCTATCGACGCCTTGGATTGCGGCGGACGTGATCTGGGCCAACATGGACCCGGAATCTCGACCGGAGTCCGGGCACTACCATGGTTGGATGGGGGACCCTCCCCCTTCCCCTTCCTCCGGCTCCCGGGTCTAGGTGCCCAACCACGAATCCGAACCCTGCTGTGTGGCCATGATGTGCTCGAGTTCCAAGCGAGCGGACCGGGCTGCATCCTCAAGTCGGCGAAGCAAGGTGTCCATGTGATCGGATGCAGGAGGCTGTCCCGCTGACCGGGCCCAATCTTCGATCTCACGGAGCTTCCGGATGTCCTCGTCCCATTCCATGAGCCTTCCTCCGGCGGTGTTCTACTCCTCACCTCTACAAAGAGATCATGTGTCCAACGGCAGGGGTCAACGGGCGTAGCGGCCCTCTAGCTGAAGAGCGGCGGCCTCTTCAGGTGGTGATCCGTAGCCTCTTGGAACGCCCGCGCCACCCGCAGCATCTCGGCGTCGCCCCAAAGCTTGCCCACGAACGAGATACTCACGGGAGTGCCCTCCTCCGTGAACCCGGACGGCAAGACCACGGTGGGATGCCCGGTGAGGTTGGTCAGCAGGAGCACGCTTTGTGCGAAGGATGGCGTGATGAACACGTCGATGCCGTCGAGCGCAGCCTCGGTAGCCCCCATGACCATGGTGCGTAGCCGATTGGCTTGGATGTACTCCACCGCGGGGGTCATGCGCGCCGTGCGGAACGTGTGCGGCCAGGTCCCCCTGCCCTGTCGGGTCAGCATGTCGTCACGCCCGCTCAGGGTGAGTTCATCGAAGGCCGCCGCAGCCTCTGCGCTCAGAATGATCCGCATCGCCCCGAGCGGGAATTCGTCCGGCAGCTCGACCGGAATCGGATCGATCCCCAGGCTCCGGATCACCTCGAGTGCCGCCTTGTCTGCATCGGTCGCTCGCTCCGACTCGAAGGCACTCTTGAGGTAGCCGATGTGCAGGTCCGACAGCGGCGCCTCGGCGTCCCAGTTGAACGGCAACGTGCGGGCCGTGGGGTCTTTGCCGTCCGCACCGTGAATGGCGTCGAACACGAGCGCACAGTCCTCCACCGCCCGGCAAATCGGCCCGATCTTGTCCATGCTCCAGGACAGGGCCATGGCCCCATACCGGCTCACCCGACCGAACGTGGGCCTCAGGCCCGTGGCACCACAGCGTGTCGCCGGCGATACGATCGACCCGAGCGTTTCGGTGCCAATCGAGAAGCCGACCAGCCCGGCCACCGTCGATGACGCGGAACCGGCGGACGAGCCGCTGGAGCCCTGCTCCAGATTCCACGGGTTCCGGGTCCTGCCGCCATACCACCAGTCGCCCTGGGCCAGCGCGCCCAAGGTGAGCTTGGCGATGAGCACGGCGCCGGCCTCCTCCAGGCGGCGCACGACCGTGGCGTCCTCGTCGATCACTTGATCTTCGTACGGCTTGGCGCCCCACGTGGTACGGTAGCCCTTCACGGCCAGCAGATCCTTTCCTCCCCAGGGGATCCCGTGCAGCGGACCCCTGTAGGTGCCGGTCGCGATCTCGCGGTCCGCGCGCGCGGCCTGGCGGAGCGCCAGTTTCTCCGTGACTGTGATCACGGATTCCAGAGTAGGCCCATGACGCTTCAACCGATCCAGGTACATCGTGGTGAGCTCGGTCGAGGTCACCTGCCGAGTACGCACGAGCTCCGAGAGCACACTCACCGGCCAAAAGGCCACCTCCTCCAGATTCGCCGGCCGCTCCACCTCCGGTCGTCTGGACATGCGAAAAGGCTTCTGCTGCGTGGGAAGCTGGGCGCCGGGGAGCACGGGATCGAATTGAAGCGCCGGTGGAATCTCGTTTGGAATCCCTTGCTCACGAATGGCACGAAACGCCCCGAGGTTCTGGTTGAGGCCCCTGAGCATGCCTTCACGCTCTTCTTGGGTGAACTCGAGCCCGGCTACCGCGGCTGCGTCCACGAGGAGCTCGGACGTAATCGCCTGACGCTCCTGAGCCTGGGCCCAAAGCACGCCCGGAAAAAGTGTACCGCCCAAGCCCAGGCCCGACATGTAGGACATGAACGCGCGGCGATCGAGAGGTGGCGTGGTAGAGGCTGAGGCGGGTCGTGTCATGGTCTTACCGTCGTCTGTTGAAGAGTCCGTTTCGGACCCACACGGTGCCGCCCGTTTCATGCGTGCGCAAGATGTTACATTGCGGTTCTGCCAAGGCCTCGATAGGATGGGCCGCGGCACACCGCCGGGGTGGCTGGATGTGGTCCCGACCGGGGCGGTGACCGACGTAGCGAATCGCAGAGGAGAACCATCTTGACGTTCGGAGTGGGCCCATGAAGGTCGCCGTTCTCGGTGAGAGGAGCCCGGATGAGAGCCGAGTGGTCCTCGTGCCCTCGACCGTACCGGAAATGGCCAAAGCCGGACTCGAGGTCACGGTCGTGGCCGGAGCCGGCACCCGGTCGCATTATCCCGACGAGGAGTACCGTGAGGCAGGCGCCACCGTAGTCCCTGACGCCGCGTCGGCACTTCAGGGCGCGGCCATCGTGCTCAAGGTGCAGCCACCTACCGCCGAAGAGGTCGCCGAGCTCCCGAGCGGTTGCCGGCTCGTCAGCTTGCTTTCTCCGCTGACCAACGCCGACCTCGTCAAGTCGCTGGCTGACGCGAATATCACGGCCTTCGCGCTCGAGCTGATCCCACGTATTTCGCGGGCGCAGAGCATGGACGTGTTGTCGTCGCAGGCTACCGTCGCCGGTTATAAGGCCGTGCTCATGGGTGCGGATGAGTTGAGCAAATTCTTGCCGATGTTCATGACGGCGGCAGGAACGATCCGGCCGGGCAAGGCACTCGTGTTGGGCGCCGGTGTGGCGGGGCTCCAAGCCATCGCCACGGCCAAGCGGCTGGGCGCCAAGGTGGAGGCTTTCGATGTGCGCGCCGCGGTCAAGGAGCAGGTCGAGAGCTTGGGGGCCAAGTTCCTGGAAACCGAGGATGAGGTCACGGCCGAGGGCGAGGGCGGCTACGCGAAAGAGCTCTCGGAAGAGCAACACCAAAGGGAACTCGAGTTGATTGCGGACCACATCAAGGACGCGGACCTGGTCATTACCACTGCGCAGATCCCCGGGCGTCCGGCGCCACTTCTGATCACCGAAGAGATGGTGGATTCGATGCGGCCCGGTTCGGTCATCGTGGACCTGGCGTCAGAGTCTGGCGGGAACTGCGCGGTAACCAAAATGGCCACGACAGTGGTGCACAACGGGGTCAAAGTGATCGGGCCCGTGAACCTACCCGGCGACATTCCGGTCCACGCGAGCCAGATGTTCTCCAAGAATGTGGTGACGTTCCTGAAAGAGATGCTCGACGAGGGCGAGCTCACGCTCGACTTCGAGAACGAGGTGATCGAGGCGACCTGCGTGAGCCACGCAGGCGAGGTGCGCAAATGAAACTTGTCTCAATGAACTCCGAGAGGAGATCCCATGGGTGAGATGGTCGTCGGCCTGTACGTCTTCGTACTGGCCGCTCTAGCGGGGAGTGAGGTGATCTCCAAGGTGCCTCCCACACTCCACACTCCCCTCATGTCGGGGGCGAACGCCATTTCCGGTATTGCGGTCATCGGCGCCCTCGTGATCTCGGCACAGGCGAACACCCCGATGGTGCAGATCCTGGGGGTGGTAGCGATCACCATGGCGATGATCAACGTGGTCGGTGGCTTCATGGTCACCGATCGCATGCTCCAGATGTTCAAGAAGAAGTAGCATGGATCTCTCCTTCCTTTTCGACCTCACGTACCTCGTGTCCGCCACTCTGTTCGTGGTGGGGCTGAAGAGGCTGCAGTCACCCGCTACCGCCCGCCAGGGCAATGCCCTCGCCGCCTTGGCGATGCTCATCGCCATCGTGGCGACGCTGGTCGAGAACGATGTGCTCTCGTGGACCGGCATTCTGATCGGCATGGCCGTAGGCTCCCTGATCGGAGGCCTGGCCGCGCGCATGGTGAAGATGACGGATATGCCCCAGATGGTGGGTATCTTCAACGCGTTCGGCGGCGGCGCCTCCGCCCTCGTGGCCGCGGCGGAGTTCGTGCGTATCCAGCAAATGGGGGCACCGATGGCCACCGGCACGAGCCTCTCCATCGGGCTGGGCAGCCTGATCGGCGCCGTAACCTTCACGGGAAGCTTCGTGGCCTTCGGAAAGCTTCAGGGCCTCATCGGCGGCAATCCGATCACGTTCCCGCTCCAGAAAACTTTCAACGCCCTGCTCTTCCTGGCTGCGCTGGCACTGGGTGCGGGCCTGAGCGGCGCGTTCGCCTTGGGTGGACTCACTCCGCTCACGGTATTCACGGTCTTCATCGGCATCTCGCTGCTCTTGGGCGTCCTGCTGGTGATCCCGATCGGCGGGGCCGATATGCCGGTCGTGATCTCGCTGCTGAACTCCTACTCGGGACTCGCGGCCGCAGCCGCCGGCTTCGTCGTGGGGAACATGGTGTTGATCATCAGCGGCGCTTTGGTGGGCGCGGCCGGGCTCATCCTGACCATCGCCATGTGCAAGGCCATGAACCGCTCACTGGCCAACGTGGCGTTCGGCACATTCGGAGGCGAAAGCACTACAGCACAGGTGGCGTCGGGAGAAAAGCCGGTCCGGAGCATAGATGCTGAGCAGGCCGCCATGGTGCTGGCGTATGCGCAGTCGGTGGTGGTGGTGCCGGGTTACGGACTCGCGGTCGCCCAGGCGCAGCACGAACTCCGCAAGGTGATGGAGCAACTCGAGGAGCGCGGCGTGGACGTGAAGTACGCCATTCATCCGGTTGCCGGCCGCATGCCGGGGCACATGAACGTGCTGCTCGCAGAAGCGGATGTGCCCTACGACAAACTCTTCGATCTGGATGAGATCAACGACGACTTCCAGCGCACGGACGTAGTCCTCGTCGTGGGCGCGAACGACGTGGTGAACCCCGAGTCCCGCAATCCCCAAAGCGTGATCGCGGGCATGCCAATCCTAGATGTGGATCGCGCGAAGAACTGCATCGTCATGAAGAGGAGCCTGTCCCCGGGCTTCGCCGGCATCGACAACCCCCTCTTCTATCTGGACGGCACCATGATGTTCTTCGGTGACGCCAAAGTGTCGATGAGTGATCTGGCGCGGGAGGTTCGGGAGGCCTGAGGGTTGGGCCTCGCCAGAGTCGCGAGTCGCCCTTAGGGTGGCGGTCCCACCACCCTAGACGCGGGAGGCCGCCTCCGCCGATCGCGTCAGCAGTTCCCAGCCACGGCGGACGTGGTCTTCGGTCGTACGCAGGTTTCCCACCGACAGCCGGAGCGTGAGTCTACCGTTCAAGCGTGTGCTCGAGAAGAACGCTTCCCCGCTGGCATTCGCCCGGTCGAGGATGTTCTGGTTGAGTTCATCCTGCTCCTCCGGGGAACGGGCGGACGGCGCGTACCGGAACACCGGCGTACTGAAGGTCACCGGAGCCATCAACTCCCAATCCGTGTGTTCTTCGACCCAGCTCCCCACCAGGCGCCCGAGGCGGATGTGCTCACGGATGCGCTCAGCCAAGCCCAGCACGCCGAAGTAGCGGATCACGAACCAGAGCTTGAGCGCCCGGAACCTGCGGCCCAGCGAGATCCCGTAGTCCATCAAGTTGGTGGCGCCCTCACCGTCATCGGTGTGGAGGTACTCGGGGACCAGGCTGAAAGCCTGTCGCAGCATCTCAGGCCGCCGACAGTAGAGGATGGAGCAGTCCATCGGAGTGAACATCCATTTATGCGGATTCACCACGATGGAATCCGCACGCTCCCACCCCAGAAAGTGCTCCCGTAACTCCGGCAGGATCGCGGCGGGGCCGCCGTACGCCGCGTCGACGTGCAGCCACAGCTCGAACGCTTCGGCGATCTCCGCGATCTCGGCGATCGGATCCACACTCCCACTCGATGTCGTGCCGAGCGTAGCCACGACCGCAAGTGGCTTTCGGCCCGCCTCCAGGTCGTCCTCGATGGCCGTTTGCAGAGCACCGGGGACCATCCTGAAAAGCTCGTCGACCTCGACCTTGTGGACCCCGTTGGTGCCGAACCCGAGCGTGACGACGGCCTTCTCGATCGACGAGTGCGCCTCGACGGATGCGTAGATCACACCCGATGGACTTCCTGCGAGTCCGTCCGTCCGTGCCTGAGGCAGGCCCTGCTCGCGGGCGGCCGCGAGAGCATACAGGGAACTGGACGAGGCCGTGTCGTTGATCGTCCCGTGAAATCCCTCGGGAAGTCCCAGAGCCTGGCGCAGCCAGTCGAGGGTATGCTCTTCCAACTCGGTCGCGGCTGGACAGCTTCGCCAGACCATGGCATTCACATTGAGCGCTGAGGTCAGCATCTCGCCCAGAATGCCCGGCCCTGAACCGGTGTCGGCGAAATACGCGAAGAAGGAGGGATGATTCCAGTGCGTGACGCCGGGTAGGATCACGTCCCGGAAATCCTTCAACAACGTCTCGAACCCCTCGCCCTCTTCCGGGGGCTCGGGCGTGAGAGATGCCCGCACATCACCGGGTTCGACCCGCGCCATGACGGGAAGCTGGCCCACCTCGTCCAGGTAGGTGGCGATCCACTCGACGACATCCTCTGCATGCGCACGAAATTCCTCCGCAGGCATGTCCCCCGTGACTCGACCCATCGATTCCGTCGTACTCAGGCTCCCACCACGCCTCTCAGCTCCTCCTCGATACCTGCGAGCTGATGGCGGATTTCGGTGACGACCTCGGGGGTGATCTGGCTGGCGCGCCCCCCCTCCTGAAAGAGGTCGAAGAACAGACGATCCATATGACCGACGCTGGCCTGCATCACGCCCGTGTCGAGGAATCGGTTGAGACGAAGCACGTCGCTCCCGAACAAGGACGTGCCGCTCGAGGGTGGTGGCTCCTTGAAGAGCATACGAATCAGGCCCTCTCGCAAGAGCTGGAACTCCTCGACAACCTCGCCGGATGCCAATCCCCTTGCGACACCGAACGAGCCGTATAGCTCGGCCGCACGCTGCCACACGGGGTCCAACTGCCGCCGATGGGGGCCCATCGCCGCCGGAAGCATCGACACGAGGAGCCTCAGGAAATCGTCGAGGAGGGGTGTTTGTTCAGGCGCTGCGTGGTGGTCGCGGTCCAACACGGCAGAAAGCCACCCGGTGGCGAGCCGGTCTACTCGGAGCAGCAGCCACTCGGAAAAGTCCTGGGGTTGATCACCTGGGTAACGCGAAGCAATGGAGGAAGACATGCGGGATTCGGCTCGAGGCCCGAGGGGGGGGTGCGACGGAATCCCGCATGGTTCTCCTTGCTTGAGAGAAACACCGAAGAGCTGATGAAACTTAATCACTGGCAAGGTCCGCGCCAGTGGATTCGGGGTCGGCCGTCAGCGCTTCTTCCTCCTGCCAACGCAACGCCCGAACCCGCACAACCGTGCCCTCGCCGCGGGCGCTCTCCGCCGCCACCGACCCACCCCAGGATTCCACCAAACGCTCAACGATGGCGAGGCCGAGTCCGGTCCCCGTGGAACGGGTTGAGAAATGTGGCTCGAAAATTCGTGCGAGAACGTCCTCGGGTATCCCGGCACCATCATCCTTCACCCGTATTTCGACTTCGGAGGCGCCCCAATCCGATTCCACGACCACGCCGCCACCGTCCTCGATCGCGACCCTGGCGTTCTCGAGAAGATTGATCAAGACCTCTTTCAGCTCGGATGCGCGCGCCTGCACCATCGGAGTGTCTGCCCCTATTGTACACCTGAAGCGCACGGCATCCTGATCCTCGCCGCTCTGGTAGAGCGCAAGGACCTCTTCCGCCACTTCCTGCACGTTGACGGGTTCGAGCGGTACGCTGCCGGCTTCCTGCGGTGCCCCGAATCTGGAGAACGCGCTCGCGATGGACGAGAGGTGGTCGATCTCTTTGAGGATTGCTTCGACGTTCCGGTTGAGGATGGGCTCGAAGTCCTCCTGCCTGTCGCGCCAGGCCCGCCGGATATGCTGTACGCTGAGCTTGATGGGTGTGAGTGGATTCTTCACCTCGTGCGCAACTTGGCGGGCCATCTCACCCCAGGCGAGGATCCTCTCCGTCCTCAGCTCGTCGGTGATATCCTCGAGGCTGAGTACGGCTCCAGCGGGCCCTTCTTGGGAAACAGGCCTGGAACGAACGCGAATTCGGCGATCGCCGAACTGGACCTCGGTCGTGCCCTCTCGCGACTCCTGCTCGAAGCAGCGACGCACCCAAAGGGTGAGCTCTTTCAAGGACTCGCCCGAAGCGGGCAGTGGCTCGCCGACCTCGACCCCTCCGCCGAGCAGCGCCTGGGCCATCGGGTTGATCAATGTGACGTGACGGTCGGCGTCGAGCGCGACAATGCCCGTGGCCGCCTCTTCCATTATGGCTTGCGTGCGGCGCGTGGTCCGCTCCAACGCCCTGCGAGTTCTGCGCAATCGCAGGACCATGCGGTTGAACGCGTTGAACACCGCTCCGAACTCGTCGGGCCTGTCCGACGGCAACTGAACGGTGAGGTTCCCGCTGCCCACCGCTTCAGACGCGATCTGGAGGGTCTGGATCGGGCGGGCGAGCGTGCGCCCCACCAAGAAGGCCAACGCCAACGAGACGATGCCGCCCAACACCACTACGAAGCCCACGATCTCGCCGACCTCCCCCTCGCGCAGGGCGGTCGCACCCGCCTGAAGGGGCACCGGGGTCGCCACTACATCGCCGTCGGGCAGCCGCCTGTAGGCCATGAGATACTCCCAGCGACCAATCGAGTGGAGTTGCGTGGCCACCAAGACCTCGCGGCTCTCGAGCCGCCGGTGGATCTCCAGCGGAATCCACCCTTCGTGAAGTCCGAGCTCCACGAGTTCGTCCACCGACCCACCACGAAGCTCACCCGCACGATACTCCAGCAGGTCGGCCCCGACCCGATCAGCCAAGAAGCTCATGCTGCGATCGGCGTCGTAGTAGAAGCTGGCGGCGTCGGCAACAACACGCTCCGCGAGCGCCGCCGCAGTCCGCTCCGTCGCCCTAGAAAGCGTGCGAACCGCCAGGGTGCCGAGGATGGCGGTCGAGAGGAGGAAGAATCCGATGAGAGAGAGGGTCACCCGAGCGCGGAATGATGCCCACGGGGCCCGCCAATCTTGGAAGAACGGGCGCCGCCCGAGAAGCGCCCACTGTCCCAGTGCCCAGAGCGCCAGAACGATCAGAACGTCGAGGAGGATCAGGAGGGTGGCACGAGCCACCAAGACAAGCCGCGACGCGAGTTCGAGCGCGTAGTGCGCGTCGAAGACGCCATCCGGATAGGTCAGGGCCAGCCTGGCCTCCCACCCCGTGGCGCTCCGCCGCCAGTTCAAGCCTGGCTCCGGAAGGAGATCTCCCTCGAGCAGGGGCACGAGCGTGAGCGGGTCCCGCCCGGCGAACCCCAAGCGTCCGAAGAGGGGCCCGAACGGTGAGGGGCCCCTAAGGTCCCTCGGGGGGGGAACGACGGCCGTGAGAATCTGGCCGTCCCTCAGCGGTACCTGAACGAGATAGTTCGCGTCCCCTGTCCTCAAACGCTCCACGAACGGCCCCTCCCCGTCGGTCGCCCGAAGCAGGAAGTCGTCGGCCACGGCGGGTCGTTGTCCGACCGTGCCGATCCGCAGCTCATCGCCGGGGATTCCACCACTCGACCAGAGCGTGAGCCAGACTCCACCGCCGTGATCCGCCAAGCCACTGTCCACCCAACTCTCATAGAGCAGCTCCACCGGCTCGACGTCCGCGGCGTCCAATGCTTCGACGATATCCACGAGGCGGTATAGGAGGAAGTTCAGGTACGGGTCCTCCTGAGTCTCCAGGTGTCTAAGTTGCTCCTCTGCGGACACCATTCGGGCTTCCACACGGCCCGACCAGGCCGTGACGAGCGCTGCGGATGAACCGAGGAGTCCCGCCAGCCCCCACGCCCCCAAGGCCTGTTTCCACCCCCTCAAGTGCGACAGCGCCAGCGCCGCCGTTGCCGCCGGCAGAGCCCAGAAGGCGACGGCCCACCACGGCAGCGTTACCGAGAACCACACCCGTGCGGCAGCCAGCGCCGCCAGCGCCCCCACCAGCCCGAGCGTTACGGCGAGCGCCAAGGTAGGCGCAGACTCCGCGCGTGGTGATACGCCGACCCGGAACGCGAGCACGGCGATGAGGGCGAGAATCAACGCCAGCGTCGCTTGGTAGGAGAGCCACAGGGGAATCGTACCGGCGAGGAACTGCGCGGACGGTCCACCCTGCATGAGAGCCACCGCCGCCGGAAAGCCGACGAGGACCAGCCCCACGGTGGCGAGGGGCCCAACCGCTCGCCGGTTGGGCGTCGGGTTCGCGAGCAGCAGCGCCGATGCCGCCGTCACGGCGGCAACCCGGCCCAAGGTCACGTTGCCGAGACCGGGTAACAGGAAGTAGCCGGTCGAGAACAACTCCGAAAGGAAGGGCACCAGTCCGAACGGTAGTGTCGTCGCCAACACCACCAGGGCAATCGAACCCGCGATCTTGTCGCGCCGGCGCCCCGCAGTCCCCGCCGCCAGAATCAACCAGGCGAACAGCGACAGAGCACCCACGAATTGCGCCCAGAACGCTCGCACGGAGGCCAGCCGGTCCGATCGCGTAGGTTCGACCACGGCCAGGTTGAGTAGCACACGCTGTTGCCACACATACTCGAACACACCGCGTTCCCGGGGTCGATCAGCCCGCAGGATCCTGACGCTCTCACCGGTTCGGCGTGCGAACCTCGAGGCGAAGCTCGCCACCTCAGGCTCCGGCTGGCCCGGGAGGTTCACACTGAGCACAGCGGCTACCATGGCGGTGCCTCCGCCGGCGATCGGCTCCGTGAAGTAGAGGTACGAAAAAAGTGGACGGCCCTGATAGAGGTAGGGCGCCTGGCCTAGCTTGACGCTCTCCGGAACCAACCCACGATGGCTACCTGCCCACGATTGGAGTCGTCCCTCCGGGTCGTAAATGGCAGCCGCCGCCATGCCGGAGTTCTCGATCGCCGCTTGCAGAGACGACCCATCCCTCGTATCCGTGCCACGGTCCACCATGCGAGCGAGCTCAATGGCCGCCTCCTCGCCGGTCTGGAGCAGGTCGTCGAGCCCAGCGATCAGCTCCGACTCGGCCCGGGCCAGCCGGTCCTGCCAATATGCGGTCCAGTCACGGCTGATCTCACGGGACTCACGGTGGCCCGCGACGCCGCCGATGATGCCGGCAACGCACATGAGGGCGGAAAGGCTGCGAAATCCCGGCCGCCAGCCCAGGCTGATCAGGGTCCCGAGCGCCCCGGCCGACGCGGCCATCAACCAGGCCCACGAGGGTGAACGGGCCCAAAACGCGAGCGCGCACACGGCCGCCCACAGGCCCAGGCGTCCCCAGCGTCGGGCCGTCAACAACTTGGAAGGAGGACGTGGAGTCGATGGAGACTCGGTCATTGACCTTGCATCATATGGCTTCCGCAGAAATCGCGGAAATTTTGCGGCGTGATCCACGGTTGCTCGTGCCCGTGGGTGCGCTCGACCAACACGGTCCTCACCTCCCTCTCGGCGCCAATACCGTGATCGCGCAGCGGGTTGCCGAGGACCTTTCGCGCATCCTCTCTATTCTCGTGGCACCACCCTTTCCCTATGGGATCGTCCACCCGGACGGCGGGGACTATGCCGGCACAGCCGGTCTTCGCCGAAAGACCTTCCACCGGGCAGTCAACGAGTTGTTGGCAAGCTGGGACGATCACGGCGTCACCGGGTTGGTCGTCATCACTGCGCAGCGTCACGAGCCTCACATGGAAGCGCTCCTCACGGCGCTCACTCCACAGGCCTCCACAACGGTCGTCGATCTGATGACCCTCGACGTGGCCGATCTCCTGGAGGGCAACCCACGAGAGGAGCGCGGAGGGGAACTGGAGACGTCTTTGATGCTCCACCTCGCCCCGGATCTCGTCAGAACTGACCGGATCGTGGACTTTCATCCTCCGCAAGAGTCCCTGAGAAGATACCTCCAGGGCAAGATCGCCACACCCCTCCCCGAGTTCCGGGGCTCCGTGGGGTACGCAAGCCGTGCCAGCGCCGAAAAAGGGAAGAGGGTGTATGAGCGCTACCTCCAGATCCTGACGAATTCGCTCAGAAATCCACGGATTGACGAAGATTTCGACTCCCTGCTCCCTGAATCGGCGGGCTCTTGAGAGGATGCCATACGGCCTGTGTCTTGCACCTTACGCCAGGCAAGAGCCGTTCCGGGCTCTTACGGGGTATGAAGCAACGCACCGACGCATACTCGCGGACGGGAGTACAAGATCCTGAAACGCTTGCTGACATTCGCCGTGGTGACCGCCTTGCCGCTGGTCGGAGCGCGGTCGGTTGAGGGACAGAACGTCACCCTCGACGAAGGCGCCTTCGTTATCGACGTAGGCGGCCGCCAGGTCGCCATCGAGGAGTTCAGGATCCGCCGGAGTGGCCAGGGAGAGGCCGCAGTCGTAATCGCCCAAGCCACTATCGAGTTCACAGGAGGGGATGTCGAGAGCATGACCACCCTCCTCCAGGCTCGAGGGCGTGGCCTGCAGCTCACTGGGTATCAGGTGCGAGTGTCCACCGACGAGGTCACCCGTCTCCGCGATAATGGACAGCGCCTCGAGGCGGTAACCACGTCCAGCTCTGGGCAGCGGGAGCGAGAATACCGGGGAGGGGCCCAGGCCGTCGTTCTCGAGGAGCTCTTCGCCCATCACTACTACTTTCTCGGCCGAAGGGCCGGACCGGAGCCAACCTCAGTCTCCGTCATCGTGCCGCGCGCAGGCAGCCAGGCACGGGCAAGCCTTGTCCGGGGGAACGTGGAGACTGTGCAGGTGGCGGGAACTCGAGTGTCCGCCCAGCGTCTCACGCTCGACGTGCAGGGGCTCAAGCACGACATCTGGGTCGACGAGCAAAACCGGGTTTTGCGCGTGGAGATTGCGGCCAACGCTTACGTTGCGGTGCGGAGAGAGCTTCCATAAAGGCCCAAAGGCCGGGTGCCAACGTCCCATCGAACCCGCCCCCCGGGCGTAACACCTGATTACTCTTGGTGTATCCGTGAAGGATTGACCAAGCCGCGCCGTAGCCCATGTAGCGCGTAGCTACGGCCCATCTGCGACAGTCGTGTCTCGGAGGAGTGAAACCGGAGTTCCCGGAGAGGCGTAGGGTCGGACAGTCGCCGTTGACCGCCGGATTGATCACAACAACACAAAGCTCGGAGGCAACTCTTGCCCGCGTCATTGCTAGGGGTCCATCGCTGGTTCATCGGGGCGTTGACCGTCTTCATGCTATCTCCCGGGGTTTCAGCCCAGGAAGTCGTCGACATCAGCCTCTCACTCGAAGAGGCGATCGCCATTGCCCGCCAAAACAATCCGGGCTTCCAGGCCACCCGTAACGACGAGGTGACCGCCGACTGGGACGTCAGGAGCGCATACGGCGCCCTCCTGCCCTCGGTGACCTCGGGTAGTGCCATCCGGTGGCAGGGGCCGGGTGAGCAGCAGTTCGGAAGCATCACTGCCCAGGAACTCGGATTCGCGAACCAGCCTTCGTTCTGGTCGTCGAGCTACAGCATCGGGTTGAGCTACAACGTATCCGGGTCGGTCCTGCTCGCGCCTGGCCAGGCCAAGGCTCGTCGGCGCGCCACGCGGGCACAGGTCGCCAACGCCGGCGCCATCCTCGTCTTTCAGGTGACACAGCAATACATCGCCGTCCTCCGGCAAGCCGAGCAGGTCAAGGTGTCGGAGCAGCAGCTCGAGCGCACTGCGTTCAACCTGCGTCTGGCTCAGGCCCAATACGAGGTCGGGACCGCGAGCGCCGTGGAGGTCGCGCAGGCGGAGGTCGGTGCCGGTCGAGCCGAGGTCACTGTTCTGTTGGATCAGAATCAGCACGAAACGACTCGAATCAGGCTACTCCAACTGATGGGGGTGGATCTCGACCAGCCCGTGGTGCTCACCACTCCGTTCCGACTCGCCGAGCCCCTGTGGAGCCGGGACGAGCTTTATGAACTGGGGCTGGATGGCAACCCCAACCTTCACGCCTTGCGCGAGAACCATCGCGCGTCCGAGTTCGGCGTAAAGATCGCGAAGAGCGCGTATCTCCCGTCGCTCTCCCTGAACACGTCCTTCAGCGGCTTCAGCCAGCAGGCCACGTCGACTGATTTTCGGGTTGCAAGCGCCGAAGCACAATCGATCACTTCGATCAACAACTGCCTGTTCCAGAACGATTTGTTTTCGCGGCTTGCGGATCCACTGCCCGCCACCGATTGTTCTAGGTTGGCGTTCTCTGATGCCGATGCGCAGGCGATTCGCGATGCCAACGACGTCTTCCCGTTCAACTTCACCAGGAGCCCTCCCTCGGCGACGCTTCAGATTTCGCTGCCGATCTTCCAGGGGTTCAGCCGGCAACGGCAGGTCGAGGCCGCGCAGGTGCAGCGCGAAGACCTCCGCCACAACCTCAGGGAGCAGGAACTGGCGCTACGCGCCGATATCGCGACCGGCCTGGCCACCCTGCGCACCGCCTACCGCAGCGCCCTCCTCGAGGAACGCAACCAGGCAACGGCGGATGAGCAACTGCGTCTCGCCCGGGAGCGTTTCACGGTCGGGTTGGCCGACTTCGTCGAACTGCTCGACGCGGAAAGTGTCAAGGCAGAGGCAGACCGCGCGAGCATCGCCGCTATCTTCGCGTACCACGACGTGTTGGCGAGCCTGGAGTCCGCTGTAGGACAATCACTCCGCGGCAATGATGCCGCGAATTAAGGAATAGAATCTCACATGAGCCGCAATCGTAAGATCCTGGTCGGGGTGATCCTAGCGGCCGTTCTCGGGACGGGTGCCAAGCTCAGCATCTCTCAAAGAGGTGAGCGGGGCATAGATGTTCGTTTCGATACAGTCAGCCGGAGAGATCTGGTCGAGACCGTCACCGCGAGTGGCAACATCCGTGCGGGACGAGTGGTGGACATCAGCTCAGACGTGTCGGCACGCGTGGCTTCACTCTACATCCGGGAAGGCGACGATGTCGTAGCGGGACAGACCCTGCTGCGCCTCGATCCCACGCGTTTCGAAGCCCAAGTATCCCGCGCCCGTGCGTCTCTCAACCAGGCCCGATCCAATGCTGCGCAGCAAGAGGCCAACAACATCCGCATGGAGCGTGAGTTCCAGCGGCTGAGCGCGCTGTTCCAACGCGACTCGCTGCTCGTGAAGCGACAGCTCTTCGAAGATGCCCAGACCAATCTAGAGGTGGCGGGGCACCAACTCGACGGCGCAACCTACGGGGTCGCCCAGGCCGAGGCCGCCCTGGACGAAGCCGAAGAGCAGTTGTCGAAGACCATCTTCGTGGCGCCTATCTCCGGCAAGATTACCCGCCTCAACGTCGAAGAGGGGGAGACCGTCATCGTCGGAACCATGAACAACCCCGGCAGCCTCGTTCTCACGATCAGCGAGCTGGAGACGGTCGAGGCGGTGGTGCAAGTCGACGAGACGGACATCCCCTACCTGTCACTGGGGGACTCTGCCGTGCTGGAGTTGGACGCGTTCCCAAACCAGCTTTTCGCGGGTGTGGTCACGGAGATCGGCAACAGCGCGATAAGGCCGCCCTCATCGATGGCAGCCGCCGGGCAGACGGCGGCGATCGACTTCGAGGTGGTCATCGTGATGGGGAATCCACCCGGAGGCGTGCGCCCAGACCTGTCCACCACCGCTGACATCATTACCTCCATTAGCAAAGACGCGTTGGCAATTCCCATCATCTCGCTCACGGTGAGGCAGTCCGATGACGAGGACGCGCCGGCGCGGGACCCCAATCTCCAGGAGCGGGAAGCCGGACCGGCGACCAAGCGTCCGGAAGACCGCGATGTCGAGGGGGTGCTACTCGTCCGAGACGGCGTGGTCACGTTCACCCCGGTCGAGGTCGGCATCACCGGACAGGAATACTTCGAGATCGTGTCCGGCGTAAAGGAGGGTGACACACTCGTCGCTGGGCCGTACCAGCGAATTCGCGAGCTCAAGACTGGGGATGCGGTGCACGATAAGAGTTCCCGGGGCTCGGATGATGGGAATTGACCTTGGCTAGCACAGGGATCGACGAGAGGGTCGCACATGCAGTTCGCTGAGGGAGTGCGGCTCGCGCTCCACCAACTCCGCACGCAGAAGCTCAAGACATTCTTCAGCCTGCTGGGTGTCATCGTCGGCGTCATGTTCCTCATCGTCGTCGTAAGCATCGTCGAGGGTATCGACCGTTACGTACGTGAGGACCTCGCCTCCGTCGTCTGGGGCGTCAACACGGTCACCATCCAACGCTTCCCCGACGGTCCGGACACCAGCGGCCAGAGCGCACGAGCCCGGCGACGACGGCCGCGCCTGGAGTATGCCGACTGGGAAGCCCTCCAGGAGCTGATGACAACGCCCTCGCTGGTCGGCGCCGAGAGCGGAACGGGTGGCGCGGTAGTAGGGGACAACGGGCGCCGGATCGAGCAGGTTCGCATCATGGGAGTAAGTCCTGAGATGCTCACGATCCGGGACTGGGTCGTTGAGAACGGCCGCCCGTTCTCGGATCAGGAAGCGAGCCGGGGCACTGCCGTCGTCATCATTGGCAAAGACCCGGCCGAGGCGCTTTTCCCGAACGCCGATCCGATCGGCAGAACCATGAGAATCAGAGGGTTCCAGTACCGAATCATCGGCGTGTTGGAGGAACAGGGCAGCATCTTCGGACAGTCCCTGGACAACCTCGTGATCGCGCCGGCGCGATCGGCCATTCAAGCGGTGACCGCCCCGCACGGCATGGTCGACCAGATCATCATCCAGACCCTGGATCCAGCGGATCTGCGCCAAGCGCAACTCGAAGCTGAAGAGATCATGCGCATCCGCCGGCGCCTGAGGCCGGGCGATCCGAACAACTTCGCCGTCGAGACGGCCGATGACACCCTGAGCTTCTGGGACCGTATCTCCCAGGTGCTCTTCCTGGCGTTGCCGGGCCTGGTGGCGATCTCCCTGGTGGTCGGGGGCATCGTCATCATGAACATCATGCTGGTGTCCGTGTTGGAGCGAACCCGGGAGATCGGCGTGCGCAAGGCGCTGGGCGCCCGGCGCAGGGACATCCTCACCCAGGTGCTGATCGAGAGTGTCACCCTCTCGGGCTTCGGCGCGATGTTCGGCGTCGGCATCGGGATCGGGCTGACCTTCCTCGTGCGCGCCGTGTCCCCGCTCCCGGCAGCGGTCGCTCCCAAGTGGGTAGCGCTCGGTGTCATCCTGGGGCTGGTCGTGGGCATCGTCTCGGGTGTATATCCGGCCTCGCAGGCCTCCAAGCTGAACCCCGTCGACGCGCTGAGGCACGAATAGCATGAGCCGACTTCATACGCTGGAGGAGGGGATCTCCATCGCGTTGGACTCGATCCGGGCGAACAAGATCCGCTCCGGCCTCACGATCCTTGGGGTGGCCATCGGTGTCGGTGTCGTAGTGACCATGGCCGCGCTGATAACGGGGATTCGCTCCTCGATCATGGAGGGGTTCGAGTCCGCCGGCCCGGACAACTTCTCGGTGGTGCGCTTCGATTTCACGGGCATTGTGTTCAACTCCGGTGGCTCCCGTCCGCCTTGGTGGAACAAGCCTCGTCTCGAGCCCGAGGAAGCGGAGCGGTTGGCCGAGCTCCCCGGTGTTGAGGCGTCCCTCTACAACTTCGGGTTCTCGACGACCATGATCGCCGGGGAGCGAAGGGTATCCGGAATCAATTCCGCGGCCTATTCGTCGGGGTGGAACCTATACCAGCAGGGGCATTTCAGCGCAGGGCGGGACTACACGCCTCAAGAGGTGCGTCAGTCCAAGCCCGTCGTCGTGATCTCGGCCGACCTGGCAGAAACGCTCTTCGGCGACCTCGACCCGATTGGGCGCAAAGTCCGAGTCAGCGCGGGCCGCAGAGGGGTCAATGAGGCCTTCCGAATAATCGGCGTATTCCAGCCGGACGAAAACATCTTTTCCGCGGCCATCGGGGACTGGGCAGTGTTCCCCTATACGACAGCCATGAAGAGGATCAAGGTGTCGAACTGGCAGGCCGGCATCTGGATCGTCCCGGCGGAGGGCGCGCGGCAAGCTGACGTAATCGATCAAGTCGTCGGTGCCATGCGCGGCATGAGGGGACTCCGGCCTCAAGAAGGGGACGACTTCGCCATCATCCGCTCGGACCAGATACTCGACATGTTCAACCAGTTCACGGCGGTTTTCTTCCTGGTAATGATGGCCCTCTCGTCCGTGGGACTTCTGGTGGGCGGCATCGGCGTCGTGGGCATCATGATGATCTCCGTCACCGAGCGGACCCGGGAGATCGGCATCCGCAAGGCAGTGGGCGCCACCCGGCAGGAGATCCTTTGGCAGTTCCTCGTCGAGGCGGCGGTGCTGACATTGCTGGGTGGAGCCGCCGGAATGGCTCTCGGCGCGGGGCTCGCAGAGTTGGTATCCGCCAACACCCCCCTCCCCGCGGCCATCCCGCTGTGGGCGGTAGCCACGGCTCTGGTCATGGCCGTCGTGACCGGGATGCTCTTTGGGCTGGTGCCCGCGTACCGGGCATCGCGTATGAACCCGGTAACCGCACTCGGCCACGAGGTTTGAGCATAGAACTCGACGTTCTCGCAATCTTCGCGCATCCGGACGACGCCGAACTCGTTTGTGGTGGTGCCCTCCTCAAGAGCGCCCAGATGGGCGAGCGCACTGGTGCTCTCGATCTGACGCGGGGTGAGCGAGCGACCCTTGGATCACCCGAGATCCGAGAGAAGGAGGCCCAGAACGCGGCCGAGGTTCTCGGCTTGACCGTACGCCGCAACGCCGGTCTCCCCGACTCGGCCATCGAGAACACGGTGGAGTCTCGAACCGCGCTGGTCGAGATCCTACGGGACCTTCGGCCCCGCGTGGTGGTGACCCATGCGCGCGAAGGCCGTCACCGAGACCACCGCATTGCCGCCCAACTGGTCTACGACGCCTGCTTCCTAGCCGGGCTCGAGGGCTTCCCCGCAGCGGGCGAGGCTCATAGGCCCGAGAAGTTGGTGCACGCCATGACGTTCAGAGAGGACGTGGTGAAGCCCACCTTCGTGATCGATATCTCAGATCAAATGGAAGCCAAACTCGAGGCCCTGGCGTGTTATGAGTCACAGTTCGTGGAGGGGTTAGTGCAGTCCGGTGAGGTGTTCCCGGGTGGCAGCCGGCCGCTGGTGGATCAGATTCGCGTGAAATGCGCGCACCATGGGTCGCTCATTCGAGTGGCGTATGGAGAACCGTTCTGGACCCGTGAGACCGTCGAGATGGAGAGCCTCGGACGGCTCGAGGTGGCCACCTTCTGACCCCGGCTGATCCGGCCGTCATTCTACCGAGCACGACACCTCGAGCAGAACTCTGCGCCAGCTCGGCACCTCTGATCCGCGCACCTTGAGTGCGCGCGCCGACGCGCCACCGCCCCGTAGGATCCAAGGAGCCAACCAAGCGCCAATCTCGGGAGGCAGGTGTCCGATGGGATCACCTCCCGTGAGGTGCACCCAGACCTCCGGCTCCTCTTGGCCCGGGGGATCGGGTATGAGGTACAAAGTGTCCCCGGCAGCCATGTGGTCGAGAAGGCGGTCCCGCCCGGCGAAGACTGTGCCATGCACCGTGGCCCTGAACCGGCGAGGGCAGCCCAGGGGGAGTGGCGGAGGACCCTTCATTCGCTTCTCCGAGTGAGAGTGCAGTGAACGGAAGCTTTTGCCATATTAGGGGCACTCGTCGGCCAACGAAATGGCCTCCTCGACATTCCGTGTCCGGTTGCGGGCAGCATGACCATGAAACCCATCTATCTCGACTACGCGGCAACGACACCCGTTCGGGATGAGGTGCGTGAAGCCATGGGGCCTCTCCTGTCCGATGAGTTCGGCAACCCGTCCAGCCGGCACCGCTGGGGTCGTGCCGCCATGGCCCGGCTGGAAGAGGCTCGTGACCGCAGTGCCGCTGCCCTCGGGGTGACCCCGCGGGAAATATTGTTCATACGTGGTGGGACCGAGAGCGACAACCTCGCCATCCTGGGGCGTGCCGCGGTGTGGAGCGCACGCGGTGAAGAGCCCCTCGTGGTAGTCTCGGCCATCGAGCACAAGGCGGTGCTGGAGGCCGCTGAAAGCGTGACCCGCTCCGGCGGCGAATGCGTCGTCGTGGGCGTGGGGCGGGACGGCACACTCGACGAAGATGCCCTGCGCACCGCCCTGGAACGGAAGCCGGCCATTGTCTCGATGATGTGGGTCAACAACGAGGTGGGTGTAATGCTCCCCGTCGTCGAGGTCGCGGAGATGGCCCATGCCTCAGGCGCTGTATTCCACACCGACGCCGTGCAGGCGGTGGGCAAGGTTCCCGTCCGCCTCGGAGATACGGAGATCGATCTGGCCACGGTCACGGGCCACAAGATCTACGGACCCAAGGGCACCGGGCTGCTTGTGGTCCGCCGCGGTACGGAGGTCGCTCCACGCGTCTTCGGAGGCGGCCAGGAGCACGGTCTCAGACCGGGCACCGAGGACGTGGCCGGAGCCGTTGGCATGTCGGTAGCGGTAGAGCTTGCTACTCGGGAGGCCGAGTTCGAGGCAAAGAGGCTGACCATCTTTCGTAGGCAGTTGGAGGCCTCCCTCGTCGCCGAGTTGGGCTCGATTACGGTCCATGGGGCCGAAGCGAAGCGCGCTCCACACATCCTGAGCATCGGGATTCCCCAAACGGACCAGGAGGTCATGCTGGCCGGCCTGGATCTGGAGGGCATTGCGGTCTCCGGGGGATCGGCCTGTGATTCCGGTGCCGTGGTGAAGAGTCACGTGTTGCTCGCCATGTACGGAGACGACGCCCGTGGCGCCACGGTTCGTTTCAGCTTCGGCCACGGCACGACAGCCGACCACATCCACGCGGCGGCGGCCGCAACCGTCGCTGTGGTCCGCCGGGCTGAGGCAGCCGCAGCGTCATGACCAGACGCATCCTGGTCGCCATGTCGGGTGGCGTCGACTCTTCGGTCGCGGCCGCCTTGCTCGTCGAGCAGGGCTACGACGTGGTGGGTGTAACCATGAAGACGTTCTGCTACTCGGAGAAGGCAGGTCCCTCTAAAACGTGCTGTGGCCTCGATGGAATCATGGACGCCCAGCGGGTGGCACGGACGCTGGGTATACCCCATTACGTGTTCGACGTGGAGGAGGCCTTCACGAGGGACGTCATTGACGACTTCGTGGAAGAGTACGCAAACGGTCGAACGCCGAATCCCTGTGTACGGTGCAACTCCAACACGAAGTTCAAGGACCTGTTGGCTCGCGGCCGTGCGCTGGGCTGCGACGGCATCGCCTCGGGACACTACGTGCGGATCGAGCACGAGAACGGGGCATCTGCCCTCTTCAGGGGGGCCGACCACAACAAGGACCAATCCTACTTCCTGTGGGGCCTCCCCGGCGACATGCTACCGCTTTTGCGATTCCCCCTCGGCGACCTGACGAAATCCCAAGTACGGAGCCGTGCGCACGAACTGGGCCTGGCGACCGCGGACAAGCCGGAGTCGCAGGAAATCTGCTTCGTGCCTACGGGCCACTACCGCGACTTACTTCAAAAGCGACTCGCCCCAACCCACCCGGCGCTCGAGCCCGGTCCGATCGTGGACCTGAGCGGCCGTGTGCTGGGGCAACACAACGGCTACGCGGGCTACACCATCGGCCAACGCAAGCGCCTGGGTGGTGGTTTTTCCGAGCCGATGTTCGTGGTCGCCGTTCACGCCGATACCCGTGAGGTAGTGGTCGGCCCTAGCGATGCCTGCTTCTCCGACGGGGTCGATGTGGGCGAGTTGAACTGGCACGGGGCTGCGCCGGGAGAAGGCCGCGAGATCCAGGTGCAGATCCGGTATCGTGCCAAACCGGTGAGTGCAACGGTGGTAGGGTGCGGTGCTCCGCTTCGATTGATGTTCGCGGAGCCGCAACGGGCCGTGACACCAGGTCAGTCGGCGGTGGTCTATGAGCGTGACCGTCTCTTGGGGGGAGGAAGAATCCTCGTCAGTGTCTGAGCCCTGAGGCGGTACCGAACTCTTCCATCATCTTCTGCTCTTCCTCGCTCAGCTTGTCGGGGATGGTCACCTCCACTTCGACGTATTGATCCCCCATACGGCCGTTACGACGCACACCCTGGCCGCGGATCCTGAACTTCGTGCCGCTTTGGGTTCCGGGTGGCACCTTCAGATGCACCTTCTTCCCACCCACCGTATTGACAGCCATGGTCGAACCCAGGGTCGCCTGGACGATGTTGATCGGGACCGTAACGTGGATGTCGAGACCCTTCCGGCGGAAGAAGGCGTGTGGCTTGACCTTGAACGTGATGAGAAGGTCGCCTGGCATTCCTCCGGCGCTTCCCCGCTCACCCTGGCCTGACAGGCGGACCTTCGAGCCGCTATCGACTCCGGCAGGAACACTCACCTGAATCCTCCGGGTCTGCCGAATGGTCCCGCTACCCTTGCATGACTTACATAGCTCCTTGGGCACCTCGCCCCGGCCAAAACACGCCGGGCACGGACGGTTCACTGCGAATCCGCCCTGGCCGAAGCTTACCGTGCCGGAGCCCTTGCACTCCTCGCAGCGGCTCATGTCCGTGCCGCGGGCCGCGCCGGACCCGTCGCAGGTGGCGCATTCCTCGGTGATGGACACGTCGATGGAGATCTTGCCGCCCTTGACCGCCGTCTTGAACGGGATCTCGACGACGTATTCGACATTGTCGCCCTTTGCCGGAGTCTTTTTTTTCTTCCCGGGCTCCGGTTTCTTCCCACGGTCGAAGATCGAGGAAAAAATGTCGCCCAGGCCGCCGAGGTCGGAGAGATCCTCGAAGGAGAAGCCCCCAGCCCTTGGCGGTCGCGATCCATCCGACGACGGCCGGCGGCCGAAGCCTAGTGACGCGAAGCGACGCATGTGGTCGTACTTCTTGCGCTTCTCCGGATCGGAGAGCAGGCCGTAAGCCTCACCGATCTCCTTGAAGCGATCCGCGGCCTTGGGGTTCCCCGGGTTTTTGTCCGGATGGTACTCCTTGGCGAGTTTCCGGTAGGCCTTCTTGAGGTCGTTCTGTGAGACCGACTCGGATACACCGAGAACCTTGTAGAAATCCTTCGTCGGGGTGGCCATCAGCCGGACTTCTTCACACTCACGCCGGCAGGACGCACGAGGTGCCCCTTCAGCATATATCCCTTCTGCATCACATCCTGTACGATGTCGTCTTCTTCCTCCGACTCGGCCGGAACCCGCATCATGGCCGCCATGGTATTCGGGTCGAACTTCTCTCCGGCCGGATCCAGCACCTCGACACCGGCAGCCTCGAGGGCCTGGTGGAACTTACGCTCCACCAGATCCACTCCCTCCACCAGGGCCTCCACCGTCGTGGTGTCCGCCTGCCATGAGCCCACACGCTGCAGGTCGTCCAGAGCGTCTACGAACTGGCGCACCATGTCCGCCTGAGCTCGAGCCCACATGTCCAACCGCTCGGTTTCCACACGGCGTTTGTAGTTGGTGAACTCGGCGGCAAGACGGAGATGTCGATCGTTGAGTTCGTCGAACTCCTCCTGGAGGTCGGGTATCGGCTCCGCGCCGTCAGCCTCCTCCGTCGCTCCCTCCCCATCCTTACCGGAAGCCGCTGATCCACCCGTACCAGCGTCATCCCTGTCGGCTACGAGTTCCGGCGTGGCAGCCCCAGGATCGACGGCGGCCGGTTCTTCGATCTCGGCAGCGCCCGCCATAAGGTCGGTGTTCTCAGCCTCGATCACCTCGTCCGTTGATGGCTTGGTCTTTTTCGTCATCCGTCCCCGAGCGCTCAATTCGATTGATTCACCGTTCAACCAGCAAATGTATTCATATGAGAGACCGTTTCCTACCGTACGAGCTCTCGGTCGATCCAGTCGCCGGCCGCTAGAAATACGTCGCCCCGCTCGGGCTCGTTGTGAGGTTCGTGGAGGAGCCCCGGTAACGGTACCACTGTCACCCTGCCATCCTGGATCGTTTCCGCAAACGCCATCGTGACGGAAGGCATCACCAGCGGATCATCCTGAGGCACCAGAAACAACCCCGGCGTGTCGAACAGGTGCGCATTCGCCAGGGCCGCCTTCTGCTCCTCCAGCACGACATGGTAAAGACGCGGAGAGATTCGATCGTGCACCAATCGATCCTCTCTGTAGGCCTGGAGTCGTTCGGCATCGCGCATGAGCGCCTCGGGCACCGTTCCCGTCGACAGGGCAAGCCACGGTGCGACTCTGTCGAGTATACGTGCCAGGAGGCGCTTCCATCCTGGCACAGGCGCTCGCGTGGCCAGCCAAGGCGACGTAATCACAGCTCCCCGCACATCGCCAGGGTTGCCTTGCAGGTATCGAATCACGAGGAGCCCGCCCATCGATTGACCCCAAAGGAACACAGGTATCCCCGAGCTCACGGAGCGAGCCTCCTGAATGGCCCGTCCCAGGTCCTCGCGAAGCTGGCCGAAGGAACGGGCGTGTCCGCGGATCCCCTGCGAGCGACCGTGCCCCCGCTGATCGAACCCGAAAACGGTGAACCCTCGCGCCACCAACGACTCGGCCACCAGATGGTAGCGCCCGGAGTGATCGCCGAGGCCGTGGACGATCACCACCAGGGCGACGGCTTCCTCGGCCTTCCACAGACGCCATGCCAGCCGTTTGGCACCCACGCCCTCGAAGGTGCCTTCGGTCATGGAGTCATCCGGCCTCCAACATCCGAAGCAAGAGGGCCATCGTAGCCTGAGCCGCCCTCTCGCGTACTCCGGCACGATCCCCCCCGAAGCGTTCCCGGCGCACTTCGCAGCGGCCGCCCAAATAAGCTGCGAAACATACCGTGCCTACCGGCTTCTGGGCGGAATGTCCGCCCGGCCCCGCGATACCGGTCACGCCCAGACCCGCATCCGCACCCATGGTCTGCGCGACGCCGCGCGCCATGGCGGCCACTACCTGCTCCGAAACGGCGCCGTGAGCCTCAATGTCCTCCCTGGACACACCCAATGCGTCTGTCTTGATGCGATCAGCGTAGGCCACCAACCCTCCCACGAAGTACTCGGAGGCGCCGGGAAGATCGGTCAACCGTTTCGCGATCAAACCACCCGTACAGCTCTCGGCCACCGCCACCGTCCGCGATGCGGCCACCAGGGCCCTGCCGAGCGCATCCGCCATGTCACGCCGGTCGGAGTGGTACCGATACTCCCTCACCACCGGCTCCAGCGCTACCTCGATCGAATCCAACCAACGGGCCGCCTCGGCGCTGTCGACTCCCCGGGCCGTGAGCCGGAGTTCCACCCCACCCAGCCCGGGCAGGTAGGCCAGGGCGACCGGACCCATGTCCTCGGGCAGGACCGACTCGACCATCTCCGCGAGAACCGACTCCGGAACTCCCGACGTTTGAATGTGGCGATGGTGGAGAGGGCGGAGCCGCCCGGCAAAGCGCCGCGCCAAAAGGGGCACCACCTGTTCCTCAACAAGACGAATCAGCTCACCCGGCACGCCCGGAAGGAGGATCACCAGAGATCCCTCGACCTCCACCGCCTGCCCTGGCGCTGTGCCCAGTGAGTTCGGCAGGATTCGTGCGCCCTCCAGAACCTGTGCTTGGGACACGTTTCGCTCCGGTAGCACTTCATAGCCACGGGCTCGAAAGCGATCTTCGAGTCCGGCCAAGAGGTCTCCATCCACCCGAAGAGACGCACCCGTCACTTCAGCCAGGGCCTGGCGGGTGCAATCATCCGGAGTGGGCCCAAGACCTCCCGTGACCAGCACGACCTCGGCTGAAGCGGCGGCCTTCACCACCGCCGCGGCGATGTGGGCCTTGGCATCCGAGATCGTCCAACCGCAACAAACGGGCACCCCGAGATCCGCTAGCCGGCGTCCGAGCCAAGCGCTATTGGTATCGACCGTGTCGCCAAGGAGAAGCTCGTCGCCGATCGCGACGATGGCCGCCTTCGGGACGGAGGCTGCCAAGGATCAGTCCCGCACGCCGATGAGCGCGCGGTAGCTCCAAAAGTAGTCGATCATCGAGTACACGGTCAGGATGATCGCCATGCTCAGGGTCAGCCCGATCCAGGTCGCATGTACGGCCGTGAATGCCCGCCAAGGCACCGAGTTCCAACCGACATCACGCGCCAAGCTCTGGATGGGATACCAGAACAGCAAGCCGCCCGAGAACAGGTTCTGCACGAGGGTCTTGTACTTGCCCGACGTGCCAGCCGCAATCACGACCTCCCGCCTCACGGCCCACTGCCGAAACAGTGTCACCACGACTTCCCGTCCCAGCACTACGATCATGACCCAGAGAGGAAGCACAGTCCACCATGGGATCATCCCGGCCGACCCCGGCCTGTGCGAGATGATGTAGAACGGCACTAAAGTTGAGGCCAGCAGCAGCTTGTCGGCCAACGGGTCGAGCAGCTTACCGACGTCCGTAACCAGGCTATGTTTTCGGGCAACATAGCCGTCCCAGAGATCACTGAATGCCGCAGCGAGAAAGAGCACGAACGCGGCGATCTGGGAACCGAACGTCGGTGCGAGCGCCAGGAGAAAGATTGCCGGGCAAGCAGCAATCCTGCCGATGGTGATGGCGTTGGGGAGGTTGAGGTGGCTCCCGGCCATAGCCTAAGGCCTCAGTTAAGCGCCTGGACAACCAACTTGCTCACCGAGCCGAGCGTCTCGAACACCCCTTTGCCCTCGATCGCAACACCCTCAAAATCGGACACGCCGGCCGGATTGAGCTGCGCCCTGAGCTCATCGACCGTCATCGCGTTCGACAGATCTCGTTTGTTGTACTGGATTGCGAAGGGGATCTGTGTGAGGTCGTAGCCGTAGGATTCCAGGTTCTCGTAGAGGTTGTGCATGGCCTCTACGTTAGCCTCCATCCGTTCAGCCTGCGAATCGGCGACGAAGATCACGCCGTCGACCCCTTTTAGGATGAGTTTCCTACTAGCGTTGTAATACACCTGTCCGGGAACGGTGTACAGATGAAAGCGGGTCTTGAATCCCCTTACCTCACCCAGGTCGATAGGAAGGAAGTCGAAAAACAGCGTCCGTTCGGTCTCTGTGGCCAGCGAGATCATCTTCCCCTTCGTGTCCGGATTCACCCGCGAGTAGATATACTCCAAGTTGGTGGTCTTGCCACCCAGTCCGGTACCGTAATAGACGATCTTGCAGTTGATCTCCCGGCTGGCGTAGTTGATCATCGACATGATCGGTCAGGCTCCTACCCCGGGGGCCCTACGGACCGGACTATGAGAACCATCTGTCACGATCTCTTGCACTCTCCTTTTCGGCTTGGGCACAGCATTCGACCGCTTACGGTGAGCGGCCGCGGTCATCGGAGTCCTCATTCCCCGGAGGATTCGGAACCTAAGGTCGGTGCGTCGGTGAAGATAGGCAAGTTAGCTAGTGCGCGCTGCGTCCTGTTCCATCCGACCAATGATGACGGCCGCCCGATTCCGCAAACTCCTACGGGACTCCCAGGCGACGAAGTCCTTCAGGAGGTTGATATTGTCCACGCTGGCGTCAGCGCGAGCCATATGCCCGAGTGCGGCGAGCCGCCGAATGAAGCGGGGGCTGAACAGATCCCTGCTGTGGCGGGCCATCTGATCCCGTATCACCAACGCGGCTACCGCCCCGGCCGCTGCAGCAGCGAGCATCGCAAGCGAGGTTCGCCGCAATCTGTCGTCCATGGGGCTACATCTCCCGACGACCCGCCAATGCTTCGGCGATCGTCGTACCGTCGACGTATTCCAGGTCACTCCCTACGGGAATGCCGCGGGCGAGCCGGGTGACTTTGATCCCGAGAGGACGTATGGTATTCTCGAGGTATACTGCGGTCGCTTCCCCCTCCACCGATGCGTTGGTCGCCACGATGACCTCGCTTACGGCATCGGAGCCCACTCGCTCGAGCAGATGCGGAATGCTCAACTCTTCAGGACCCACTCCGTCGAGAGGAGACAGCCTCCCCCCCAAGACGTGAAACACGCCTTTGAACTGACCCGTCCTCTCAATGGCACCGACATCGTATGCCTCCTCTACCACGCAGAGCAGAGAGGTGTCGCGGCCGGGATTCGAGCAGATCTCGCACAGGTCGGTCTCGGCGAAGTTCCCACAGCGCTCGCACGGTCGGATGGTCTCGGCTACTTCACGAATGGAACCGGACAGGCGAAGGGCCTCTTCCTTGGGGCGCTTCATCAGGTGGAAGACTAGGCGAATAGCGGTCTTTCGCCCAATTCCTGGGAGCCGGGCGAAATCCTCCGCCAGCCGATCGATGGCCGACATGCTGGTCGCTGACGCAGCCGTCAGAAGAGTCCGGGAAGCTGCATCGGGAGCCCGCCGGTCGCCTTCTTCATCTCCTCTTCGTACAGGACGCGCGCCTTGTTTTGCGCCTCGCCCACCGCCGCCAGGACCAGGTCCTCGAGCATCTCCACGTCACGCGGGTCGACGACCGTGGGGTCGATGACGACCTTGGTCACCCCGCCCTTCCCGTCGACCGTTGCGGTGACCATGCCACCGCCGGATGACGCGGAGATTTCCTCGCCGTCGAGCCGTTCTTGCAGCTTCACCATCTTCTCCTGCAACTGCTGTCCCAGGCGCATCAACTGCTGCATATCAGTCATCCTAATAAATCCTTGGCAGACACTGTCTTAGGTTCACTCCAGGAGTTCGAGATCGAGTTCTTTTACCGCCTTCTCCAAGAGCGGTTCCCGCCGCATCAGCGCCTTCAACCGATCAGAACGTACCGTACCGGGACTGATGCGTCCGGCCGCCTGCCCGGGCGTGCCGCCCGCCTCCTTCACCACGACGTCGATCGGGCGGCCCAAGAGCTCACCCAAAGCTGCGGAAAGCCGGCGGCGGGCCGCCGGGCCACTCAGGCGCTCGAAGCCCGGTCCGGCCGGCAGTTGGATCACGACCGAACCGTCATCCGACTCGCTTACCTGGGCCGCCCTCAAGAACGGCCCCATGCCTGGCGGAACCGCTACGCCGGTATCCAGAATCTTCTCCCAAGCCCCCGCCACTGACTCGCCCTTTGGATTTTCCGATTCCGGCACCGGCTCGGCAATCGATTCCGGTTCTATAGCGATCTTCGGTTCCTCGTCCGCCACCGATGTAGCGTGTGCGTGATCCGGCTCAGACTGGCCCGGCTGCTCCGGCTCCGACGGCCCTTCCGCCTCTGGTGGCGGGGGTTGTCGCGGTGCCGCCGACCGTCTCGGAGGGTCCCCTCCGGTAGGCTGCGGCGCGCCCCCGAGGCCGCGGATCAAGTCCTCGAGTGCGACCGTACTGTCTAGGTAACTGAGCCGCAACAGCAGCATCTCGAGCAGCATCTGGGGATTCTGGCTACGGCGGAGACTCCCGTCGCTCTCGAGGTCGGTAGCCATCGCAAGCATCCGTACGAGATCGCCCGGCCGGAAGGCGGTGGCGCGCTCGGCAAAAGCCTCCGTCCTGGTTCCTGCGATCTCCACCCCATCACCCGCGAGTGCCAACCGCAGAAGCAGGCGAAGGGTCTCGACGAGTCCACGGTAGAACTCGACCAGGTCGTACCCCTCGTCCAGCAGGCCCTCAACGAATCCGAAAACATCACCACGCGCTCCCTCGAGGATCAGATCGAGAAGCTCCAGGTATCGCTCCTCGTCGACGAGCCCGAGCACCCTCCGCACGGACTCCTGGGTCACATCGCCGCCGGTCAGCGAGAGCACCTGGTCCAGCAATGAGAGCGCGTCGCGCATACCGCCGTCCGCCTTCTTGGCGATGACCTCGAGGGCTCCTTCGGCCGCCTGAGCGTCTTCCAGCGCGAGAATGTTGCGAAGGCGCCCGATGATCTCCGCGGTGCCGATACGGCGAAAGTCGAAGCGTTGGCACCGTGAGAGAATAGGTGCCGCGACCTGTTGGATCTTCTGCGGCTCCGTGGTAGCGAAGATGAAAATGACGTGAGGGGGGGGCTCTTCGAGGATTTTCAGAAGCGCGTTCCAGGCCTCCTTGGTCAGCATGTGCGCTTCGTCGACGATGTAGACCTTGAAACGGCCCTCCTCAGACGGCGCGTACATTGCCCTTTCCCGAAGATTTCTGGCGTCGTCTACACCGCGATTCGAAGCCGCGTCGATCTCGACGACATCCAGAGCCGTATGGCCCCCCCAAATCCGCGAGCAGCTATCGCACTCGCCGCATGGTTCACCCTCATCCGTGCGCTCTGGACAGTTCAAAGCCATCGCCAGAACACGGGCCAGCGTCGTTTTTCCAACGCCCCGGGGTCCGCAAAAGAGGTAAGCGTGACCGACTCGGTCAGTGCTCACAGCCCGCCGGAGGGTCTCGGAAACGTGCTCCTGAGTGGCCACATCCGAGAAGGTGCGAGGCCGGTATTTTCTGGCTAAGGCGATGTGGGCCAAGGGCTTGTAGCTGGCGTGGTCCTATAAAGGGACGAGGGACGGCACCAAGAAAAAATAAAGTGCCCCAGGCTACCCGCAACGACGATCGCTGCACTTACCGCTGCTACCGGCGAGGTCCTGACGGAGTTCATGAGCTCCCGCCCTACGGACCTGGGGCACTTTCAAAAGGTATCGGTGACCCCACAGGCAGTCAACGGACAACGGACCGAAACGCCTTAGTTTGCGCGCCTTTTCGGCAGTTTCGAGGGTCGTCGATCATCACGAGCGCCGCCACGCGTCCGGCGTATGCTCCAGGGTGGGAGGCCCATCGGAAACCTCCCGCACCGCAATGGCGTCGAATCGGATTGTGTCCCACCTCCCGCCATTCTCCTGGATCCAATGTCGGGCCACCTGCGAGATTTCGCGCCGCTTCCGCCAGGTGATGGCCTCCAGAGGGTGGCCGTACCCATCACCCCGGCGCCCTTTCACCTCGACGAATGCCAGCGTGCGCCCGCGTGAGACGATAAGATCGATTTCCTTCCGGCCGAACCGGTAGTTCCGGGCAAGAATGGTCCACCCCCGAGCCAGAAGGTACTCCGCGGCCAACGCCTCGAACCGACGCCCAACTCGATGCGTGTTCATGGTGGACGGTCGCACGCGGTGGAGGGCGGTGGAATACGGGCATGGGACGACCCCACGTCCGGCGACCGGGGAAGCAGCCATACGCCCCACTCCGCTCACGGCGCTGGGGCCGCTTACGCTTGCCGCGTTCATGTCCGAGGATCCCAGATGTTCGCTCCGTGGCGAGTATGGCGGCTTCCCATTGGGACCGCCCGATGGAATCTCCCCGCCCTACGAGCCTCTTACTGTTAAGGCCGAGGTGGTGGGGCACGTCTTCGCCGCAGCGACATCTGGGATCCGGCCCCGTGAACGCCCTCGAAGGAAGCGGCCCCAGCCGCCGTCGTGGAGGCGAAGACGTGCCCTACCACCATGACCAAACGGAAAAAAGGGTCGCCGGCCCTTAGGTGCCGCTCACCACAGGACCGGGGAGCGGCCGAACGAGATCGCGCCCTATGGCTTCGGCGATGACGCCGATCTGCCCCATGAGTTCTGCGAACTGTTCGGGGTAGAGCGACTGGACCCCATCGGAGAGGGCGTTCGGCGGGTCCTGGTGCACTTCTATCATGAGCCCATGCGCTCCGGCCGCAACAGCGGCCCTGGCCATGGGGATCACCTTGGCCCGAACTCCCGTGCCGTGGCTCGGATCTGCGATGATGGGCAGGTGCGAGAGCGACTGCACGACCGGAATGGCGGTCAAATCGAGGAGGTTTCGCGTATGGCTGTCGAAACTACGAACACCCCTCTCGCACAGGATGACGTTCGGGTTTCCCTCTGCCAGGATGTACTCTGCGGCTAGCAGCAGTTCCGTAATGGTGGCCGCCATCCCACGCTTGAGTAGGATCGGCTTTCCGGAGCGACCCGCGCGACGCAACAGCGGATAGTTCTGCATGTTGCGCGCGCCGATCTGGATCACGTCGGCATACTCGGCCACCAAATCCAGGCCCTCCGGATCGAGAGCCTCCGTAACGATCGCCATGCCGGTCTCATCGCGGGCCCTGGCCAGCATGATCAGACCCTCGACTCCGAGTCCCTGGAAGGAGTACGGAGAGGACCGAGGTTTGAATGCCCCCCCCCTGAGGATCGTCGCGCCCATGGCCCTGAGCTGGTGGGCGATTTCCAGGATCTCAGCCTCACCCTCGACCGCACATGGCCCCGCCATGATCGCCAGTTCGACCCCACCTATCTCGGTCCCGTTCGACAACCGCACCACCGTGTCATCGGCACACCATTCCCGGGAGACCTGCTTGTACGGGCGCGTCACCGCAATGAGCTCACGCACTCCGGGCATGCCCTGAAGCCGTCCCTCATCCACACGCCCATCGTTACCGACGACCCCCACGGTCGTGCGTTGCTTGCCCGGCATGGGGCGCGCGCTATACCCCATGGCCTCGATCTGGGCGGTTACGGCCTCGATCTGGGCGTCCGTGGCATCATGATTCATGACGACGAGCATGGGCATCTCACTAATCGGGGCCGCGGCGGCCTGTAACCCTCTTTATTACTACGCGCCTAAGTCTAAGAGCGGGAACAGATGTAGTCTACCGCACGTGGGCTTCTCCACCGGCCAGGCTTACCACCAAACCATCCTCGGCAACCCTCACCCGACCACCATACCCAGCCTGGGCGAGGAGGTCAGGCACGGCGTCGGAGTCCAGGTCCGGGTAAATGTGGGTCACGACCAGAAGATCGGGCGAGGCCTCCGCGGCAAGCGTCGCCAGCCCGGAGGGCGTGAGGTGGGTCTCGACCTTCGGTGGGTCGGGATAGGAGCACTCCGCAATCATCAACTCCGTTCCACGAAAGAACCTACCAAGGCCTGCTTGAGGTCCTGTGTCACCTGTGTACGACACGGTTCCGGCGTCGGTCTCGAGGCGATACGCGACTGAGGAATCGGTATGCAGTGTCGGGTGCGTCGACACGCCGAGGCCGCAGGATTCGTCGGACCACACCGAGTCCCGCGCCAACTCCAAGACCTCCAACGGAAAACCCGGGTCGAGCACGTACGCACCGAATGCCTGGGCCAGGCGGTCCATGAGACGGTGAACGCCCGGCGGGCCGACAACGGTGAGTGGGTCCGTCCGTCTCGGACTCGATCCGTGGCTCAGTGCGAAAAGCAGCGGGGCCAGGTCGCCAACATGGTCGGTGTGAAAATGGGTCAGCAGGATGTGGGATATGCGATCCCACGCAGCCCCCCAACGCGCCATCCCGTGCAGAGTGCCCGAGCCACAGTCCATCAACACGTGGATCGAGCCGGACGTGACATAATGACCAGCAGACCGCCGCGTGCTCGAGGGCACGAGAGTGCCGGACCCGAGGATTGTGACCTCAAAAGCCATGAGCTTCTATTAGGCGGCGGACCCGCTCGCCTTCGCGTCCTCACGCAGCCGGACCCCCACCACCGAACTCACGCCTGCTTCCTCCATGGTGACCCCGTATATCCAGTCGGCCGATTCGATCGTACGGGGGTTGTGCGTGATCACCACGAACTGGGTCTGTGCCTTGAACTCGCCAAGCAGCTTGATGAAACGGCCTATGTTGTTCTCGTCGAGCGGCGCGTCGACTTCGTCCAAGACGCAGAACGGGCTCGGCTTGACGAGATAGATTCCGAAGAGCAGCGACAGGGCCGTCAGCGCCCGCTCCCCGCCCGAGAGAAGGTCGATGCGCTGTGTGCGCTTGCCCTTGGGCGACGCGTGAATCTCGATGAGGGACTCGAGTGGATCGGAGGGGTCCGCCAGCCAAAGATCGGCTTCCCCACCCTCGAACAGCCGCCGGAAGGTGAGCTGGAAGTTGACGCGAATTTTGTCAAATGTGTCCTCGAACAGCGAGATCGCGGTCTCGTTGATCTGCTTGATTGCGGCCCGAAGGTCATCACGGGCCTGGAACAGATCCTCCCGCTGCTCACTCAAGAAGCCCAATCGCTCGCTCTCCTCGGCGTGCTCCTCGACAGCCAGCATGTTCACCAAGCCGATGCGCTCGATCTTGGCCACGATTTCGGTGAGCTCCGCCTCGAGTTCCTCAGGCTCACCGTCAACGGGCTCGGCCTCGTCGAGCAGGCGCTCGAGCGGACGGCCCCACTCGGCCTCGAGGCGCTCCTGAATCGAGTTGACGCGGCTGCTCGCCTCCTGCCGCTCCAGCTCGAGCCGATGCCGACGCTCCGTGGCCTCTCGCTCCGCCGACCGAGCCGTGCGAACCTTGCGCTCGATTTCCGTGAGGTTGGCGATAACCTCCGCCAGCTCCTTGTCCTTTTCGCACAACAACTCTTCTACTTCCTCTCGCTCTCCGAACAGCCGCTGCGTTGCATCGCCTCCCTCGACCCGGACCCGCTCTGCCTCTTCGAGAGCCTTGGCCAAGGCCAATTCTTCCTCGTCCAAGGCAGCGATGCGGCCCTCCGCAGAAGCCTGTTCCAGACGGAGATGCTCCGAGCGCTCACTCAGCCGGCCCACTGTCGCTTCGGCCCGGGCGAGCTCGACGCCGAGCCGATTTTCCTCTGCTCGCACCGCTTCCCACTCCTCCTGCACTTCCGAGTGGGCATGCCGTGCCGCCTCGCGCTGCTGCTGGACCTTCCCTTCCTCGGCGAGCATGAGGGTCCGATCCTCCCGGGCGCTCTTCGCCCGCTCTAGTAGCCCGGAGCGCCCAGCCTTCGTGCCTTCGAGTTGGCGGGTAAGTTCGTCCCGGTGGAGGTCCATGCGCGCCTGACGGTCCACGTGGGCGGCGGCCTCGGACGAGGCCTCTCTGAACCCGTCCTCGGCGGCCTGGAAGCTCGCGCGGGCAGCTTGTAAGTCCTTCTCGGCCTGGTCCACCTCGGTGCGAGCGTTACCAGTCACCTCGCGAGCCGTTTGGGCCTCGTGATCGACTCCCGTCTGCTCGCCCGTGAGAGCCCGGATACGCTCCTTGCGCTCCAGGGCGCCGCTGCCCCCCGTGGGGCTGCCTATCTGAACCACGCCGCGCGGATCGACTAACGCTCCCACGAAGCTCTCACCGGCTGCCCCGATCGAATCGACGCCCGCGAGCAGCGCATTGACCCAAGCGGCCCCCAAGCCGCTAA
>JADFRS010000015.1:0-30040 GCA_022561145.1 Gemmatimonadota bacterium
CGAGCGCGGGGCCGGGAGGCAAGGTTCGGATTCAGGCTGAAGGCTACACGGCCGACGGGCACCGCAAAGAACGCGGCCCGAAGAAAGGCAAGAAGCGCCAGCGGGTGGACCAGGGCGCGGTCCAGGAAAATATCCAGCGTGTCATGGCGCAGATCAAGGGTGGCGGAAAGAAGCGCAAGCGGCGGTCGTCAAAACCCAGCAAGGAAGAGCTCGAGGCGATCCAGGAGGTGGAACGCGAGGAGGTGGAGCGTGAGCGTACCACCGTCCGGGTCAATGAATTCCTGACGGTTTCGGAGTTGTCGGGCCTCGTCGACGTCTCCTCGACGGAAATCATCGGCGCCGCGTTCAGGGATCTTGGGATCGGGGTGACGATCAACCAGCGCCTCGACTTCGTGCAGATCGAGATGTTGCTCGAGGGGTTCGGCTTCACCGCGGTGCTCGAAGAGGAATACGCCGCGGCAGATCTACTCGATGAAGAGGTGGAGGACCCCGCGACCCTCAAACCGAGGCCGCCGGTGGTCACAGTGATGGGGCACGTCGACCACGGGAAGACCCGGCTACTCGATTATATCCGCGACGCGAACGTGGTGGCGGGCGAGGCCGGCGGAATCACTCAGCATATCGGGGCCTACCATGTCGAAAGAGGTGACAAGAGCATCACGTTCCTCGACACGCCGGGCCACGCGGCATTTACCGCCATGCGGGCTCGAGGCGCGGACGTAACGGACATCGTCGCACTCGTGGTTGCGGCGGATGACGCTGTCATGCCTCAGACGAGGGAGGCGATCAGCCACGCGCGGAACGGTGGCGTGCCCCTGGTCGTGGCGATCAACAAGTGCGACCTGCCTTCGGCCGATCCGAATCGGGTGAAGCAGGCGCTACTGCAGGAGGGCGTCAACGTCGAGGACTTCGGCGGGGATGTCTTGGTCGCCGAGATCAGCGCCAAGGAAGGCACGGGCATCGATGACCTGCTGGAGAAAATCCTCCTTCAGGCCGAGCTGCTCGAACTCAAGGCCAACCCCGACCGGGCGGCGGTGGGCGCCGTAATCGAGGCGGAGCTTGACCCCGGCAAGGGCCCGGTTGCGACCGTGCTGGTACAGAAGGGCACGCTGCGTGTCGGCGATAGTTTCATCATCGGCCAGTTCGATGGACGTGTCAGGGCCATGCTCGATGAGCGCGGCAAGGCGGTCAAAGAGGCGAGCCCCGGCATCCCGGTGCAGATCCTTGGGGCTGCTGGCGTTCCGCAGGCCGGCGACGCCCTCATGGCCATGTCGGCCGAGCAGGCGGCTGAGATCTCCCGGAATCGCCAACGTCTGGAGCGCGAGAAGCAGCTGCGCATCAAGGAGCGCGGCGTCAAGCTCGGCGATTTCTCGGACCTGGCCGCCGAAGGCAAGGCCGACACGCTACCGCTCATCATCAAGGCCGACGTGGACGGATCGGTGCAGGCGCTGGCCGATTCACTGGAGCAGCTTGGAACCGACGAAGTCAGGGTGCACATCCTCCACCGAGCGGTAGGCGCCATCAACGAAGAGGATGTTCTACTCGCGCACACGGCCGGGGCCATCATCGTCGGCTTCCGGGTGCGACCGCACACGAAGGCCAGGCTGCAGGCTGAACGTGACGACGTGGACATTCACATCTACGAGGTGATCTATGAGGCGGTCGACGAAGTGAAAGCTGCGCTCGAGGGCATGTTGGCTCCGGAGCGCAAGGAGACCGTGGTGGGTAGCGCCGAGGTCCGCGAAATCTTCAGGGTCACCAAGGTCGGCACGATCGCTGGTTCGTACGTACAGGATGGACTCATCGACCGTAAGGCCAACGTCCGGCTCATTCGCGATGGCATCGTGGTTTACGACGGAGAGATCTCGTCCCTCAAGCGCTTCAAGGACGACGTGAAGGAGGTTCGCGAGGGCTTCGAATGTGGCATCGGCATCGCGAACTTCAACGACATCAAGGTCGATGATGTGATCGAGTGCTACGAAGTGACGGAGATCGCCCGCACGCTGGCCAGCGTGGGCCAGCCCGGAGGCTGAGTCCGGGCCCGGCTGGCCGGATAGCCGCCTCACCTCTGCGATGGTCGTCTCGCTGATCTCCTGGCAGCTCTCGCTTCCGGAGTGCGGGTCGCTCAAGGACAAACGGCAAGTGGTACGCTCCCTAAAGGAGCGGTTGCGCAAGCGCTTCAATGTCTCCGTGGCCGAGACCGCCCATCACGACGTATGGAGGAGGGCGGAGATCACGGCCGTGCTGGTTGCCACCGACGGCCGCTTCGCGGAGTCGGTCCTGTCCAGGCTCGACGATCTCGTCGATGCCGATCCCAGGGCGAACATCACCGGGACCCGAAGAGAGGCCCTGTGAGACGCATCGAGCGACTCAACGAGCAGTTCAAGCGAGAGATCACGTCCATCCTCAGGGAGGACGTCCGCGATCCACGTATCGGAACGCTCACTGTGACGGGCGTCGATGTAACCGCCGACCTCTGGTTAGCGCGAATCCATGTGCGGCTTTTCGGAGACGATGCCGAGCGCGAGGAGGCTCTGACCGGCTTGGAGGCCGCTGGACCGTTCATTCGGCGCGCTCTGGCCGGCTCGCTCCGCATCCGGAGGGTGCCCGAGCTACGCTTCGTGCAGGATCACACTCAGGAAGAAGCATCCCGTATCGAGGAGATCCTGAGGAGCGTGCTTCCGACCGATCGAGGTTCTGAAGAGGACGGCAGCGCCGACGGCGCGGGCGCGGGCGAGACGGAGGAGGACGAGGCGTGAGTGAGCTGATGGCCGACGGATTGCTTCCGGTCGATAAGCCGGTGGGGCCTACCTCGCACGACGTGGTCGCCTGGTGCCGGCGTGCCTTGTCCACTCGCAAGATCGGCCACACCGGGACGCTGGACCCCTTCGCGTCCGGCCTGCTCTTGCTGTGCGTTGGGCGGGCCACCCGGCTGGCCGAGTACATCACTGCGCTCGACAAGACCTACGAGGCGACGGTTCACCTGGGAGTCAGTACCGACACGCACGACTGCCAGGGTACGGTGGTGGCCGAATCTGATCTTTGGCGCTCCGTAACGGAGGACCAGGTCGAGGCGGCCATGTCCGACCTACGTGGTGCTATCGAGCAGGTTCCGCCGCAGTTTTCCGCCAAGAAGGTCGACGGTGAGGCCATGCATCGTCGGGCTCGTCGGGGTGAGTACGTCGATCTCCCGCCCGTGAGCGTCACGGTGCACGAGCTAAGCCTTGCCTCATTCGATCCTCCTGAGCTCGGACTCACGGTGAGGTGTTCCAGCGGTACGTATGTGCGCGCGTTGGCTCGAGATATGGGCGAGGCGTTGGGCGTCGGGGCCCACCTGACCGCACTGCGCCGTACGGCTGTAGGGGCGTTCACGGCCGATCGGGCGCTCCCTGGCGCCGACCTCGAGGGCGGCGTCTCAGCTGAGCGGGTGGAGGAGTTCTGGATCCTGCCCGCGGATGCGCTGACGCACCTGGAGGCCGTGGATGTAAGCGTGGATGACGCCCGACAACTCGCGATGGGCCAGTGGCTCGAGACCGAGGCCACGATACCGGAGGGGGTGCCCATCGCCGTTCGGGAGAGCGGCCGCCTCATCGCCGTTGCCGTGCTGGAGGACGGGCGGCTCCGGCCGCGGAAGGTGTTCGAAGGTGCCTGAGTACGCGATCGATCCGGCTCTTCCTTCGGGACTACCCGATGACGGGCGGGGCACCATTGTCACGATCGGCACGTTCGACGGCGTGCACCGCGGCCACTGGGAGGTGCTGAAAGAAATCACCTCGCGGGCGGCGGCCACCGACCGACGGAGCGTGCTCGTGACCTTCCACCCCCATCCGCTCACGCTCGTCCGGCCCGAAGTGGCTCCACGTCTGCTCACCATGCCCGACGAAAAAAAGGAAATCCTGGCTGAGAGCGGCCTGGACTATGCGGTGTTCCTAACGTTCTCACCCGTGTTGGCCGGTTACTCGCCTCGCCGTTTCGTCGAGGAGATTCTCACGGATCGTTTGGGCATGGACGAATTGGTGATCGGCTATGACCACCACTTCGGGAAGGGTAGGGCGGGGGACGCCGACACCATGCGGGCATTGGGCAGTGAGCTGGGCTTCGTGGTGGACGTGGTGGGGCCGGTGATGGCGGGCGAGGCTCCGATCTCATCCACCCGCATTCGCACGGCGATCGCAGCGGGCCACCTAGGGGAGGCGCGCGAGGGCCTCGGGAGGCCTTATTCATTGCGTGGTCCGGTCGTACGGGGTGACGGTCGTGGTCGCACGCTGGGCTTCCCGACCGCCAACCTGCATGTCGTGGGCGGCGGCCCCGGGGAAAAATTGATTCCCCCACCGGGCATCTACGCCGTCTGGGGAATCCTGCGGTCCGGCGCCTTCGCGGGAGCCCTTCACATTGGCCCGAGGCCCACGTTCAGGGGCTCACCGCCCACCATCGAGTTGCACCTCATGGATTTCGAGGGCGACATCTACGGCGAGGACGTGCGCGTAGACTTCGTGCGACGCCTGAGGGATGTCGAGCCGTTCGACTCGGTGAAGGCGCTTGTTGCCCAGATGCGAAAGGACGTGGACTTCGCCAAGAGTGTGCTTGAGTCCGATTCTGGTATAGAGGAAGGGGCCTGAGGCAGGTCGAGCTCGCCCCATTGAGGCCCCTTCCCTATTTGACTAAACTTATAGGCTAAAGCGCCTAATCTGGCTTCCCTCGTAGCTCAGACTCTTGCGGAGGCATCGTCACAATGACGATCCAAAGAGACGAAATCATCAAGAAGTACCGGACCCATGAGGACGACGTCGGCAGCGCGCCCGTGCAGATTGCGATCCTGACGGCTCGCATCAACGACCTCAGGTCGCACTTCGACGTCCACAAGAAAGATCACCACAGCCGCCGTGGCCTCCTGAAGATGGTCGGACGCCGCCGCCGGTTGCTGGAGTATCTGAAGCGCACCGATGCGGAGCGCTACACCGGGTTGATCGAGGATTTGGGGCTTCGGCACTAATTCGCGAGAACGCCTGAGGGAGTCGGCCGAGTAGTGTTCAGCTGCACACGGCGGGTTTTCCCGTCCTTGCGGCGGTCGACGTCTCTCCGGACATCTCGCAGCTCTTGCACGGGGGAAAGCCCCCTGCGGCGGGAGCGATTGACGCGAACCGGGGTGGTCCTGGTCGCTTAGTTTTGGAGAGAAAAAGACAAATGATACAACGGATCGAACGCCAGTTCGCCGGGCGGACACTCAGTCTCGAGTTCGGCCGGATGGCGAAGCTGGCGCACGGATCCTGCCTCGTGCAATACGGAGACACTGTAATCCTCTGTACTGCCACGGCTCAGGACAAATCTACACACCTACCGTTCTTCCCCCTGACTGTCGAGTATCGGGAGAAGAGCTACGCGGCCGGGAAAATCCCAGGCGGATTCTTCAAGCGAGAGGGCCGGCCCGGCGAGAGTGAGATTCTCTCGGCGCGCCTTACCGACAGAGTGCTCAGGCCGCTGTTTCCCGGCGGCTACATGAACGAGACGCAGATCATCTGCTACGTGCTCAGCGCCGACCAGGAGAACAGCGCCGACGTGCTCGCGCTGCTCGGGGCCTCGGTGGCCCTGAACATGTCCAAGGTCCCCTTCAATACGTCGGTGGCGTCGGTGCGCATTGGGCGCATCCAGGGCACGTGGGTCTTGAACCCCACATTCCAACAGCTCGAGTACTCGGATGTCGACATCATCGTCGCAGGTTCCGAGGACGCTCTCATCATGGTTGAAGGCGGCGCCATCGAAGTACCGGAAGGTGAGATCCTCGAGGGCCTCCTGGAGGCCCATGAGGGCATTCGCGAGCTCATCGCGATCCAGAACGAGATTCTGGAGGGGCACCGGGTGCCCGACATGGAGTGGTCTGCCGTGGAGCCCGACGCCGACCTCAAGTCCAAGGTCGAAGGCATGGCCGAAGGACGTGTGGCGGAGGCGCTGGGCCTTCAGGACAAAACCGAGCGTAGCCAGGCCATGGCCGCTGTGCAGGAGGACGTGATCGCGCAGCTCGTCCAGGAGGACGAGAACTATGCCGAGCACTCCGGTGACGTGAAGGACATCCTCCGCTCCATCGAGAAGCGGACGATGCGCCGGCGCATCCTCGACCAGGGCGAACGGGCTGACGGACGTTCGCTGGACGAGGTGAGGCCGATCACGTCCGAGGTGGGCGTGCTACCGCGCACCCACGGCTCGGCGCTGTTCACGAGAGGCCAGACTCAGGCACTCGTGGTCACCACTCTGGGCACGTCCAGGGACGAACAGCGCATCGACAGTGTGGACAGTCTGGAAGAAGTGACCAAATCGTTCATGCTGCACTACAACTTCCCGCCGTTCTCGGTCGGCGAGGCCAGGCCCATCCGGGGCGTTTCGCGCCGGGAGCAGGGCCACGGCGCCCTGGCCGAGCGGGCGATTCAGCCCCTGCTGCCGGCTTACGACGACTTCCCGTACACGATTCGGATCGTCTCCGACATCCTGGAGTCCAACGGGTCGTCTTCCATGGCTTCCGTTTGCGGTGCCTCGTTGGCGCTGATGGACGCCGGTGTGCCGATCAAGGCGCCTTGCGCCGGTGTGGCCATGGGCCTCGTGAAGGAAGGTGACGAGGTAGCGATCCTGACCGACATCCTCGGCCTCGAGGATGCGCTTGGTGACATGGACTTCAAGATCGCAGGCACGCGTGAGGGAATCACATCCATTCAGATGGACATCAAGATCGAGGGGTTGACGCACGACATCTTGAAGGCCGCACTCGAGCAGGCCCACACGGGTCGGATGCACATCCTGGATGTGATGAGCCAAACGCTCGAGGAGGCGCGTAGCGACCTCTCCCAGTACGCGCCGCGCATCGTCAGCATCCAGATCAACCCCGAAAAGATCGGCGACATCATCGGTCCGAAGGGGAAGACGATTCGGGCCATTCAGGAGGAATCCGGTGCCAAGATCGACATCGACGACTCGGGCATCGTGAAGATCGCGGCCGTCTCCGGCGAGGCCGGCGCGCGGGCACGAGAGATGATCGAGGCGATCGTGCAGGAGCCCGAAGTGGGTCGCATCTACGAGGGCCCGGTGAAAAACACCACCACGTTCGGTGCCTTCATCGAGATCATGCCCGGCACAGAGGGACTTTGCCACATCTCGGAGCTCGAAGAGGGCCGTGTGGAGAAGACGGAGGACGTCCTCAAGAAGGGTGATATCACTCGGGTCAAGCTCCTCTCGATCGATGAGAAGGGCCGGCTGCGGCTGTCGCGGAAGGCCGCTTTGGCCGAGGATGCTGCTAGCGCTTCGAGCGAAGAGGGGTCCGACGAGGAGTCCGACGACCAGGATCAGGCCCAGGCCGGTGACTGACCCCGTGGGCTTCAATGAGGGAATCGGGGGCATGGGCGCTGGCCCATGCCCCCGACGTTTGCACCAGCCCGACGTTTCGGTAGCGGGCGGCGTGTATCGACTGGACGAGACGGGCGTTCAGGACGACACGCTCTCCAACGGCACGAGGGTCGTGACCGAGAAGGTGCCGGGTGTACGCTCGGCGGCGGTGGGTGTTTGGCTCACGCAGGGCTCGGCCTACGAGCCACCGGCAATGCTCGGGATCAGCCACATGCTCGAGCACATGGTGTTCAAGGGTTCGGAGCGGCGGACCGCTCACGAGCTGGCCATCGCGCTCGAGGCGCTGGGGGGCTCCCTGGACGCGTACACCACGCGCGAGCATACCAGCTATCAGGCACGAGTCTTGGATGAGCACCTGCCCGAGGCGTTCGACGTGCTCTCTGACCTTATCTTGAACCCCGCGCTCCGAGCCTCCGATCTGGAGTCGGAAAAGAAGGTCGTACAGGAGGAACTCTCGGCGGTGGACGATACACCGGACGACCTCGTTTTCGAGCTGCACGGCGAGCGCTTCTGGGCGGGTCACCCGTATGGGCACTCGATCCTGGGCACCCACGACAGCGTGGCCGGGCTCACCGAGGACGCGCTTCGCTCGCTCCACGCCGAGAGGTACTCTGGAGGCAACATGCTTATTGCGGCGGCCGGAAACGTGGAGCACTCCCACGTCATGGAGCTAGCCGAGAGTCTGTTTGCCGGGGCTCCTACCGCGGTGGCGACCTCCTCCGCACTCGAGGATCCACCGCCCGCCCCTGTTGGCGAAGAGCGGGTGGATAGGCCTACCGCGCAGACCCACATCGTGATCGGCACGCGTACACCGTCGCGCTCCGACCCGCGTCGCTACACCTTTGGCCTGCTCTCGGCCGCGTTCGGCGGAGGCATGAGCTCGAGATTGTTTCAGAAGGTCCGCGAGGAGCTCGCGCTCGCGTACTCGGTCTTCAGCTACCAGTCGTTCTACCGCAAGGGTGGCATCACTGGTGTGTACGTGGCCACCCGCCCGCAGGTGGCCGACGAAGCCGTGGCTGCGATCTTGCAAGAGTACGAACGCCTGGCCGAGGGCAGCCTTGGCGAGGAGGAACTCGAGCAGACCAGGAACCAGGTGAAGGGCCAGATGACGCTCAGCCTGGAGTCCTCGAGCGCTCGGCTTTACAGGCTGGCGGGGTTCGCGCTTTACGACGAGCCGTTCCTGACGTTGGACGAGTTACTCGCGAGAATCGACGCCATCACGGCTGAGGACGTCGCGGAGGTGGCAGGGGAGTTCTTCTCGCCAGAGCGACAGTTTTCGCTCAGGCTGGGACCATGAGACCGCATTCCCGGGGGATCGCCCCCCGGGCGTCGGGGTCGCAGGCCGCTGTGCGATTCCGTTAGAATCAGTCGCTTTTTCACGGCACCCACCGGAGTCCAACGGGTCAATGCTGATCGGCGTACCGAAGGAAATAAAGACCAGAGAGTATCGCGTGGCCCTCACCCCCGCCGGGGCAGAGGCGTTCACCCAGGCGGGACATCTTGTCCTGATCGAAGAGGGCGCGGGAATCTCGAGCGGATTCACAGACGACTTCTACCAATCCGCCGGCGCTGAGATCGTAGGTTCGGCCAACGACGTATGGAGCCGGGCCGAGATGATCATGAAGGTCAAGGAGCCCATCGAGTCCGAGTGGCCCAAAATGCGCGACGGCCAGGTGCTCTTCACCTACTTCCACTTCGCCGCCTCCGAGCCGCTCACCGTGGCGGTGCTGGCTTCCGGGGCGGTCGCCATTGCGTATGAGACGGTCGAGCTGCCCAACGGCGAGCTGCCACTCCTTACACCCATGAGCGAGGTGGCGGGCCGAATGGCGGTCCAGGAGGGAGCCAAGTACCTGGAGGCCCCCATGGGCGGCGCCGGTGTACTGCTCGGCGGCGTGCCCGGGGTTCTGCCGGGAAAGGTACTGATCCTCGGTGGTGGCGTCGTCGGGACGAACGCCGCGCGTATGGCCGCCGGCATGGGAGCGCGCGTGGCCATCATGGACGTCGACCTGGCGCGGCTGCGCTATTTGGCCGACGTGATGCCGGCCAACGTCAACGTTCTGTTCTCCACACGTTACGCCGTGCGCAAGCAACTGGAGGACTCGGACCTCGTGATCGGAGCGGTCCTCCTGCACGGCGCCAAGGCACCCTCCCTTGTGCTGCGTGAAGATCTCAAGACCATGCGTCCTGGCTCGGTCATCGTGGACGTAGCGGTGGACCAGGGCGGCTGTGTGGAGACGATCCATCCCACCACGCATGACGACCCGATCTATGTGGTCGACAACGTGATCCACTATGGCGTGGCCAACATGCCGGGCGGCGTACCCCGCACCAGCACGCTGGCCCTGACCAATGCGACGCTCCCCTATGCGCTCAACCTGGCGAACAGCGGATGGCGCGCGGCCTGCAGGGACGACCGCGCACTGGGACTCGGTGTGAACGTCGCAGAAGGCAAGGTGGCCTATCCGGGCGTCGCGGAGGCTTTCGGCATGGAGTTGCACGACTTGGATGATGTCCTCACAGTTCCGGCTCGCGCGTGAGGGAGCCGAGCAGGGTGCAGTTCATGCGCCTGGAGAGCAATTTGGACCTTCCGCTCCCGAGTCGGGCCACGCCTCATGCGGCCGGCTACGACATTCGCTCCGCCGAGCCCGACTTCGCTCTGGCGGCGGGCGAGATCCGACTGGTTGCGACCGGGCTCGTGATGGCGTTGCCCGAGGGTATCGAGTGCCAGGTACGGCCCCGTTCCGGGTTGGCGCTTCGGTATGGGATCACCCTGCCCAACAGCCCCGGCACCATCGACCCGGACTATCGGGGCGAGATAAGGGTGATTTTGCAGAACACCGGCTCCGAACCGGTGGACATCGCCAGAGGCGAGCGCATCGCCCAACTGGTATTCGCCCGCTTTGCCTCACCGGAGATCGTCGAAGTCGCCGAGCTGTCGGCCACGTCCCGGGGAGAGGGTGGCTTCGGTAGCACGGGGGCCACATGAAGCTTGAGATAACACTCGTCAAGTGTATGTTTAGCAGCCACTTGACAATTTATTGCTGAAGTGCTCATGAGCCGACCATCTGAACCATTGGCCCTCGGGTCTCCTGCCCAGCCCTTTCCGCTTCATTTGTTTACGAAGATGTTTCAAGGGCCGAACGAAGCCCCCAGCCGGTGGAACCCACTCCGTTGGTTCGACTCAGGGCGTTTGGTGCCGGTCAACGACATCGGGGTCGACCTGGGCACCGCCAACACGCTTGTCTACGTAAAGGGCGAGGGAATCGTCCTGAACGAGCCGTCGGTGGTCGCCGTCATGAGGGGCAGCCGGCGCATCATGGGAATCGGACTCGAGGCCAAGCGCATGCTGGGCCGAACGCCCGAGAACATCGAGGCCGTGCGCCCCATGAAGGACGGCGTCATCGCCGACGTTGATGTGGTCGAAATGATGCTCCGGCACTTTCTCAAGCAGGTCACGGCCAAGCGCATCTTCCGCATCAAGCCTCGCGTGGTGGTGGGTGTCCCGTCCGGGATCACCGAGTTGGAGCGGCGGGCGGTTCGGTCATCGGCCATGGCCGCTGGAGCGAAGGCGGTGTACATGGTGGCCGAGCCCATGGCTGCAGCCATCGGCGTCGGCCTGCCTGTGGAGACGCCCACGGGCAACATGGTCATCGACATTGGTGGCGGGACCACGGAGATTGCCGTCATCGCTCTCTCAGGTATCGTATCGAACGCGTCGATCCGGGTGGGCGGCGACGAGTTGGACTCCTCCATCGTCACGTTCCTCCGCAAGAACTACAACCTGCTGATCGGGGAGCCGACGGCCGAGGCCATCAAGATTCAGGTGGGCTCCGCATTCGATTACGGAGAGGAACGTGAGATGGATGTGAAGGGCCGGGACCTGGTGAGTGGCATTCCAAAGACCGTCCTGGTGCATTCGCAGGAGATTCGCGAGTGTATCCAAGAACCCATTCAGGCGATCGTGGAGGCTGTCCGGCGCGCGCTCGAGATGACCCCCCCGGAGTTGGCCAGCGACATCGTCGACCGGGGCATCGTGATGACAGGTGGAGGTGCGCTCCTCCGGGGCCTGGACCTGCTGCTCCAGCACGAGACCAACCTGCCGATCCACGTGGACGAGGAACCCCTCACTTGTGTGGTGCGGGGGGCCGGGCGGATCTTAGACGACATCCCGAAATATCGGTCCGTCCTGACGACTTGATCCGCGGAACGCCGGATGTCCGCATACCACATTGGCGAAGACGTAGAGCCGACCGCGCGTCGCCAGAACATCATCGCCCTGGTGATCGTCGGCCTGGCGCTCGCCTCGCCCTTCATGCCAACCGCACGACAGCAGCAACTGGCCTTTCTGCTGCGGAACTCCCTGCTCCGGCCTTTCGTGATGATTCAGGAAGGCATGGCTGCCGCGAGCCTCCACGCGGTTTCCACCGAAGAGTTTCAGGCACGACTGGACTCTGCGGTCTCGGCGCTCACCAACCAGAGCACGCTAGCCGAGGAGAACCGCCGGCTACGGAACCTCCTCGACCTATCGAGGCGACTGGGCACCGCCTACCTACCGGCTAGCGTACTCCGCGCGGGGACGGCCGGCTCGGAGAGCATGTTCCAGTTGGACGTGGGCTCTGACCATGGCATCCACGTGAACGCACCGGTGATCGCCAGCGGGGGATTGATCGGCGTGGTGCGCGAGGTGCGGGCGGGCATGAGCATCGGCATGGATTGGACCCACCCTGAGTTTTGGGCCAGCGCGATGACCATGGACGGGGAGATCTACGGGCACGTGCGCGTGGAGCGCGGCTCGTTCCGTGAAGGCTACCGGCTGCTGCTGGACGGCATACCGTTCCACGACCAGCTAGAGCCCGGCATGGCCATCGTGACGAGCGGCCTGGGCGGTGTGTTCCCTCGTGGGATCACCGTAGGGACGGTGGACCAATTGGCGGCGGAGACAGCGGGATGGCGGCGCAGTTACTGGCTTCGCCCGGCGGTGTTTCCGGGGAGTGCCACCCATGTTCTCGTGGCAGTGGGCACGATGTCCGAGCGTCCGGCCGATTTGACCGAGGTGATTCAGGACTCCACGAGCGAGGGTGCCGGCCCGATCGCTGGTCCGGGTGACCGCTCGGAGGGTCCTGGCTCGTGAGCAAGGCCTTTCGGGTCTCGGCGGTGGTCGTGGGCTTGGCGCTGCTCCACTTTCTCCTGCATGTGGGGTTCGGATTGGGCGATGTAGCTCCTGATCTACTTACGGTCGCGCTGCTGGTGGGCGTGCGTGAGGTCGACGTGGGATGGGGAGCTGGAATCGGTTTCGTGTTGGGGCTACTCGAGGATGCCTTCGCGGCGCTCGCCTTCGGGGCGAGCACGGTGGCGATGACGATCGTGGGAGTCGCCGGAGCACGTACTCGTGACCTTTTCGTGGGAGACTCACTCCTCTTTCTGGTCTCCTACCTGTTCGTTGGGAAGTGGTTGCGGGACCTCGTATATTGGATTTCCGTCGGGGAAGACATCCGTCAACCGTTCATCGAATCAATGCTGATCGGATCGGGCCTCGCCGCTGCCTACGCCACCCTAGTGGGCGTCGTGGCCATCGCGATCAGCGGTTCTTTGTGGGAGACCGTCCGTTGAAGGCCCATCACCCGCATCGTCGCCGTGGCAGAGCCAAGTTCGCGACCGGAATCATCGGTCTCGTCATTGGCGCCATCGCGCTCCAGTTTTTTCGGGTGCAGGTGCTTCAGTCTTCGGACTACAAGCTCCAGGCGGAGTCCAACCGGCTCCGCCTGCTCCCGATTCCGGCGCCGCGCGGGACGATCTACGACCGAAACGGTCTGATCATCGCAGACAACATTCCGGGCTACGCGGTCTATGTGCTCGCGGCGCCACGGGACTCGATGAATGTCTCGCTGCGAAGGCTCCAACCCATTCTGGACCTGTCCGACCCACGGATCGAGGTGCTCGAGGGGCGCATCCGCCGAAACCTACCGCTCTTGGTGGACGTGGACGCCGACCTCGATGCCGTGGCCGCCCTCAAGGAAAGGAGCAATGAGTTTCCGGGCATCTATATCGAGATGCGGCCCAAACGTCGCTACCGTTCGGGTGCAGCGATAGGACACGCGTTGGGCTTCGTCTCCGAGATCGCTGCCGACGAATTGGCCACGCCCAGGTTCACGGAATACGAACAGGGCATGCTGATCGGGAAGGCCGGAATCGAGCGACAGTACGAGGAGTTGCTCCAAGGCACGCGAGGTGTGCGCATCTTGGAGGTGGACGCCACCGGACGGCTCGTCGGCTCGTTCGCGGGCCGGGAGGAGAACCCCAGCCTTCCGGGCGAAGACGTACACCTGAATCTCGACCTCCCGCTCATGGAGTGGATTCATTCGATCTTCCCCGATTCCATGCGTGGCGCCGTGGTTGCCCTCGACCCGGCGGACGGGGCGGTCCTGGCGCTGTACTCGGCGCCCACCATGAACCCCAACGACTTCGTCGGTGGAATCGAGACGGATCTGTGGAATGAACTCAGCAGCGACCATAGGCAGCCGCTCTTCAATCGGGCCGTGCTCGGGCGCTATGCTCCAGCTTCGATCTGGAAGCTGGCGACGGCCGGCATCGCGCTCGACGCAGGCGTCGTCGGACCCACCGAGGTGATGCCCGTGCCGTGTACCGGGGGGATCACCATCCTGGGTCAGTACAAGCGCTGCTGGAACCCCGATGGCCATGGCTTCCTCGACCTTGCCGGCGCCATCGCAAACTCCTGCAACGTGTACTTCTATCAACTCGGAGTGCGAATCGGACTCGACCGCATGCTCGACGCGGGCACGCGCCTGGGATTCAGCCGCCGGTGCGGAATCGACCTACCCGAGGAGAATCCGGGCGTCTTTCCGCAAGATCGGAATTTTTGGGTCGACGTGTTCGGGTATCGCCCGTTGGAGGGTGAAGTCTTGAGTCTCGCGATCGGTCAGGGACCGAACGATCAGACTCCGCTCAAGATGGCTCAGTTCTACACGGCTCTCGCGCGAGACGGCTCGGCTCCAGCGCCCCGACTCCTCAAAGGCACGGATCCGACGGACTCGTGGCGACTCGAACTGTCACGCTTGGCGATCGAGGAGCTGCGCAAGGGCATGCGCGGAGTGACGTCTCCCGGCGGGACCGCATATTTCGGGACGGCGCTCGAACACTGGGAAGTCATCGGCAAGACCGGGAGCGGGCAGAACCCGCAAGATCCAGAGCGGCCCCACGCCTGGTTCGCCGGCATGGCGGGCCCCTGGGGTGGGGAACCCGAGATCGTGGTGGTGGTCCTCGTTGAATTCGGAGAAAGCGGCTCCAGGATGGCTGCGCCGATCGCCGCCAAGACGGTGGACTTCTACCTCCGTCGAAAGTATGGCATACCCATCGACACGATCCAGACGTTGGCCGAACATTATGCGGCCGGCGTGCTAGCACCCTGGGCCCGCCAATAGGAAAGGCATCATGGTTCGCCGGCTGATTCGCTACTGGGCGATCGACACGCAACTCGTGGGTTTGGTGCTCCTACTCACTCTGTTCGGTGTCGCCATGATTTATTCGGCGGGCGTGCTGAACGACCCTAGCCCGGTAACGACGGGCGCGTGGATGAGGCAGCTCGTGTGGCTGGCGATCGCGCTGGTGGCCTTCACGCTCGTCTCACGGATTCCGCTCCGGTGGTTCGAGTGGGTCACGATGCCCGGCTACGTGTTCGCCGTGATCATGCTTGCCGCCACCAAGGTGATCGGCACGGGCGCGGGGACGGCGGCCGGCGTCGAAAGCTTCATCGATCTGGGCTTCGTGCGCTTCCAGCCCGCGGAGTTCGCCAAGCTTGCCACCATTCTGGCTCTCGCCCGCTATCTGGGAAGCCGCGCGGACGAGCCCGCCACCCTCAAGGACCTGGTGTCACCAGCTGTAATCGCCGGGTTGCCGCTCGTGCTCGTCTTGCTCCAGCCCGACCTGGGCAGCGCGCTCGCCTTCATCGGGATCCTCTTCGCAGTACTTTTTTGGGCGGGTACGGCGCCCTGGTTGTTGTTGCTGCTCGCGAGCCCGGGCGTGGCTCTCATCTTGAGCTTCAACACGCTGATCTGGTCGGGATACTTCGTGGTCCTGGTGATTTTCTTGTACATGTATCGCTACCGACTCTACCTGGTGGAGTCGGTGTCTGTGTTCATTGCCAACCTGGCGGCCGGCACGATCGCCGTGCCTCTGTGGAACTCGCTGGCGGCATACCAGCAGAACCGCATCTTGGTCTTCCTGGATCCCAGCGTCGATCCGCGAGGAGCCGGCTATCAGCTCATTCAGTCCATGGTGGCCATCGGTAGTGGTGGGCTCACCGGGAAGGGCTTTACGCTTGGGACCCAAAAGCGGCTCGACTTTCTTCCGGAGCAGCACACGGATTTCATCTATGCGGTTATCGGAGAAGAGCTGGGGTTCATCGGCACGTTACTGACGTTGATCACTTTCGCCCTCATTCTCTACCGCCTGGTCAGCATGGCGGAGCAGGCGGAGGATCCCTTTGCCGGCCTGGTCATCTTCGGTATCTTAGGCACTTGGTTGGTGCATATTTTCGTTAACATCGGCATGACCGTAGGCATGGTGCCCATCACCGGCATTCCCCTCCCGTTCGTCAGCTATGGTGGAACGTTCCTGCTGATGTCCTGGGTGGCGGTGGCTGTGGCGGCTCGCGTTGCCCACGAGGAGCCCTGACGCGTTGGCCTGGTTCCGAAAAGACAAGAAGCCGCTCAAGGCCGAGGATCGCCGGGATCTCCCAGGCGATGTTTTTGAGAAGTGCAACGGCTGCGGCGAGATCCTTTACCGCGAGAAGCTCGCCCAGAACCTCCAGGTGTGCCCCACCTGCGGCCACCATTTCAGGATCGACGCGGAACAGTACGTAGCACTCCTGATGGATGAGGGCAGCTTCGAGGAAATGGATGCAGGCCTTCGAAGCGGGGATCCCCTCTCGTTCAAGGACCTGAAGCCGTACTCCGAGCGCCTGCGCGCCGCGGAAGAAAAGGTGGGCCGGCTCGATGCGGTGCTGTCCGGTGTCGGCACCGTGGACGGGTTGGCGGTGGCGTTGGCCGTCATGGACTTCCGGTTCATCGGCGGCTCGATGGGCTCCGTGGTCGGAGAGAAGATCGCCAGGGCGGGGCGCGTCGCCTTGGAAAAGAAGACCCCGCTGATCATCGTGAACGCATCGGGTGGTGCCCGGATGCAGGAGGGGGTCATCTCGCTCATGCAGATGGCCAAGACCTCGGGTGTGCTGGCGCGCCTCCATGAGGCGGGCCTGCCCTACATCTCGATCATCACTGACCCGACAACCGGTGGAGTGACGGCTTCGCACGCCATGCTCGGGGACGTCAACCTCGCCGAACCAAAGGCGTTGATCGGATTTGCGGGACCCCGTGTCATCGAGGAGACCATCCGGCAAGAATTGCCCGAGGGCTTCCAACGTGCAGAGTTCCTGCTCGAACACGGTATGGTGGACTGCATCGTGGATCGGCGTGATCTCAAACTCACGGTCAGCCGGCTGCTCCACCACATGATAGATTGATGGAGCCTTTCGACGGGCCCGGCTCGGGAACGCCCGCCGGCGTGGCGCCCACGAAGCTCGACCCACAGGGAGGAGACCCGCTCGCAGAGCGCCTCTTCCCGCACTTGGCAACCGGTGTCCAGTGGGGGCTGGAGCGCATGGCGTCCTTCCTCGCGGCCACGGGCGATCCCCACGTCGGCCCTCCGATCGTCCACATCGGCGGGACCAACGGCAAGGGCTCGGTGGCCTCGACGCTGGCGTCGACCCTCACGCGTGCGGGCCAGCGGGTCGGCCTCTACACGTCGCCCCATCTGTGCTCATTCACCGAGAGGTTCCAGGTGGGCGGTGCGCCTGTCGAGGAGGGCGAGCTGATAGAATTGGCGGATGCCATCCAGGACCGGGTCGTCGAACACGGACTGACGTTCTTCGAGGCCGCCACCGCCCTGGCGTTCCACCTGTTCGCTCGACGCGACTTGGATGTGGTGGTGCTGGAGGTTGGGCTCGGCGGACGGCTGGACGCTACCACCGTGGCTCATCCGATCCTCACCGCCGTCACGAACGTGGCTCTCGACCACTCGGAGTACCTGGGAGACGCCCTACCTGACATCGCCCGAGAGAAGGCCGGCATCATCAAACCGGACGTGCCGTTCATTACCGCCGAAGGCGACGCCGGGCTGGTGGAGTTGTTCCGGGGGCTGTGCGACCAAGCCGGTGCGCCGTTCCGTGCGTTGGACCCGAATGCCGACCTGGCCGAGTTGGAGGTGATGGAGGATCATACGCTGTTTCGCATGCACACGGATGCTTGGGGAGAGTTGGAGTTGTGGACGCCCCTGGTCGGCTCACACCAGGCCGTCAACACCGCGCTGGCCGTGCGCATACTCGAAGGGCTGCCGGAATCTCTCCTGCCCGACCGAGATGCCGTCGTGGAAGGGATTCGTGAGGTGCGCTGGCCGGGTCGCACCCAGGTCGAGCACATCGACGGACAGACCTGGCTGCTGGATGTGGCGCACAACACGGCGGGTGCGCTCGCGCTCGCCGAGGTGATGGAGCGCCTGGCGCTGCCACGACCCATCGTGATGCTCACCGGTGTTCTGGGCGACAAGGACTGGCGCTCCATGCTACCTCCACTTTTTCGGCGGGCGGACCGCGCGATTCTCACCCAACCCCCCTCCGCTCCCGAGGAACGGCGTTGGGATCCGGAGCGGGTCATGCGGGTCATCGGCTCACCCTGTCCGCTGGAGCTGGAGGTAGATTTCGTCTCGGCTATCGAGCGTGCCAGAATCGCCGCAGGGCAGGGTACCGTGGTGGTCACCGGCTCGAACCACACGGTCGGAGACGCACTCAAGTTTCTCGACTGGATTCCCTTCCAGACCATTCCTAGCACGGCTTCGTCACAGTAGATTCGCCCGCATGTCAAAGGCCAGCTTCAAGAGGCTTCCGGGCTTTCGCGATTTTCCCCCGGAAGATCTCCGCTTTCGCAACCACATTTTCGACGCGTGGCGCCGGGTAGCCCTGCGGTACGGATTTCAGGAGTACGATGGCCCTCCCCTCGAGGCTTTGGACCTGTACGTAGAAAAGAGCGGGCCGGAGATCGTGGGCCAGCTCTACAACTTCCGGGACAAGGGCGATCGCGAAATCACGCTCCGCCCCGAGATGACACCCTCGCTCGCACGCATCCTGAGTGAGCGCAGCCGGAGCATGCCCAAGCCGATCCGTTGGTTTTCCATGCCACAGTTGTTCCGCTACGAGCGCCAACAACGGGGGCGGCTCCGCGAGCACTTTCAGTGGAACGTGGATGTGGTCGGCGAGGACGACGTGGCCGCCGACGCCGAGGTGGTCGCCGTGGCCATCGACGGTCTGCGTGAGTTGGGTCTCACTCATGAGGACTTCCGGGCGCGGGTCTCCAGCCGACGTCTGCTGGCGGGGTTGTTGGGAGCCTTGGGCGTCACCGAGGAGCACCTGGCCGCCGCGTTCGCTATCGTGGACAAGCTCCAGCGCGAGGGCGACAAGACCGCCCAGCGCCTCCGGGACGAGGCCGGGCTCGACTCTGAACAGGCCGCCCAGGTGCTCGAGTTATTGGTCGGCGCCACGCTGGATGAACTGGCCGAACGCTTCAACGGTCATGAAGGTGTGGCGGCTGAGGTGGCTCGGCTCCAGACCTACGTGGGCTACCTCCAGGCCATGGGGCTTGGGGACTACGTGGAGTTCGACCTGAGCGTCGTGCGAGGCCTGGCGTACTACACGGGCATCGTCTTCGAACTGTTCGACACGGGTGGAGAGCTTCGCGCCATATGCGGCGGCGGCCGCTACGACCGCCTGCTCGAATTGGTAGGGGGCGAGCCGCTTCCGGCCGTGGGGTTCGGCATGGGTGACGTCGTGCTGGGCGAGCTGCTCAAGGACCACGGACTCGGTCCTGGCCCGGATGCCGGCGTGGACTACTTCATCGTGTGCGTCGACGCGGAACAGCGGGAGCTGGCCCTCGCCATCGCCCACGCGCAGAGGGAACAGAGACGGTCCGTGGCGTACGCGCTGCGCGAGCAGGGGGTCGCAAAGCAATTCAAGACCGCCGGAGCCTTGGGTGCCCGAGAGGTCATCGTCCTGGGGCCCGACGAGGTCGCGCGCGGGAACGCCGTGGTACGCGTCATGGCATCCGGAGAGGAGCGCGAGGTCTCCCTCGAGGAGCTTCGTTGAGCGAGAAGCGTCGACTCCGGGAGACCCGCCGCATGATGGAGCGCGCGGTCGGACGGCTCAACGTATTCGAGTATGTGCTGATGGGAGGTGCGGCCATACTCGCTCTGTTGGGTGGGGCCGCGATAGGGTGGATTCTTCAGATTACCGCCGGGATACCATTCCGTATCACCTGGTTCGTGGCGTCGCTCCTGCTGTTTGTGGTGCCGGGCACAGCAGTCCTGCGGCGCGAAGCGAGGGCGGAATCAACGAAAGAAGAGGTCGATGGCTGACGACAAGAAGCTGACCCCGCAGGGCGAGGACTTCTCCGCGTGGTACAACGAAGTGGTGCTGCGGGCGGAATTGGCCGACTACTCGCCTGTACGGGGCAGCATGGTCATCCGCCCGTGGGGGTACGGCATCTGGGAGAACATGCAGCGTGGCCTGGACGGACTCTTCAAGGAGACCGGCCACGAGAACGCGTACTTCCCGCTGCTCATTCCGATGAGCTTCATCGAAAGGGAGAAGGAGCATATCGAGGGGTTCGAGCCGCAGTTGGCCGTGGTCACGCACGCGGGCGGCAAGAAACTCGAGGAGCCTCTGGTGATCCGTCCCACCTCGGAGACGATCATCATGGGGATGTACGCCAAATGGATCCAGAGTTACCGCGACTTGCCGCTCCTGATCAACCAGTGGGCGAACGTGGTACGCTGGGAGATGCGCACTCGGCTCTTTCTCCGCACGTCCGAGTTTCTGTGGCAGGAGGGCCACACCGTGCACGCCACCTCGGAAGAGGCCGAGGAGCACACGCGCCGGATGCTGGGGGTGTATCGCACGTTCATGGAAGACTGGATGGCAATGCCGCCGGTCACGGGCCTCAAGTCCGATTCGGAGAGGTTCGCCGGCGCGGTCCGAAGCTACGCCTGCGAGGCGATGATGCAAGACAACAAGGCGCTCCAGGCCGGTACGTCGCACTTCCTCGGGCAGAACTTCTCGCGCCAATTCGACCTGACGTTCCAAACCGAGGAGGGCAAGGAAGAGTACGGCTGGAACACGTCGTGGGGCGTGTCGACACGACTGGTCGGTGCCCTGGTGATGACGCACGGCGATGACAATGGGGTCGTGGTGCCGCCGAGGCTGGCGCCAACGCAGGTGGTGATCGTGCCCATCTGGAGGAAGGACGATCAAGCCGAGGCCGTGCGCTCGAAGGCCGCCGAGCTGAAGGTACGTTTAGAAGAGCGGGGCGTGAGGGTAAAGATCGACGACCGCGACCACCTCTCGCCGGGCAACAAGTTTTACGAGTGGGAGCGGAAGGGTGTGCCGATCCGCATGGAGTTGGGCCCTAGAGACCTGAAAAACGATCAGGTCGTCCTGGTCAAGCGGGTGCGCGCCGAAGACGAAGACAAGAAGGAGTTCCTGCCGCAAGCGCAGGCCGTAGATGAGATGCCTGCCCGGTTGGACGCGTTGCAAGCCTCACTCCTCGAGACCGCAAAGGCGCGGCGCGAAGCGAACTCCTACCGGGGCGTCGAGGACATCGGTCAGCTCAACGAGATCATGGAGAGTGGCGGGGGCTTCGTGTATACCGGCTGGAGCGGCGACCCCGAGGTCGAACAGCGCGTGAAGGAAGAGACCAAGGCCACGCTCCGCTGCATTCCGGATGAGGGATTCCGTTCCTCCAAGGCGCCGACCAAGTGCATCGGTGGTGGGGAGGCCAAGATGGAGGTGGTCTGGGACCGGGCGTACTGATCCGTTTCCGTCCGCTAACCCCCAACCACGGCGTCCGCCTCGATTTCGATCAGCATGTCGGGGTGGATCAGCCGGCTCACCTCCACCATGGTGGTGGTCGGGGGGTGTTGCTCGAAGACTTCCCGGTGTGCTCGGCCGAAGTCTTCCCAGAGCTCGATGTCGGTGACGAACATGCGGGTCCGGGTGACGTCGGCCATGGTGGCGTCCACTTCGGCCAGCGCATCGGCGATGATCTCCAGACAGCGCTTGGCCTGTTCGTAAGGCTGACCCACGGCGTGGACCCCACCCTCCGGCGCCACGGATGCGGTGCCGGTTACGAAGACCCGATCGCCCGTTCTTAGCGCGCGACAGTAACCTACCTCCCCCTCCCACCGAGCTCCACTGAAGGTGCGCCGGACGCTCAGGGACCGCCTCCGATGGAGTCCTCGTCTTCACCGTCGAGGTCGAGCGCCTCTGTGATCAACTCCTCGATCTCCGCCCACAAATCGCTCATGAAGGGGATGTCGCGGCCGTGCGAATCGGCGAAGGCCACCAAGTCGTCGGCAGTGACCCTGTAGGCTTCGAGAATACTGTCACGCGCGGTGGGTTGGATCTCTTGCGCGAGGTCGTCCATCGCCGCCAGCCGGAGATCCACGTAGACCGCGATGAAGGTCTCGCGGTCGGGGATGTCACCCTCGACGCCCGAGGGCCCACTGCAGCCGACCGCCGGGCCGAGCAGCACGATGCCGAGGGCAGCGCGACCAAACATAGTGGTGCACCTGGCATTTCGAGCCCGACGTGAGCGTGCGGTGTACCGTGGAAGTGCCGTCATCGTGCCCGAAAAGAAGCGCTCGTCCGGAGGCGCTGTCAACCTGAACGAGATCGCCGATCCCTGGTGCGAACTTGGAGCGTTCCGCGGGTATCAGGAGAGCGTCGGCGGCCTTTGACCTCGCCCGAAAGGACTATGATGCAAGTGTACGACTCCGCCACCGACCTCCGTCGCATGCTTCCGCTGACCGGTGTTCTGCTCCTCGCGGCGTGTGCTGTGAATCCGGCCACGGGCCAGCGGCAGTTTTCGCTGATCAGCGAGTCCCGCGAGATCGAAATGGGGCGCGAAGCCGATGAATCCATTTCAGCCTCGCTCGGGATCTACGAGTCCGACGAGCTCCAGACGTTCGTCCGTGGCCTTGGGAACGATCTGGCCAGCGTATCGGAGCGCCCGCGGTTGCCGTGGTCGTTCAAACTGGTCGACGACCCGACGGTGAACGCCTTTGCGCTCCCCGGCGGCTTCATCTACGTGACGCGCGGCATTCTCGCGCACCTGAACTCCGAGGCCGAGTTGGCCGGTGTGTTGGGTCACGAGATCGGGCATGTCACGGCCAAACACTCTGTCAGCCGGATGAGCCGACAACAACTCCAGCAAATCGGACTAGGGGTCGGGATGGCGGTCTCGTCCGACGTGCGGCGCATCGGTGACGTGTTGGCCGGAGGGCTCCAGCTCTTGAACCTCAAGTACAGCCGGGGAGACGAGAGCCAGTCCGACGAACTGGGCATGCGGTATATGACGCGTTCGAGGTACGATCCAAACGCGCTCAAGGGCGTGTTCCAGACGCTCGGTCTGGTGTCGGGTGGCAGCGGACGTGTGCCCGAGTGGCGGGCTACGCACCCGGCGCCTGAGAACCGCGAGGCCAAGATCACAGAATTGATCGCCGCCACGGGCGAAGACTATTCGGGATACCGGGTGGGCCGCGACAGCTTTCTGCACCGGCTCGAGGGCCTGGTGTATGGGAGCAATCCTCGCGACGGGTACTTCAAAGGTGCCCGATTCAAACACCCCGACCTGGCCTTCAGGATCGACTTTCCGGGTGGGTGGAAGAAGGTCAATCAGAGGATTCAGGTCGTGGGCGTGAGTCCACGAGAGGACGCACTCGTCTCACTCAGTCTCGTAACGAATGTCACGAGCGTCGGCCGCGCGCTCGACCAATTCCTGGACCAGAAAGACGTGATCGGGGCGGGAATACGGTCCCGCGCAGAGATCGGAGGTTTTCCGGCTGCCCGTAGGATGTTCCGCGTCGTTGGCGCCGACGGGAGGCCCGAGCTCGAGGGTCTGGCCGCGTTCGTGGACTACGAGGGATCGGTCTATCGGATCTTGGGATACAGTGTGGCCGGAAGGTACGAGTCCTACCGTGAGGGCATCGTGGCCAGCGTGCAGAGCTTTGCCCGCCTGACGGAAAGAGCCGCCCTGAACGTGCAGCCCTGGACCATCGAAATCATCACGGTACCCCGGGACATGACGCTCACCACCTTCCTGCGGGACTACCCGAGCCCCGTTTCCAACGAACAGATTGCCCGCCTGAACCGCATCTCGTTGGGTGGCACCCTCCAGGCAGGCGATCTGCTGAAGCGTATCGTTGGGAGCGATCTCCCTTAGATTTCGAGCGGCGGGGGAGTCGTGGCCCGGATCTTGAGTAACATTAGACAGGGTAATGAGTTATGGCGTCGTGAGAGTGTTATTATGGCGGGAATACTGCCCAAATGGCAGTCTTTCGCGGCGAATTGACCGGATAGAGCCATGTTGAGTTCCGAACGACTGACTGTGAAGGCTTCGGAGGCCATTCAGGCCGCTGCGGCTGGGGCCCGCCAGCGCGAAAGCGCCGAGATTCTCGGGCTTCACCTCCTCCAAGCGCTCCTCGAACAGGAGGAGGGCATCGTCACGCCCGTGCTGCAGAAGTTGGGCGTTCAGGTCCCACTTCTTCGCGAGCGGCTTGCCGAAGCACTCAGCCAACTCCCCAAGGTGAGCGGAGGCGCGGAGCCTGGTCTCTCACGCGACCTGAACCGGGCGTTGGACAAGGCCGAGTCCGCGGCCCGAGACCTGGAGGACGAATACGTTTCGACCGAACACCTACTCCTGGCCCTGACCGAGGAGGAGGGCGATGCCGGCAAGCTCCTCCAGGATGCAGGGGCCACGCGGGAGGCCGTCCTGCAGGCCCTCATGGCGGTGCGTGGCTCGCACCGCGTCATGGATCAGACCCCAGAGGAGAAATTCCGGGCCCTCAAGCTGTACAGCCGTGACCTGACCGCGCTGGCCCGCCAAGGCAAACCTGACCCCGTCATCGGGCGGGATGAAGAGATCCGCCGGTTGATCAAGGTCTTGGCCCGGCGCACCAAGAATAATCCCGTCCTGATCGGCGAGCCGGGTGTCGGGAAGACAGCGGTGGTGGAGGGTCTAGCCCAGCGCATCGTCGCGGGTGACGTGCCGACTTCGTTGGCTGACAAGAGGCTGCTCGGCCTGGATATCTCCTCGATGCTGGCCGGCACCAAGTACCGGGGTGATTTCGAGGACCGCATGAAGGCGGTCCTCAAGGAGATCATCGCCGCCGACGGCCGTTACATCATCTTCATCGACGAGCTGCACACGATCGTGGGAGCCGGCGCGGCCGAGGGCGCGGTGGACGCGGGCAACATGTTGAAACCCGCCCTCGCTCGCGGCGAGCTCCGGGTAGTCGGAGCCACTACGCTGGACGAGTACCGCAAGTACATCGAGAAGGATGCCGCGCTGGAGCGGCGCTTTCAGCCGGTTTACGTGGCGCCGCCTTCGGTCGACGACACGGTCGCCATCCTGCGTGGTCTCAAGGAGCGCTACGAGGTGCATCACGGAATCCGCTTCAAGGACGACGCGCTCGTGGCCGCCGCCAAGCTCTCGGACCGCTACATCGGCGGACGCTTCCTGCCGGACAAGGCCATCGACCTGATGGACGAGGCCGGAAGCCGGCTTCGCATCGAGATCGACTCCATGCCGCAGGAGATCGACGAGGTGGAGCGGCGCATGATCCAGCTCGAGATCGAGAAGCAGGCTCTGTCGGGTGATGACGGGCCGTCGGCCATTGAACGCCTGTCGACCGTCGAGGCGGAGCTCTCGGAGCTGCGAGAGAAGGGCGCCGGCATGAAAGCGCGCTGGCAGGCCGAGAAGGAGGCCATCACGCGCCTCCAGGATCTGAAGGAGCGCATCGACGAGCTGCGCCTGGAGTCGGACCGAGCCACGCGCGCGGGCGACCTGGAGAGGGCAGCAGAACTCCAGTACTCCGAGATCCCGGGAACGGAGACGGCTGTGGAGGTGGCCGAGGCGCGTCTCGCCGAGCTGCAGGCGGAGGGCCGGTTCTTGAAAGAGGAGGTGGACGCGGATGACATCGCGGCCGTGGTGGCGGAGTGGACCGGCATTCCGGTGAATCGCCTCCTGGAGACCGAGCGTGCACGCCTCACGCATCTGGAAGAGCTCTTGGGTGGCCGAGTGATCGGCCAACAAGAGGCGCTCACTGTCGTGGCAAATGCCGTGCGACGTGCCCGCACCGGGCTCCAGGATCCCGACCGCCCCATCGGCTCGTTCATCTTTCTCGGTCCGACCGGCGTGGGGAAGACCGAGACCGCCCGGGCGCTGGCCGAGTTCTTGTTCGACGATGAGAGGGCGATGGTCCGGATCGACATGTCGGAGTATATGGAGAAACATGCCGTGGCCCGACTGGTGGGTGCCCCCCCGGGATACGTGGGCTTCGAGGAGGGTGGGCAGCTCACGGAAGCCGTGCGCCGCCGGCCACACGCGGTGATTCTCTTCGACGAAATCGAGAAGGCACATCCCGAGGTCCTCAACATCCTTCTCCAGATCCTGGACGACGGAAGGCTCACGGATTCACAAGGCCGCACGGTGGATTTCCGAAACGTCGTAATCATCATGACGTCGAACCTCGGTAGCCAGATGATCTTGGAGCGCGCGGGCGAGGATGATTTCGAGCAGGTGAGCGCGGCCGTGCTGGACGAGCTCAGAACGAGCTTCCGGCCCGAGTTCCTGAACCGGATAGACGACATCGTCGTGTTCCGTCCGCTTACCAAGGACGAGATCCGGCGCATCGTGGACATCCAGTTGCGGCGCGTGCAGGCCTTGGCGGAGGAGCTCGACGTGCACTTGGAGGTATCCGACGAGGCCAAGGATTTCCTGGCCGCCGAGGGTTTCGACCCGGCGTTCGGCGCCCGGCCGATAAAGCGCGCGATCCAGCGGCACGTACAGGATCCGCTCGCGCTCTACCTTCTGGAAGAAGACCTTCCGGCGGGCATACGCATCGTCGCTTCCCTCGACGATCGGGGCGACCGGCTGCGGTTCGATCTCCGGCCCCTGGCGCTACCGGCGGATGCGTTGCAGGGCGCTTGACCCTCGAAGGACGCTCGGGTATCCTCCGGTGGCTTCTATCCCCCTGTCTTCCAGAATCAGGACGAAATCGGTGAGGCGAGCCCTAATTCTCTCTCTGGCGGCCTTGCTCGTATCGGGATGTGCCAGCGGTCGAGTCCGCACCAACCAAGCCTCTGGCGTCGTTCCCCAGCTCGTGGTCGAGCGCTTCCTCCAGGCCGTCAACATGCGTGATCTCGTGTCCATGTCGCGCATGTTCGGCACGAGCCGTGGGCCCATCGGCGACACCGGCAGCTCGTTCGGCTGCTTCTGGAAGAGGATTGGGACCCTCTTCGGCGGGGACTCCTGCAGGAGGTGGCAGGAGGTGGAGTTGCAAATGGATCTGATCGCTGAAATCTTGCGTCACGAGGACTATAGGATCATGTCCGAGCGGTCGGTTGCGGGCAGGGATGTTCAAACCATCCGGCTGAGTGTGGCTCTCGAGATCCGTGTCGGTCGCACGATACCGGACGTCGGCTTCACGCTGGTGTCGGCCGGCGGCGCTCGCTGGCTCCTGCAGGAGATCGAACTCGTGAAGATTACGAATCGGCGCTGACCATCACTCCTGAACGAGCTCCACCAAGACACCGCCCGTACTCTTCGGATGGAGGAACGCGACTCGATGGCCGCGCCCACCGGGCCGGGGCTCCTCGTCGATCAGACGCACGCCGGAATCTCGGTATTTGGCGAGCGCCTCGGAGAGGTCCGGCACCCTGAACGCGATGTGGTGTAACCCCGCTCCGCGGCGGTCGATGAAGCGGGCCACGGACGTGGCCGGGCCACGCGGCTCGATGAGTTCGAGGGAGCCGACGAAGGCCACGTTGACGCCCTGATCCGGGAGTTCCTCGACCGGGGAACACGTGTGGCCCGTCAGGAGTTCGAAGGTCGCCGCGGCATCGGTGATCGATGGCACGGCGATTGCAATGTGGTCGATTTTGAAACCGTCCATTAGCGACGTTGCAGGAAAGATGAGTGTGGGCCCGGCAATCCGCCTTCGCCCCGCCCGTACGACCGTCGGCGGATGCTAGCATCCGCCGCTTTTGCGGACAAGGAGAATTCGGCATGACCGAGAACGAAACCGTGATCACGATCACGGATGACAACTTTGGCGAGACGGTCGAGGGCAACGAAGGCCTCACCATGATCGACTTCTGGGCGACGTGGTGTGGGCCCTGCCGGATCGTCGCGCCCATCGTGGAACAATTGGCGGACGAGTACGGCGAGAAGGGTCTTACCGTGGGCAAGTTGGACGTGGATCAGAATCCTCACGTGGCCGCGCGCTTCGGAATCCGCTCGATCCCGAGCATCCTCTTCTTCAAGGACGGCGAACACGTCGATACCGTCGTGGGCGCCGTGCCGAAGCCACAGCTGGAGGCCAAGGTCGAGGAGCACCTGTAGCACCTGCGAAGGCGCTCCTGATGGACGGGCCGGCCCGAGGGATCACACACGCCTGGGCCCGCCCGCGTTTTCTCACCCATCCGTGGCCGATATACTTCCGGCATGGGGACTCTCTACATCGTCAGTACGCCGATCGGCAACCTGGAGGACGTGACCGCGCGGGCAGCACGCATCCTCGGTGAGGTCGCGTCCGTGTTGTCCGAGGACACGCGGCGCACGAGGGTCCTGCTCAAGCATCTGGGTGTGAGCACGTCGCTCCTCTCGCTCCACGAGCACAACGAAGCCTCCCGCGTGCATGCGGTGCTCGCCCGGCTCGAGAGAGGCGACGACCTGGCCCTCGTCTCGGACGCGGGCACGCCTCTCGTCTCCGATCCGGGCGCCCGGCTGGTCGAGGCTGTCGTGGAGGCCGGTCATGACGTGGTGCCCGTGCCGGGACCGTCGGCCGTAATGGCAGCCTTGGTGGGGTCGGGCCTGGCCGCGGGTGGGTTCACGTTCTTGGGATTCGCGCCTCGGAAGGGACGGGAGCGAACGGCCTTCCTGGAGCGCATGGCCGATTCGGATCATCCTACGGTCTGCTTCGAGTCGCCCGAGCGCCTCAGGGCGCTCTTGAGCGATCTAGCCGAGACCTGCGGCGAGGACAGGCGGGTGGCCGTTGGGCGTGAGATCACCAAGCTTTACGAGACGTTCTTTCGCGGAACTTTGGCCGGCGCGGTTTCCTATTACGGTGAGTCGCCACCGCGAGGCGAAGTCACGGTCGTGCTGGAGGGCGGGGAACTGTCCAGGAAGCCGGATGCGGCCGATACCGAGGCGGCCAGGGTACTGGCCGGTGCGCTCATGGATCAAGGCCAAAAATCGAGCCAGGCCGCTCGAGAGGTGGCGCGCCGGCTTCGGCTCCCGCGGAACCTCGCTTACGAAATCGTGCAGTCCCTCGCCGACGCACACACGGAGCCCGAATCGTGAGCCTGATCCTCATGACTTCGCTGGCGCTCATGTTGCCAGGTGGATGGGCGCCCCAGCCCGACTCCATCCTCACCGTCGGCCGTCTTCAATACGATGGAGGTGGTGACTGGTATGCCAACCCCTCGTCGCTCCCGAATCTGTTGGCTGCGATACGTGAACGCACCGGCCTTGCCACCACACGGCGCGAGACTGCGCTCAGGCCGTTGGATCCGGCTCTCAGGGACTATCCGTTTCTGTACATGACCGGACACGGGAATGTGCGATTCACAGAAGATGAGCGCGCTGCCTTGCGGGAGTATTTGCTCTCCGGCGGCTTTCTGCATGCGGACGACAACTACGGGATGGACGAATCGTTCCGGCGTGAGATAGCCGCCATGTTCCCCGACCGCGAGCTCGTCGAGCTTCCGGCAGACCATCCGGTGTTCCACGTCGTGTACGACTTTCCGGAAGGCCTGCCCAAGATCCACGAGCACGATGGCGGGCCGCCACAGGCGTTCGGGATCTTCAACGGTGGGCGGCTCATGGTGTTCTACAGCTACGAGTCGGACCTCGGGGACGGTTGGGAGGACGAGGGTGTGCACGACGACACCTTGGAAATTCGTGAGGCTGCCATCCGGATGGGGATCAACCTCTACGTTTACGTGTTGAGCCAGATCACTCCGTGATTCCCGTATCCTCCAGCCTGATCGGCCTGTTCGACCGCCTGCGCGACCACCTCCTGAAGCGCGCCGCCATGGCGCTGGTGCTATGGGTGGTCGTGGGGGCTGGTGGTGTCTTGGCGCTGACCTGGGTGCTTGCCGGCCCGGACGGGTGGACACAGGGCACCGCCGGGCCCCTGCTGCTGGACGCGGTGCTCGTCGGCCTTTTGGCGGCCGCGGTCGGCCTGTACGCACTTGCGCCGGCGCGGTGGGTGCACGAGCGCGGCCTGGCCGACGCCGTCGAGAACGCGGCGAGCCTCGCATCCGGAACGCTCCTCGGCTCGCTCGAGTTGGCTCGGAGACTACCGGTCGGGGTGTCTGCGAGCCTTTCGGAACGGGCGCAGCGGCGCGTTCTCGACCGACTCGATGGCTCGGACGCGGATCTGTCTGGGCGCCTGGACGTTCAGGCGCGCCAATGGGTCAGGACCGGACTTGGGGGCATCGGCGTCATGGCGCCGCTGATCGTACTTCTGG
>JADFRS010000015.1:30050-39977 GCA_022561145.1 Gemmatimonadota bacterium
CCCTCCCGCACGGTACAGGCCTGGGGAGGACTGCTCCACCCGTTTTCGCTACTGCCGCGCCCGGTACTGCCCCCACTCTCGGTCATTCCCGGCTCCACCGAGGTGCTGAGGGGTGCGGCCGTAGCCGTGCAGGTCAGGGCTCCGGGCCGCGAAACCGTAAGCCTTCACTGGCAGGCGGCCGGCGACATCGCCCGCTCGGAGACGCGTGCCATCACGGCGGGCGACGTGGCTGGGTTCGCCTTCCCCGCCGTGTCGGTCGAGCTGGAGTACTGGGCGGAGGCACCCGACGGCGCTCGGAGCGAGCTCTACACGATCACGCCCGTGGATCCGCTGTTGGTGAGCGACGTGCGCGTGTCGCTGTCGTTTCCACCCCACACGGGCCGATTCCCCGAGGAGTACCGGGGAGATGTTCCGCCACTCGAGATTCCGATCGGGAGCCGCATCCGTATCACCGGGAGGGCCAGTCGGCCGCTTGCCGCAGCGAGCCTGGTTCGAATTCGTGCAGACGGAAGCGACGGTGTCGCGGCGACCACGTTCCAGGTGGAGGGCGCCACCTTCGACGCCGATTGGACCCCCCGCTCCGGCGGCCGTTTCCGATGGTCCTTCACGGACGACGAGAATGCACCGGCAAAAATCGCTCCGGAACCGCTCGACCTGACCCTGGTGGGAGACGCCGCGCCCGATATCGCGATATTGCTTCCCGGGCGGGACACAGTGCTTCCACTCTCCTTGCGGCAGCCCCTCATCATCGAGGTTGGGGACGACTACGGCGTGGACCACATCGAACTCGTGGTCTACCGAATCACCGGGTTCGGCGAGCGCATGGACCCCGTGGTGCAGAGCCTCGCTCTGGGCGGTACCCAGGGTACGCTCGTGAGGCCCATGATGGACTTCTCGCGCTGGGAGTTGCTCCCCGGCGACACCATTCGTTACCTGGCGCGTGCGGTGGACAACGCGCCGAGCGCCCAGGTCACCGAGACGCCCGAGTACGTATTACGCATGCCGACTGCCGCTGAACTCCGGCGTGAGGCACAGGACCGTTTGGAGGAGGCTGCCGACGAGCTGGAGACCCTGAGCGAAAGGGCTGCTCGCGAGGCGGAGGCCACTCGTGATCTGGAACGCCAGGCCGCCGGCCAATCCGCCGAACGCCGCCCACCCGGGACACCGCGAGCCAACGAGGAGGACCGGGTCGCCTTCGAGCAGCGTGAGGAGGTCGAGCAAGCCGTCGAGCGCCAAGAGGAGATGGTTTCCGACGTCGATTCTCTGCGGGCGGCGCTCGAGGAGCTGGCTCGGGATACCGAGGAGGCCGGGCTGAGCGATCCCGAACTGAGGCGGAGCCTCGAGGAGCTTCAGGAGTTGCTCAGAGAGATCGCCTCGGACGAGTTGCGGGAACGCCTCGAGGAGTTCCGGCAGAACCTCGACGCAATGGATGCACGCCGGGCACAGAAGTCGCTCCGGGAGCTGAGTCAGGACCAGGAGGACTTCAAGCGCCAGATCGAAGAGGCGCTCGAACGCTTCCGACGCGCTGCCATGGAGCAGGATTTCCGCGCCACGACCGCGGAGGCCGAAGAACTCGCCCAGCAGGAGCGCGCGCTGGCCGAGGCGCTCAAAGAGGGTGAGAACCCGGAACTCAGAGCGGAGCAGCAGGGGGCCCTGAACGAACGGGCAGAGGACCTTCAGGAGCACATGGACCGCCTTCGGGAGCGCCTTGCGGAGGCCGGTGAGCAGGACGCCGAGGAGTCCGTCCGGCAGGCCGGTGACCGGACCGAGCAGGCGCAGCAGCGGATGAGCGAGGCCCGGGATCAGGCGCGCCGGGGAGAACCTCAAGAGGCGGGAGAGTCAGCCGAGCAAGCCGCCGAGGAACTCGAAGAGGTGGCCGAACAACTAGAGAGCGCACAGGCGGAGATGGCGCAGCGCATGATGGATGCCATGCGGCAGGTCTTGGAACAGACGGCCGGGGACGCACTCTCCCTCGCCCGCGAGCAGTCGGACGTGCGGGAGCGGATGCGAGGCGCCAGCCAAGAGACCATGGCGAATCTACGCGGCGAGGAGGCGGCCCTCCTTCAGGGCGTGCGCAACATAGCGGACAACCTCTCTGTGATGGCTCAGGTCGCCCAAGGTGATAGCCGCGACCTTTCCGCTAAAATTGGTGAGGCCATGGAGGCGCTCCGGCGCACCATCGACGCGATGCAGGGACAGCGCGGACGGGCGCCGTCACCGTTCTCGGCGTCCCAGTCGGCCGTGGAGGCGCTCAACGAGGTCGCGCTGTTGGCCTTGGCCGGTGCGCAGCAGGCGGGCCAGTCCGGGCAGGGCCAGGGTACGGAGCAGCTCATGGAGCAACTCGAGCAACTGGCGCAGCAGCAGAGCTCGCTGAACAACCAGACCGGCCAACTCATGCCCATGCAGTTGGGTGAAGAGGTTATGCGACAGCAGCTCGAACAGATCGCGCAGGGCCAAGGGGGGGTGGCGGACGAGCTGCAAGATCTCTCGGAGCAGCCAGGCTCGGAGGAACAGACGCTCGGTGATTTGGAAGCCCTCATGGCAGAGGCGCGACGCCTGGCGGAGGCGTTGGGAGAGGGCCGTCTCACGCCGGAGATCCTCAGGAGGCAGGAGCGGCTCTTCCACCGCCTGCTCGACGCGGGGCGCAGCCTGGAGAAGGACGAGGAGTCCGAGGAGCGCGAGTCCGAGGCGCCGGGTGCGTTCGAGCGCCGCGACGTGCTGCCCCTCAGCCCGGGGGCGTTGGGTGCCCTCCGCTTCGGGCTTCCTCCGAGTGCCGTGCTCCGCAGACTCTCACCGGCGCAGCGACAGATGGTCATGGATTATTTCGAGCGGCTGAATCGCTCCGGGGTGAACCGTACGTCGGGCGGAGGGAGCCGGTGATGGGCCGGCCTTTCCTTGTTGCCGCCATGGCGGTGTCGGCACTGGCCCTCGTTGCAGGCCCCGTTGGGGCTCAGCGGACCCAGGCCAGCAGCCAGGTGGAGAGCCGCCTGCTCCGGGCCGCTACCTCACTCGAGTCCCGCGGCGACTTCGTAGGAGCGGAGCGCGTCCTGACCGGGCTGCTCGAGGACCATCCCAGGTCGTCCGGCGGGCTCTTCGCCCTCGAACGTGTGTTGCGTGCGCAGGGCCGAGTGTTGGCAGTGCTCACTGCGGTGGACCGGTTCATCGCGGTGGATTCGGTGGCCTCCACGCCTCGCCTGCTAAAGCTCCGGGTCCTCCTGGAGGCGGATTCGCTGACGGCCATGCGCCAGGCCGCGGCCGACTGGATCGAGGCCGATCCGTCCTCCGCCGCGCCCTACCAGGAGGTCGCCAGGGTCTTTCGCACATCCTTGGGTGCCGAGTCGGCGCTGGAGACGCTCCGCCGGGGACGCGACGCTCTCGACGACGAGACCTTGTTCGCTATGGATGTGAGCGACCTACTCGTGCAATTGGGCCGGGTTGGCCAAGCGGTCGAGGAGTGGAGCCGCGCCATCGGGGACGACGGTGCCCAGGCATCGGCCGTGATGCGGAGTATCCGGGCCCTCGAGGGTGATCCGGCCGACCTGGTCGGGCCGTTGGTCGAGAAGCTCGGCCAGTCACCCACCACGGTAGCCCGACGACGCGTGGCGGCGAGAATGGCACTCGAGGTCGGACTGAGCGACGAAGCACTGGCTATGGCCAAGGAGGTCGTGCCTGCCATCTCCGGCCAGGCACGGCGTGGCTTCCTGGCGGATCTGGCCCGCACCGCTGAGGAGCGAGGTGAGCACGGCGCGGCGCTCTGGGCCTACCAGGTACAGCGGGAGTACTCCGTCGACCGGTCGGAAGCTCGCTCGCTCGATCACCGCATCACTTCGTCCGCCCTCGCACATGGCGACACGGCGGTGGCCATGGCGGCCCAGGAGCGCGTCGCTGAATCGCTGGCGCCCCGCACCGCCGAGCGTCGCAGGGCGTTGGCCACCGTGCTGCGCCTGCGCATCTCAGAGGACCGTCGGGGTGCGGAGAGTGGACTGGATGCCTTGCGGCGGGAGTACCCGGAGGCACCGGAGCTCGACGAACTGAGCGTGACCCTCGCGCTGCGGTATCAGGCCGCGGGGGAGGTGGCGGAAGCGGAGCGGCTGCTCAGCAACGTAGACGGCCCCAGGAGCGCGGTGGAGCGAGGCTACCTCCTGCTCGCGGAGGGGGATCCCGAGGCCGCGCATGAGGCGTTCTTGGGCGCCGCAACCGAGCTCGAGCCCGCCGCGGCGACCGAAGTGATCCAACTCATCGGCTTGCTCGATCGGCTCAGCCCCGGCGGCGTGGAGCTCCTGTCAGAGAGCGCGGCTCGCGCGCATCGGGGCGACGTGCCCGGTGCGCTGAGGATCCTGGAAGAGCGACTAGGGGGCGTGCCCGAGCAGGATCAAGGTGCGCTTTTGGTCGCCGGTGCGCGCATGGCTGAGGCCCACGGTGACGAAGAGGCCGCGGCGGTGCTGCGTCAGCAGGTGGTCGAGCGTTTCGCTTCGGCGCCCGAGGCGCCCGAAGCGATTCTGGCGCTTGCCCGGTTCCGTAGCCGAGAGTCGGCCGGGGTGCCCAACGCCATCACGTTGTTGGAAGACCTGATCCTGGCCCGGCCGAACAGTGCGGTCGTGCCCATGGCTCGCCGGGAGTTGGAGCGGTTGAGGGCTCGAAGCCCTGGAGGGTCGCGGTGATGCGCACAGGCGGAAATGCGAGTCTCGCGAGGAGGGCGGTGGTGAGCGGTATTCTGGCTGTGGCGCTTACTGCCGCGGGGCCGGGGCCGGCTGAGGCGCAGTTCATTCTGGTGCCCATGGATCGGACCCAGACGAACCATCTCAAAGCGTACGGACTAACGTATTGGACGCTGGAGCACGTTGGCCGCGCCGAGTGGTTGCTGAACTACAGGGGTGGCTCCTTCTTGCTCCCCGACATCGAGGGCGTGAGGCGGGAAGCGGCGCTAAGGGGCGTCTCGATTCAGCCGATCGGCGGCGCCGACGAGGCGTCCATCCGGGGTATCATCACGCAGTCGAACATGGAGGCCGTGGTGCTCGAGAAGGCGCCCAAGGTGGCGATCTACACGCCGCCCAACAGCACGCCCTGGGACGACGCGGTTACGATGGCCCTGGACTACGCCGGTATTCCCTACGAGACGATCTGGGACAAAGAGGTCGTGGCCGAGGACCTCAACGAGTATGAATGGGTCCACCTTCATCACGAGGACTTCACGGGCCAATACTCCAAGTTCTACATCACCTTCGCCGGGTCGCCCTGGCTCCAAGAGGAGGTCGCCAGAAACCAGGAGATGGCCGACCAACTGGGGTTCGCCGACGTCACTGGGCTCAAGAAGGCCGTGGCCAGCAGCATCCGGGATTACGTCGAGGCGGGCGGCTTCCTTTTCGCCATGTGCAACGCCACCGAGACCTTGGAGTTGGCGCTGGCCGCCGGGGATGTGGACATTGCCGCCGCCTACGCGGACGGGACGCCGGCGGACCCCAACGCCACCAGCAAGATGGATTGGACGCAGTCCATGGCCTTCGAGAACGCCGAGGTGCAGATCGCACCATCCGTCAACGCGTTCAGCGACATCGACGGCCACCAGGTCAACACGCCGTGGCGGCGGGAGCTCGGCGCCTTCACGCTGTTCGAGTTCTCGGCCAAGTTCGATCCTGTGCCGGCGATGCTCACCCAGAGCCACGAGTCGGTGGTGCACGACTTCTATGGCCTCACGACCTCGTTCAGGGCCGATCGCCTCAAGGCGGGCGCCATCGTCTTGGCCAGGGAGGGCGAGTTGGTCAAGTACATACACGGCACGTTCGGCGAGGGCACGTGGACGTTTTTCGGAGGCCACGACCCCGAAGATCCGGAGCATCAGATCGGTGATCCGCCCACGGATCTCGACCTGCATCCCAGCTCTCCCGGCTACCGTCTGATTCTGAACAACGTCTTGTTTCCGGCCGCCAAGAAGAAGCGGCTCAAGACCTGACCACCCCTATGGCCGATACGAAGGGCGTGACCGGGCTGACGCTCTCGCCAGATGCGGCTGCGCTCATCCGCTCCGAGATCGAGAAGGCCGGCGGTCGCGAGGTCTGCTTCCTTGCCGCCGTGACCGAGGCGGGCGTCGTGGAGTCGCCTCGCGCCGTCGCCCGAGGTAATCGGGCGGCGGTAGTGGCTGCGGCGCGCGATGCGGAAGAGGGGGGGTTGATGATCCACAATCACCCCTCCGGTGAGTTGGAACCCTCGGACGCCGATCTGAGCGTGGCGGTTCGCTTGTACGAAGAGGGGCTGGGCTCCGCGATCGTCGACAACGGGGCGGAACGACTCTACGTGGTGATCGAGCCGCCGCCGCCGCGCTCGGTCGAGCCCATTCCGATCGACCGGCTCGAGGCTCTGCTCGCCGACGGAGGGGCCCTGTCGCAAATCTACCCGGCCTACGAGGACCGTCCGGGCCAACGTGAGATGCTGCGCCGCGTGGCCGACCGGTACAACGAAGGGGGCGTAGCGCTGGTAGAGGCGGGCACCGGCACAGGTAAGTCGCTGGCCTATCTGCTTCCCGCCGCGTCCTGGGCGCTACAGAACAATGAGCGCACGGTTATCTCAACCAACACGATCAACCTGCAAGAACAACTCGACACCAAAGACCTGCCGTTGGTGCGTGACCTGCTTGGCGGGGAGCTGGCGTGGGCGCTGGTGAAAGGGCGGGGCAACTACATCAGCATCCGCAGGGCGATGCTGGCAAGAGAGAGTGCTCCACAGTTGTTCGAGGAGGATCGCAGCAAGGAACTGGATGCGATACTCGAGTGGGTTGCGTCCACGGATGACGGCTCGCTCGCCGATCTGACATTCGTGCCCTCGTCAGAAACCTGGGAGGAGGTCAAGAGCGACGCCGACATATGCCTCAGGGCTCGCTGCCCGCACTTCCAACAATGTTTCTACCAGGAGGCGCGGCGCCAGGCTGCCTCGGCCAAGCTCCTGATCGTCAACCACCACCTGCTGTTCAGCGATCTCTCCGTGAGACGGGCGACCCAGAATTTCAAGGCGTCGGCCGTACTTCCAGCGTACCGGCACCTCATCCTCGATGAGGCACACAACCTGGAAGATGCTGCCACGTCCCATTTGGGCGTCGAGGTCAGCCGTGTCGGACTCTTCCGGGTGCTGGCGCGGATAGATCGGGGAGGGAAGGGTGTGCTCACGGCGATCCAAGAGCTCTTAGGGGGTGCAGCCACCTCCGGCGCAGCCAGCTCGGGCGAAGGCGGTTCAGCGCAGGCCTCGGAACTGAGGTTGCGAGTAGAAGAGCGCGTGCGGCCGGCCCTGGAGAATGCACGGGCGGCCCTGACTAATTTCATGGACTCGGTGGAGCCCCTCTTGCCGACGGAAGCTTCCGGCGCCGTGCGTATCGGGACCCCCGAGCTTCCGGAGCCCATCGAACGCGTCGACGTGCGGGAGCGGTTGGATACCCTCCTCGCAGCCCTCACGCACCTGGCTCGAGACCTTTCCGAGCTCCGGCGCCGCATCGAGCTCGTAAGCGACCTCTCCGAGGCTCTAGAAGGGCGTATGCTCGACCTCCAGGGCATGGAACGACGGGTGACGGACCAGATTCGGGCCCTCTCCATGGTGCTCAAACCTGGGGAGGATGAGTCAGGAGCGGTGCGTTGGATGGAGTGGAGGGGGAAGGCGGGCCACAAACACGGAAACCTGGTGCTCGCCGCGGCCCCGATCGAACCCGGCGCGCTGCTCCGCGAGAGCCTGTTCGAGAAAACCGACACGGTGGTTCTTTCGTCCGCCACGCTGGCCACGAAGAAGACATTCGACTTCATCAGAGAACGCGTGGGGCTGGCACAGGAGGACCTTGACCTTGCCGATAAACAACTTGAGGTAACAGAAGATATCGTGTTGTCCTCATTCGTGTTTGAAGAACAGACATTACTCTGCGTGCCCACCGATCTTTCGGAGGTCAACACACCCGGCGACGCATTCCAGGTCGAGACGGCCAAGGTTGTGGCTGAGATGGCGGACATCACGGGAGGTGGCCTCTTCGTGTTGTTTACGTCCCATCGCGCGCTTCAAGAAGTGGCGGCCGCGCTCAGGCTACGCCCGGATCTGCGCTGGCCTTTGTTCGTGCATGGAGAGGACTCGCGTGCCCGGCTCGTGGACTCGTTCGTCCAGTCCGGGTCGGGCGTGTTGCTCGGTACTTCGTCGTTCTGGGAGGGCGTGGACGTTCCCGGCCGACCCCTCCGTGGCCTCATCATACAGCGCCTTCCGTTCCGGGTACCCACCGAGCCGGTCACGGCCGCCCGCATGGAGGCCATCGAAGCGGCAGGAGGCAATGCATTCTGGGACTTTACCCTGCCGCTGGCGGCGCTTCGCCTGAAACAGGGGTTCGGGAGGCTGATTCGGCATCGGGACGACCGCGGTGCGGTGCTCCTGCTGGACGATCGCATCGTGCGGAAGCGGTACGGGCGCTACCTGAGGGACTCCCTGCCCGAGATGCCGTTGGTGAAAGGCCCCTGGCATGACGTGGTGGAGGCGCTGAGGCGATTCTATCGTCAAGCGGAGGCCTGATCACGGGCCTTGTCCCACGGGTGTCCGCCGGTAGATTACCGCGCGTGACGGGAGCGTCCACTCTTTCGAGAGCGTAGATGAAACGGGTCATCGGAATCGCCATCGGGATAGCCTACCTGGGGATCGCTGCGTTCACCCTGAGTTATTCCACCGGTAGTTGGCGCGCCGGTCACGCCGACATCGGCGTCTGGTTCACCGTGATCGCGGGCTTCCTGGCCATTGCCGGGTTGGGCGCCATCATCGGAACATGGCTCCACACCAGCGAGAGCAAGGGGTAGGCCAGCCCCACATCGGTCGATGCATCCCTCCAAGATCGTGTGCGCGGGCCGGAACTATCGGGCTCACGCCAAGGAATTGGGCAGTGACGTGCCCAGTGAGCCGCTTCTATTCCTCAAGGCCACCTCCTCCATGATCACCGACGGCGAAGCCATCCAGCTTCCGCAATGGGCGGGACGGGTGGATTTCGAGGGAGAGATCGCGGTGTTGATCGGATCCGCCGCCCGCCATGTCGCGAAAGAAGACGCGTGGAGCCATGTCGCGGGTGTGTTCCCCTTGAACGACGTGACGGCGCGTGAGCTTCAACGCTCGGATGGGCAGTGGGCCCGCGCCAAGAGCTTCGACACCTTCTGCCCCGTGGGCACGCCAGTGCCTGTGGCCGAGAGCGATCTCGCGGGGCTCTCGGTGGTCACGCGGGTAAACGGCGAGATCCGGCAGGAGGGTTACGCGCGGGACATGATTTTTTCGCTCCCCGAGTTGATTGCGTATGCGTCCCGGGCGATGACCCTCCGAGAGGGCGACGTGATCTCCAGCGGAACGCCGGAGGGCGTCGGGCCTCTCTCACCGGGAGACGTGGTCGAGGTGGAGATCCCAGGAGTCGGTGCGGTGTCGAATCCCGTAGAGCGTGACGGCGGCTAGACGGCGGATGACTTTCAATACGAGCGACCGGTTCAAGAGCCTCCCCGCCTACCCCCTGGCACACATTCCCGCACTTCGCCGACGCCTGAAGGCGGAGGGCGTCGATCTCATCGACTTGGGCGCTGGCGACGCCGATCTGGATCCCCCGCCAGCCGTCGTGATGCGGCTCGCCCAGGCGGCGGGCGAGCGGAACCTCTCTCGCTATCCGTTTCAGGTGGGCTTGGTCGCCCTTCGGGAGGCCATCACAGGTTGGATGCAGGAGCGTTTCGGTGTGACGCTCGATCCGCACGAGGAGATCCTCCCGCTGATCGGGTCGAAGGACGGCATCGCACATCTTCCGCTGGCATTCATGGACCCGGGCGACGTGGCCGTGATCCCGGATCCGGGCTATCAGGCCTACCGAGGAGGGATCGTGCTCGCCGGTTCGTTCTGGATACCGCTGTCGGCGCTGATGACGGCATATTGCTTGATGACGTGCTGATAGCT
>JADFRS010000148.1 GCA_022561145.1 Gemmatimonadota bacterium
GACGAGGATCGGCACCTTGCCGAACTCTTCAGAGATGCGCATGGCCCGCTCACGAGTCTCCTCCGAGGTCTCCTCTCCCCATACGACCTCCACCAGCTTCATGACGTGCACGGGGTTGAAGAAGTGGAGGCCCACGAACCGCTCGGGTCGCTTGAGGACGGAGGCCAACTCCGTGATGCTCAGGGACGATGTGTTGGACGCAATGATGGTCTCGGGCGAGATCGCCTGCTCCATCTGCTTGAGCAGGCCCTGCTTGACGTCCATCATCTCGGGCACGGCCTCGATGACGATCTCGGCCTCGTGGACCGCACGGTCCAGGTCGGAGCTCAGGTGAATGCGCTCCAATGTGTCGGCGCACTCCTGCTCGGTGGCCTTTCCCAGCTCGACCGCTTTCGTGAGGTTTTCGCGGATGCGCAGGAGACCCTGCTCCACGGCCGACATGTCGACGTCGTATAACGTGGTCTGATAGCCGGCCCTGGCGGCGACCTGGGCGATCCCGTGGCCCATGGTACCGGCTCCCAAGACCGCCGCGCGGCGGACGTCGTCGCTCATGCCGGTTCTCCCCGCGTGACCACGGTCCCGATGCCCTGACCCACGCCGATGCACATCGTCGCGAGGCCGGTCTCCACATCGCGTCGCTCCATCTCGTGAACGAGCGTCGTGAGGATGCGCGCGCCCGAACACCCTACCGGGTGCCCGAGGGCGATGGCCCCACCGTTCACGTTCACACGCTCGCCGTCCAAGCCTAGTTCTCGAATGCATGGGATGGCCTGGGCAGCGAAGGCCTCGTTGAGCTCTACCAGGTCCAGGTCCGCCGGCTCCATGCCCGCACGTTCGAGTGCCTTCCGGGAGGCCGGGACCGGGCCGATACCCATACGGTGGGGCTCGACACCGGCAACGGCGCTGGACACGACGGTTGCCATCGCCCGGAGTCCCAAGGCTTCCGCCTTCTCGGCCTCGACCACCAGCAACGCCGCAGCGCCGTCGTTGATCCCTGAGGCATTGCCGGCCGTGACCGTCCCGCCGGGCTTGAACACCGGCCGAAGCCCTGAGAGGCTCTCCAATGTCGTCTTCGGCCGAGGGTGCTCGTCCGTATCCACGACGATGGTCTTGCCGCGGCGAGCCGGCACGCTCACCGGCGCGATCTCGGCCTCGAAGCGGCCGCCCTCCATGGCCGCAGCGGCACGCCGCTGGCTCTCGAGCGCGAAGGCGTCCTGTTCCTCGCGGGTCACGCCGAACTCCTCGGCAACGACTTCCGCGGTCTCGCCCAGGCCGATCGTCCACTGCTCGTCGAGCGCGGGATTGGTGAACCGCCACCCGAGCACGGTATCGGCCATGGCGGGATGGCCGCGAGCGAAGGCTCGGTCCGGCTTGAGCATGACGAACGGCGCCCGGCTCATGCTCTCCACGCCGCCGGCGATGAACACGTCACCTTCGCCGGCCGCGATCGCCTGGAACGCCGAGCTCACGGCCTGGAGCCCGGAGCCACAGAGTCGGTTGATGGTCTGCCCGGGCACGCTCACCGGTAGGCCGGCCCGCAACAGCGCCATGCGTGCGACGTTGCGGTTGTCCTCGCCGGCCTGGTTGGTGCAGCCGAACAAGACGTCGTCGACGAGCGCGGGGTCGATGCCCGTGCGTTCGACCAGCGCCGTGATGACATGCGCCGCGAGATCGTCGGGGCGCACGGACGAAAGGGCCCCGCCGTGCCGCCCGATCGGCGTTCTAACGGCGGCTACGATCACGGCGCGCCTCATGCGTCGATCGCCACCCAAACGCTCTTCACCTGCGTGTATTTCTCCAGTGCGGACCGATAGCCGAGGTCACGCCCGAAGCCGCTCTGCTTGTATCCGCCGAACGGGGATGCCGAGTCGTACTGGTTGTACGTGTTGATCCAGACCGTTCCGGCCTGCAGCTCCGAGGCCAGGCGATGCGCCTTTCCGATGTCTCGAGTCCAGATGCCCGCCGCGAGCCCGTACACCGTGTCATTGGCCTTGGCGAGGGCGTCGTCCAGGTCTTCGAACCGCATGACCGCCGCAACCGGACCGAAGATCTCTTCCCGCGCGATCGTCATGCTGGGCTCGACGTCCGCGAACACCGTGGCCGTCACGAAGTTGCCTTTGCCGTCCACGTCGGTTCGCTCGCCTCCGGTGACCAGCCGGGCGCCCTCCGACCGACCCGCCTCGATGTACCCCATTACACGCTCCAGCTGAGCCTCGCTCACGATCGCGCCCAGGCGCGTCTTCGGACCCATGGGGTCTCCCACGGTCATTCGTTCGGCTCGTGCCTTGAAGGCCTCCAGGAAGTCGTCGTAGACGTCACGCTCGACCAGGACGCGGGAGCCCGCGGCGCACACCTCGCCCTTACCGTAGAAGATGCCCGTGATGGCTCCCTTCACGGCGGCCTCCAGGTCGGCGTCGGCAAACACGATGTTCGGTGATTTGCCACCCAACTCGAGCGAGACCTTCTTGAGCGTGTCGGCCGCTTCCCGCATGATGACCTTGCCCACCTCGGTCGAGCCCGTGAAGGCGATCACGTCCACGCCCGGATGTCGCACGAGCGCGGCGCCCGCAGTCTCACCGGTTCCCGGCAGCACGTTGAGAGCCCCCGGGGGCAGGCCCGCCTCGGCTGCCAGCTCACCTAAGCGCAGGACCGAAAGTGGCGTCTGGCTGGCGGGCTTCAGGATCACCGCGTTTCCGCATGCAAGGGCGGGGGCCACCTTCCACGCCGCCAGCGACAGCGGAAAATTCCAGGGTACGATGCAGCCGACGACGCCGACCGGCTCTCTGAGCGTGTAGTTGAGAAAGGGCCCGCTCACGGGAATCGTGTCACCCTGGATCTTGTCCGCCAGGCCCGCGTAGTACCGGAAGTTTTCCACCACGCTCGGCAGGTCGACCCGGCGCGACTCGAAGATGGGCTTCCCGTTGTCGCGCGTTTCGATCTCGGCCAATTCATCAGAGTTGGCCTCGATCAGGTCCGCCAGCTTCCAGAGAATCTCGGCTCTTCGGTGCGGGTTGATCCGGCCCCACTCCTTGGAAGCGAGCGCCGACCGGGCGGCATCGACCGCCCGGTCCACGTCGGCCTCACCAGCGGCCGCAACCTCCGCCAGCACCTCGCCGGTGGCCGGGTTCACATCGGTGAACGTCGCCCCAGACGCAGCGTCGTGCCATTCGTTGCCGATCCAAAGCTTGTTGCGAAACGCTTCGCCCATCTCAGGCACTACTTGCCCGTGAACTCGGGCTGGCGCTTCTCCAAATAGGCGTCGAGGCCTTCGCGCGCGTCCTGGCTTTGAAAGAGCTGCTGTTGGAGTTCACGCTCTAGCGTGAGGGACGACTCGAACGGGAGTTCTGCGCCGCTCTGCACCGAACGCTTGATCAGCCCGACAGCCTTGGCGGCCTTGTTCGGCGTGGTGAACTGCCGGGCGTAGTCCATGGCCTGGCTCATGAAGTCCTCGTGACTCTCGGCCTCGATGACCTTGTTCACGATGCCGAGCGCCTCGGCCCTCTCGAATCCGAACGTCTCTCCGGTCACCATGAGTTCAATGGCACGGGATTTCCCGACCAGACGCGCCATGCGCTGCGTTCCGCCGGTGCCCGGCAGCACTCCGAGATTGACTTCGGGCAACCCGACCTTGCTTCCCCCCGCGCGCGCGATGCGCAGATCACAGGCCATGGCGATCTCGAGGCCGCCGCCCACGGTGTGCCCGTTGAGCACGGCGATGGTCAGTTTGGGCGTCTGCTCGAGACGGTTCAGCGTTTCGTTTGCGTGCAGGCAGAAGCAGTACTTGAAGCCCGAGGTGACCTCAGAAAGCATCTGAATGTTCGCCCCGGCGCTGAAGAACTTCTCGCCTTCCCCCGTGAGAACGATCACCTGCGTGCTGTCGTCCATGCGCGCCGTGAGAATGACGCTGTCCAGCTGCCCCATCATCTCGTAGGTGTAAGTGTTGGCGGGCGGGTCATCGAGGGTGATCACACCCACGCCGTCCTGTACCTCGTATCGAACCAGCGTCTTATCCGACATGTGTCTTCCTTACTCGGGGTTTGTGTATTTCAATATCCTAGAGTCCATCACACCAAGAACCATATACCCGGCGGGTTCCATCGCACGGGCCGTTGTGTGTCCTCGTGTCACACGGCACGCCACATCGAGGTCGCGTTGTAACCGCCGCCGCCCTCGATCCCTCCGTCCTGAAGTCCCGACCCAAACCCACGGAGGAACAAGTGTGTCATCTCGGTTGCCAGCACATTCACGGGGCCGTCACGGTCCGGGCGGTACCATGTGTAGATCCAGTTCATCATCCCGAAGAGCGAGAACGTAGCCCTCCGAAGATCGACGCTATGGGCCTGTGGTGCCAGGGCATCCAGAAGATCGCTCACAATGGCCGAATATTCCCGTTTCTGGTCGGTGATCTTTCTTGCGTAGTCACCGGACAGCACATCCGCCTCGTGCGACAGCACCTTCATCTCGCTCATGTTGCTGGCGAAGAACCCGAGATGGTTGCTGATCAGCAGGCTCAGACGCCGCTCGGGGTCCGTCACGTCGCGAAGATCAGAGTGGAGATTTTCGAGGATCGTCTCGAAGCACTGACGCTGGATCAGGTAGAGCAGCTCCTCTTTGCTGTCCACATAATAGTACAGGCCCGAAAGGCTCACGCCGGTAGCCGCGGAGATGTCTCGGATACTGGCCCGATGATACCCCCTCTCGGCAAACACGGCGGCCGCCGCTCTCAGGATGCGAATGAGTTTGGCGTCGTAACGGCTTTGCTCCTCCACGAGGACTCCTCAGACGGGTGAAACCCAGGCTGAATCACCTATTACATAACTCGAACACATGACGCTAACATGTTGTGCAGTAATTATATCCGGACTACAGACCGGATTCGAACGAGCGTCCGAACGGCAACCTATGCCCCAGCTTGCGGGAGAGCAAGCCGGGGGCGCGAAGACCGGAGCGATTGATCCCACGGCCCTGGGTGTTCTACCTTAGCACCATGCTACAACTGATACGAACCCGGCCTTTCAACTTCTCGCTCGGAGGCGTTCTCACGCTCTGCGCCGTTCTCGGTGCGTGCGAAGACGCCGCATCGGACCCGCTGGGCGTTGTGGTGTCCGCTGAGACGCAGGGTGCACTCCTCCTCGTGCTGGAACGCTCTGGGCTGCCCGGCCTCGTCTCCGAAGCCGGACGTGCCGACGAGCTCCGCGAGGTGTCGGAGCAGTGGGAGGCGTCGTGGGACATGACGCTGATCCAAGCTCGCGCCGCGCGCACCGAGGTGTATGGCTTGGCCGCGCCGGCTCTCGCGGATGGCCTGGGGCTCGATGCGCTTACCGTCGCCACCGACGAGGTGGGCCATGCGCTGGCGATCATCGACGGGCTGACCCCGGACGATCTGGCCCCGAGCATCGAGCGGCGTGTTGGAATGGCGGCCGCCGCGCACCAACGTGCGCGGGCCGCACTCGACGTGGGCGATACCCAGGATGCCCTTCGAGCGTTGCTCGAGGCTTCGGACGCGTTGAGGGAGGTCACCCCACGCCGCCTCGCGACCCTGTTACGGGCGATCGCGGAGGATGCGTTGGGAAGGATTGTGGATCGAGATACGTATCCGGAAGAGACGCTACAGAGGGCGGAGCGGCTGACTAAGGGTGCGGGCAGCGCCATCGACGCCGAAGACTACACCACGGCGATACGCAGGGCCTATTACGCCGTCCTGTTGCTCGGCGCGGAGCTTCCTTGAGGGGCGAGCCGCCAATGCGCGGCAGCCGTCGCCCCAAAAGGGTGGCGGCCTTTTCTTTGTCCGGCGAGCAACAGAGCAGTAGCTTGATGGGCCTGTTGAAGAAGTACCGCGGGGCGCACACAGCATCGCACCGCACCTCCCAGAGTAGGGACGGGATGAAATGTCGGTCATGAGATCCGTGAACATGAGTGTGACGGCGTTCGTGGCGCTTGCCATGGTCGCCGCGCCGACCGATGCCCAGAGCGGTCGAGTCGTATACCTCGTGCCGGTGTCCGGGGTGATCGAGCTCGGTCTGGCGCCCTTCATCGAGCGCAGCATTGCCGATGCCGAGCGCGCGGGTGCGCTCGCCGTGATTCTGGATATGGACACGCCGGGTGGGCGTGTGGACGCTGCCGAGCGCATTGCGGACGCCATCGCCGACGCTGAAATCCCGGTCTACACGTATGTGAACCGCCGAGCTTTTTCAGCGGGCGCGCTGATCTCGCTCGCCACGAACCGGATCTACATGCGGCCCGGCTCGGTCATCGGTGCCGCAACGCCGGTGGATGGATCCGGGACCAAGGCCTCCGAAAAGATCGTCTCCGCCATGAGGAGCGAGATGCGCGCTCTGGCCGAGGCCCGAGGGCTCGACCCCACCGTGGCCGAGGCCATGGTGGACGAGTCCATCGAGATCACCGGTGTGGTTGCCGAGGGCAAGCTGCTCACGCTCACCACCGAAGAGGCCGTCGCAGTCGGCTATGCCGAGCAGGTGGACGACTTGGCGGCGCTGCTGGAGATTGTGGGAGCATCCGGGGCCGAGGTCATCGAGACGAGCGTCAACTGGGCGGAGCGCATAGTCCGGCTTCTGTCCCATCCGGTTATCGCACCGTTCCTGCTGTCCCTGGGGTTCCTCGGCCTGTTGATCGAGATCAAGACGCCGGGTCTGGGTCTGGCGGGGGCCGCGGGGCTCCTGTCGCTATCCCTCTTCTTCGGCTCGCACCTGATTATCGGCCTGGCCGGGATGGAAGAACTGTTGATCATAGGTGCAGGTGCCGTGCTTGTGGCCGTGGAGATCTTCGTGATTCCCGGCTTCGGCTTGTTCGGAGTGCTCGGAGGAGCCGGTATCCTCGCGGGGCTCTACATGAGCTTGGTGGGCGACGCGACCCTCACCGCCGACCTGACCACGGCCGGGTGGATACTCAGCACGACGGTGGCGATCATCCTCGTCACGGGCTGGTCAATCCTGAAACGCCTACCACACAGCGATAGACTCTTCCGATCGCGGATCTTCCTCGCCTCGAGCACTGACCGTGATGCCGGTTTCGAGTCGGCGCTCCCACGACCTGAGCTCGTCGGCTCCGAGGGCGTAGCCATCACCGACCTACGCCCGTCCGGCACCGGGCTCTTCGAAGACGAGCGGCTCGACGTGGTCTCGGAGTCCGAGTGGATCGAAGAAGGGACGCCCATTCGCGTGGTGTCCTCCGAGGGATACCGTCACGTGGTGCGAGCGTTCAGCGACACTACGTGAGACACATGCATCCGTAACACACTGACAAAGGCTCCTTCCCATGGAACTCCTGTTCGCCAACCTCTTCGTGGTCTTCGCGGTCGCCTTCGTCCTCCTCTTGCTATGGGCTGTGCCGGTGCGTCTCTGGATCGAGGCGATGTCGGCCGGCGTGCAAGTGAGCATGCCCCAGCTCGTCGGCATGCGCCTGCGGAAAGTGAGCCCACCCTCCGTGGTGCGGCCGCTCATCACCGCGATCAAGGCCGGCATCGATCTAAACGTCGACCAGTTGGAGGCGCACTACCTGGCTGGAGGCAACGTGCAGCGGGTCGTGGGCGCGCTGATCAGCGCCGACAAAGCCAACATCGACCTGGCCTTTCAGCAGGCTGCCGCCATCGACCTGGCGGGGCGTGATGTGTTCGAGGCCGTGCAGGTGTCGGTGAACCCCAAGGTGATCAACACGCCCAGGGTCACAGCCATGGCCAAGGACGGCATCCAGCTCATCACCCAGGCGCGCGTCACGGTACGAGCCAACATCAACCGCCTGGTCGGGGGCGCAGGCGAAGACACCATCCTGGCCCGGGTCGGCGAGGCCATCGTGTCGAGCATCGGCTCCGCAGCGACGCACAAGGAGGTGTTGGAGAACCCCGACGTCATCTCCAAGACCGTGCTCGAAAAAGGCCTCGACTCGGGCACGGCGTTCGAGATCCTCTCCATCGACATCGCGGACGTGGATGTGGGCAAGAACATCGGCGCCGACCTCCAGACCGATCAGGCCGAGGCGGACAAGCGCGTGGCGCAGGCCCGCGCCGAGGAGCGGCGCGCGATGGCCGTGGCGCAGGAGCAGGAGATGAAGGCACGCGTGCAAGAGATGCAGGCCGAATTGGTCAAGGCCCAGGCGCAGGTGCCGCTGGCCATGGCGGAGGCCTTCCGTGCCGGCAACCTGGGGGTCATGGATTATGCGCGCTTCCAGAACATGCAGTCGGACACGAAAATGCGTGAGGCGCTGGCGAGCGGGGACGAAGACGACAGCACTCCGCTGGCATGATCGCGATCGAGGGGTCGATCCATGGATAGTGGCCTGATTCAAATGCTGGTCATCGGCCTCTTCATCGTCATTACGATGATGGAGGGCGCGACGCGAAAGAAGCGCCGGCAGGCCGAGGCGCTTCAGCGCCCCGACGAGACAGAGGTGGACTTTCCCCGGAGTCTCACCGGAGATGAGCAGGGGGAGTCCGAGGCGACTGAAGGACTCGTGCCCCATGACATCTGGGCAGAGATCGCGGAGTTGGCGCGAGGGGGGACTGCACCTACCGCCGAGCCTGCTCCGGATCCCGAGCCTAGGCTCAGGATGGATGCCGGCCCGACTCAGGTAGCCCTGCCGGTGTCGGTTCCGGAGGGTCGAGAGGTCCGCGAGAGCGTGGCCATGACCCCCTATGAACCGGCGTCTCTCGTGAGAACGGACTCTAGGGAGGAGGAGAGCGAGGAGGAGAGGGAGGAGGCGAAAGAGGCTGCGGCGTCGGCCACCTTCCACCGACTCCACTCGTCGGGCCTGGCCGACCTGGAGAAGGACGCTCATTACGCCAGGGCCTCCGGCGGGCGCTCCGCCATGCTACGCCTCTTCGGCGAACGTGGTGGCCGCGAGGATGAGCTCCGCCGCGCGGTTATCCTGTCCGAGATTCTCGGCCCGCCGGTCTCGATGAGAGAGCCTAGGGAGCCTTAGCCTACCGGCTACATCTCACCGCGGGCGATCTTCCGCAAGACGGTGTGGAGTATGCCGCCGTTCAGGTAGTACTCGACGTCGACCTCCGAGTCCAACCGCACCACCGTCTGGAACCGGGTCTCCGACCCGTCTTCGCCCCGCGCGATCACCGTGACCTCACCGCCGGGGGCGAGTCCGTCCGCTACGCCCACGATGTCGAACGTCTCGTGCCCGGTCAGCCCTAGTGAGGTCGGGCTCTCACCCTCCTTGAACTGAAGCGGAAGCACGCCCATGCCCACCAGGTTGCTCCGGTGAATGCGCTCGTAGCTCTCCGCGATCACGGCGCGCACGCCGAGCAGGAGCGTGCCCTTGGCCGCCCAATCACGAGAACTGCCGGTACCGTATTCCTTGCCCGCCATCACGATGAGCGGAGTGCCGGCCTCCGCGTAGCGCATGGCCGCATCATAGATGGTGGTCTCCTCGCCGGTGGGGAAGTGGATGGTGTAACCGCCCTCCTTCTCGTCCAGCAGAAGGTTTCGGATGCGCACGTTGCCGAAAGTCCCGCGCATCATGACCTCGTGGTTTCCCCGCCGCGACCCGAACGTGTTGAACTGCCAGGGCTTTACGCCGTGTTCCTCCAGGTAGAGACCGGCCGGCTCACGCTTGGGGATCGCTCCCGCCGGCGAGATGTGGTCGGTCGTCGTGGTCTGGCCGAAGATGCCGAGCACGCGGGCGCCCACGATGTCGACCACTTCCGGCACGTCCAGGGTCATTCCCTGGAAGAACGGAGGGTTCTGGATGTACGTGGAATCGGCATCCCAGTCGTAGAGGTTGTCGTCATGATCGGGCAGGGGAAGAGCCTGCCAGAGGTCGTCGCCCTCGAACACCTCGGCGTAACGCTTGTGGTACATCTCCGGCTTGAGGGAGGAGGCTACCGTCTCACGAATCTCTTCGGCACTCGGCCACAGGTCGCTCAAGAAGACCGGTTGCCCATCCGCATCGTAACCCA
>JADFRS010000149.1 GCA_022561145.1 Gemmatimonadota bacterium
CTTCATAACGCCTCACCCAAGCCACGCTTCGCTCGCCCACCTCGACGATCTCGATGTCCAACCATTCGTACGTCGAGACCCAGGACATCAGACTCGTCGATGCGCGCCGTTGGCCGCCCTCGCACACTTCGTCGGTACGCAGGTAGACACGGCTGGCGTCCATGGAGAAGCTGCCGCTCTGCCATCCCTCGCAGCCCTCGAGTGCGGTTTCGCGGCGTTGGCCGGTCGCGCTCAGGATATCCACAGACTCGACGACGCCGTCGACCACGCTCAAGAGTTCGACCGCGTCCTGGCCTTCTGCGGGCCGCACGCACAGGAGGGACCGATCGGCCTCCGCGTCCTCAGCCGCGACAGGCGCCCAGCACCCGAGCCAGGGCAACCAGCGTGTGTCCATCTCCTGAGAGAGGGCATCCACCGGGGTCATGCCCGCGAGAATGACGGCGCCGGCAAGGAAGGCACTCGGAACACTCCAGTACTTACGAGCTTCGCTCATGGTAGTCGTCCTTTCCGGCTTAGAATCGAACGCCGATCCCGACGGTCAGTTGGAGACCGTTCAGATCGATGTTGTCAAATCCCACGAAGTCCTCGCCCATCTCTACACTACCGAAAGAATAGCGTCCTTCGCCAGTCAGAACCCAGGTGCCGTCGATGGACAGATCCAGCCCCCCAAACACGTGGCCCGTAGCCGATGTGCCACTGGAAGAAAGATGGTCGACAAAGATGTCCAGGTCGTCGAAGTCGACGAACTCACCATCCTGCACGAACTCGTACCAGACGATTCCAGCTCCACCGCCAACATAAGGCGCCACCTTGGACGGAATCCAGGCAAAGCGACTCACCGTGCGGCCCCGATCGAACAGGTACACCTTCACGTTCGCGGTGACGGGCACGCGCGTGAATTCAGTAGTCTGGAGGATGGGGAGGTCGTCGGTGCCGATGAAGTCACGGAACTCGGACAGGGTCTTGCTACGACCGTAGCCGAAACTCAGCGCGACGTCGACGCGCTCCGAGGTGCGTATGGCGATCTCGGCGCCGATGCCCACGGTGTTGAAGTCGCGCTTGTCGACCGTCAGCTGGGCGCGCGTGAAGTCGAAGATCTCGCTGCCCGCCCGAGGTACGAAGTAGTCGCCGCGGATGCTCAACTGGACCGAAGGGCGTTTGAACAGAAAGCCATCTCCGCCCTGGGCCAGAGCTTCGACGGGCAGGATCATCATCACGGAGATGGCCACTGCGAAGAGTGGCCAGGCACTTCGGGCGCCGCGTCGGCTCATCTCAACCTCCGGGTCGGGGCACTTCCAGGACGTTGGTGCGTCCTGTGACTCTCGCCTTTAGGAATGGCAAGACGTGTGCCAGCCCGCCACGACTGGAAATCCGTATCATACAAGGCTTTTCGAGGCTACGGCTATCCGGCGGATTGGACACGGGCCGTCCTGGCAAGAGGACACATGGTCGGGGCCGATCAGCCTTTCCCGCTCTCTCCAGGATCGCGGCGGCGCCGGCCCTCCCGCTCCTCGTCACTGAACTCCTCCTCGCTGAGGGCGAAGTTCTCGACCAACTCCGGGTCGTGCTCGATGTCGAGCACCCGCTTGGCGATGTGCTCCCCGAGGAACGGGCCGAACTTGAACCCCTCGGCCGAGCCACCCCCTGCCAGCCAGACGTTGTCATAGTCGGGATGCTTGTCGACGATGAAGTTGCGGTCCACGCTGCTCTCGTAGTGGCACGCCCGTGTCTCCAGCAGCGGCGCGTCGGCCAGACCGGGAAACCAGTCGGCGAGTATCTTGCGAGGGCGTTCGAAGGAGTCGGAGTCCACCCAACGGTCGCTCAGGTCCGGGTCCTCCGCCGCGCGCCCGCCCGTACGAACACGGAAGCCGCGATGGTCCCGGCCGAGAGCCGGCCAGCCCGTGCAACCCGGAATCCCGTAGCTGGGAAGGTTGGGGAACGTGTAGCTGTTGTCTCCCGGAGGCGGACCGAAGTAGAACGTATAACCCATCCCGATACGGATGCGCTTGCCCATGAGTTCCGGCAAGAACTTCGGGAACCACGGCCCGAGTGCGAGCACATAGATCTGGCCGGAAATCGAACCCCCGGGTTCGAGCGTGAGGTTGTTCAGACGCCCACCGCTGCTCGATCCCATACCCGCCCGGCCCATCCTGATCTCTCCACCTTCGTTCCGGAAGACCTGGGCCACGGACTCGATGGCGCGCCGCGCGCGCACGACACCCGCGCCCGGCTCATAGAGGGCCGCCCCCACGGTCTCCGTGTTGATGACGGGCCAGCGCCGCTTGATCTCGTCGGCCGAAATCACCTCGTACTCGATTCCGAGATCGTCCCACTGAGCCCGAGTGTCCTCCATGTACGGGGTCAACTCCTCCCGCATGATGAGGTCTCCGGTGTTGAAGAACACGCGCGGCAGCATCGCGTCGGCCCACTGTTCATCCCACTCGGTCCAGCGCCGTATACAGTCGTGGGCTAGGCGGGTCCAAAGAGGACCATGAATCCGGTCGCCGTAGGAAGTGCGCACCCCCCGCGTCTCGCCGCCGGACGTCGAGCGTGAGTTGGCAGGACCATACGGGTCCACGACCGTGACCTTCGCTCCCAGCCGGTTCAGGTAGAGCGAAGTCCACATCCCGAATGAGCCCGCGCCCACCACGACTACGTCCGGGGCCTGTCCCGACCGGACGGCAGGAGCCTTAGATGGCTCGACCTCGGCGGAGGCCTTCGACACACCCGCCAGCGTCAGCCCGGCACCCGCTGTAGCGACTTTGAGAAACTCACGGCGATCAACACCCATAGAACGCTCACCCATGCTAGCCCCCCTTGTTGGCGCCAGGGCCCAACGGCACTCGCCGCAGGGACTCCTCATTCGGCAACAATTCCACACCGTTGGAGGGATAATCGTTGATTTCTAGAACATACGCGATGACATCGACATAGGTCTGAGGCGCCAAGCCTCCCGGGAAATCCTCGGGCATCGTACGCCGTAATTCGCGGTAGAGGTCCCAGGCGGTACGCCTCCGCCAGGTGAACTCGAAGTTCCTGCCCCTGAACTCGCTCGACGAATGACACTCGCGACAGACCTCCGTGAATGCCTGTCGGCCTCGCTGCGCCTGCTCCGCCGAGTAGACGCCCTCCGACGCGCCGTTCGACTCCGGTTGTCCACCCGCGCTCGAGGCACAGCCCACCAAAGCCACGATCGCCAACAGCACCGTGCTCCGTCCCGTCAATTCTCCCATCACCTTCCCCGGGTCAGTGCGACTGCGTGGTGACGTCGCCCAAACGTACGGGCGTCGCACCGCCCAGATGGATTCCGTTGAACAGGAGCTTGAACGTACCGTGCGGCTGTGCCCGCTTCTTGATGAGCGGCCCGAACAGGAAGATCGTCCCCTCCCCTAGCTCCGCCTCAGCAACCGTGGTTCCCCCGTTCAAGTAGTGCTGTCCCCACGCCCAACCGCTCCGAAGCGGCGTGTTGCTGTCGAACCAGGCCACCGGAGTCACGCCCTGGCTCTGAGCGTGCGGAAGCATGCGGAAGACCGGGCTGTTGTTGAACATCACGTCCGCGCGCTCGCCCATGCCGTAGGCCAGCGGGTGCGTGTTGTCGACCCGCATGCCGAGCACCGAGCTGGGCACGTAGTAGTCGTTCCGGCTGAGCGGGCTGCCGTCACCCTGGACCAGGTGGTCCGTGAGCGACAAGCCGGCGTGGGTGGCGATGCTGGTCGAGCTGCCGATGGCGAGCAGCGTACCGCCGTCCTGGACGAAGTCGATCAGGTTGGGCACGGTGGTCTCCATCGTCACGCTGCCCAGCCAGCTCCGGTACTCTTCCGGAATGGAGGACTGGTCCTGCGCGCCGCCGCCGAAGCCTCCACGACCGCCACGACCTCCACGGCCGCCGCCACGGGGGATCGCGCCGTCGGGGAACACCAGCACGTCGTACCGGCTGTTCAGCCCGGGAACGTCCAACGCCTGAGGATACACCAGTTGGAAGGGAAATTCGAACTGCTCGAACATCCAGCGTGTCCATCCCGAGGGCATGGAGCCCCCAAAGCGGTCCCAGAGGCCGATGCGAACCGGCCGGAGTCTGAGCGCCGCGGCATTGGGAGTGGAGCTCACGCCCTCGAAATCCAGGCCCAACTCCTCGGCCATCTCATCCACCATGCCACGGCTCACCGACGTCGTGGGCACATAGATCGTACCGATCGGATGCGTCGATCCATTCGCGCTGACCGCCTCCGTGAGCCAGTACACATCCTGGTCTCGGGCGAGCAGCCTGTTCGTCGCGATGGCGGCGTCGTTCACCGCGTGGCTCACGAGGTACCCGACCGCACCCTCCCCACCGGTCACTCGACCGGCTCTGGGACGAACAAGGCCTTCCACCACCTCGAACGGCCCATCGAACCCGTCCAGGATGCGGTCGAACTCGATCCCCATCTGGAACGCGAGCGTGTAGCCCGCGTTGTCATACGGGGCGATGGGAGGCCCACCCTCGTACTGGAAGTCGTTGGGATAGTCCTGCGGCTCGAACATGTCGAGTACGTGCGGTCCGTAGGCCTGGGCGGTCTTCACGACGAGCGAACCCTCGGGATAGCGCTCTCCCGCCACGTCGAACGCCCTCGTCGCCCGGTGCACGGTAACGCCGTTCTTCACGAGCGTGTTCACGAACTTGACGGCCGTCAGGAAGTCAGGCTGATCAGAGGGCAGGATGTAGCCGCGAGGATCGCGATCCTCGGGCGCCCTGAAGCGCGCGAACTCTTCGATCGGCAGGCCCCCACGGCCACGGCCGCCGCCGCCCTGCTGGAAACCACCTTGTCGGCCGCCCCCCTGCCGAGCGCTCGCCAACTCGGCGATCACCCGCTCGACCGTCTTGGGCCGGATGGTCCAAGTGTCCGTGTTTCCCCGTTCGATGGCGTCCCGGCCCATCTGATAGCGGTTGAACAGCACGGTCTCGCGGTACCGCGAGGCGTAATCCAGGATCGCACGGTTCATGGTGATCGAGTAGTCGATCGACTGCCTGAAATGCCACTCCTGGGGCTCGATGGGGGCCGGGTAGTCGCCCGTGGACACCAGCTTCTCCGGCCGGAACTGGATCTGCATGGGGGTCGGGTTGCCCTGCGTCTCGGTCAGGATCCCGATGATGTTGTGGAAGTAGCTCGTGGTGCGGACGTTGCCGTTGAACCAGGTCGAGTAGCTCGCGCCCGAGCGCATGGTCGACCCCGGCTTGCCCTCGGCCACCAGCCGGCTGTGCATTGCCGTCCCCACCGCCTGGATGCCCAGCGGGATCAGCGGGTGGTAGTTGTGGTTGTGCGGATCGCGGAAGGGCGGCGCGAACAGGACCGTGCCCGCCGGCCCCGTCTGGTGGTGATTGTACATGATCTGCGGATACCACTCTTTGTACATTACCCGCGACATGTTCTCCGTCTCGGGCTGCGTCACCATGTATGAGTCACGATTGTTGTCGTGCCCGACGTACTTCTGGTAGAGCCGCGGTATTCCGCCCGTCCGACGGCGCGTGGGGTCCGGCTCGCGCATGTACCAGCTCGAGACCAACTCCATCCCATCCGGGTTTGCATGCGTCAGGAGCGTGATGACGTCGCCCAAAAAGCGCGTGGTCTCACGATCATCCCGGCTCACCATCTGGTAGACCATCTCCATGAGTTGGTGCGCGCCCAGGACCTCGGTGGCGTGCAGGCCCCCGTCGACCCACACGATCGCCTTGCCCTCGGTCGCCAGGTCGCGAGCCTCGTCGTCGCTCAGGCCCTCCGCAAGCGCGAGGCGCTCGGCAATCCGGCGGTAGCGTTCCGCGTTGGCATGGTTCTCGGGCGAGGTGATGATCGCCATCAGGTGGGGGCGTCCCTCGGCCGTCCACCCGATCGTGTCGAGCACCATCCTCGGCGACTCCGAGGCGAGCCTCTGCCAATAGGAGGCGAGCTGCGTGTAGGTCGCCAAGAAGTAGTCGTCCCCGATGTTGCTGCCGAGCTGCTCCATGGGAGTGGTCACACGCGTCTGTGCCATCGATGGGCCGGTGAAAAGAACGACAGCCAAGGCGGTTGCGACGAGGCTACGACCGGCGAGGACGGTTCTGCTGGGCATGACGGCTACCTCCAGGAAGACCTACGACTCCACGATTCGGGGTGGGGACGGGGAATCTACGGTGGGGGATCGCGGCGACACCAGCGCCGGCATGGCTACGTGACCCGCACCTCCCTCACCATTCCGCCGAAACTACCTGATGTGCACGCCGGCCAGCCTCGCAATCGCTCCGAGCGTCGTCTGGGCCGCGTTGAAGGCGAGCCGGAAGTCGTCGTCCGAGAAGGTCACGAACAGGTCGGTCGGCTGGTGCCAATGCGGGTTGGCCCGGTTGCCCGTCTCATAGAGGCGGCGGTTCTCCCTGAGGCTCACGGCCGCCACGAGGTCCTGGAAGGGGCCCGAATCGGTGTTGCTCATCGCATTGCTCATCACCGCCGGATAGTCGGTGGCGAACAACCGGTTCGAGTTCAGGAGCACCAGCGCGAGTTGGGCCGATTCGCCCGCCATCGCGGAATTCAGCTGGAACTCGATGTCCACGTCGGCATCGAGCGCCTGGTTGAACGTCACCGGATTGCCATGGTCCCACATCATCATGTCGTGCTGGATCATGCCGAGCCATGTGGGTTCGGGGAACTCGCCGGAGCCCGGAGGATCCTCGATGCCCTGTAGCGGGGCGCGCTGCTCCACGTAGGCTCGCGCGCCGTTCAAACCCGTCTCTTCGTTGTTCCACAGCGCGAATCTTATCGTGCGAGCGGATACGATATCGGCGGACGCGAGCACGCGGGCGATCTCCATCACCAGAGCCGTTCCAGAGCCGTCGTCGTTCGCGGCCTCCCCGCCTCCCCGCCCGTCCATATGGGCACCGAGGATGTACATCTCACCGGGAGTGGTGCTGCCAACCTTGGTTGCGTAGACCTCCTGGCGAGGTTCCGGCTCACTCCCCTCCGGCCGGCGCGGTGTGTACTCGTAGTGAATCCGCTCCGTCTCGTACCCCCAGCCCCGAAGCTGGGCCTCGATCCAGTCGATGGCGTCCGCGTTGCGTTGTGTGCCCTGCTCGCGGTCACCGAACTCGGTAAGCCCCTTCAGGATGTTCTTGTAGCTGTCGAAGTCGAGGCGCTCGACAACGGCCTGAATGACACTGTCTGCCGCGGTCATGGGAACGTCACCCAACACACGCCGCGTGCTCCGGGGATTCCTCACGCGCGGACCCTGTTGCTCCCCACCACGGCCACCGCGGCGAGCCTGTTGACCGGACTGCGCGTCCACGGAGACCGGTGTCCAACTCATGAGCGCGACGGCGCTGCACGAGATCAAGAGTGTGCGCCCTGCCTGGGCGAGCTTGGACTTCGAACGGTGGTGCATGGTGGAATTCTCCAGATCGTTTTGCGGGTTACCCGTCACTTCTAAAAACTGCCGATTCCTCAACCGTGCCGATCGTGGCTGTTCTCGTAACGCATCCTATCATGCATTCGGTCGTTGGCCTGCGCGGCGTCACGTTTCTTCGCGGCCTTTCGGCTCAGGTCCCTCGTACTCTGGGAATGCACCCGCGGAAGAGACATGAGCCTCACGAGGTCCTCGCTCTCACACGATGGGCACACCGGCTTCTCATCGCCTCTCACGAGTTCCTCGAACTCGTGGCCGCAGGCGGTGCAGGAGTACTCGTAGATCGGCATGGGCATCCCCCTCGGTCAGATTGGCCGGCTACCTCGGCTCCAGCCGAACGATGGGCGTGGTACCAGGGCCCCGGGCGTCGATCGCCAAGTAGATGAAGCCGTCGGGCCCTTGGCGGATATCACGAATGCGCCCGTAGCCCTCGAGCAGGGTCTCCTCACCGGTGACATGCTGGCCGTCGAGCGTGAGCCGCGCGAGCTGCTGCCCGGCGAGACCGCCCACGAACACGCTGCCCCTCCAACCCGGGAAGGCGTCGCCGGTGTAGAAAAGCAGCCCCGACGTGGCGATAGACGGCACCCAGTAATGGCGGGGCTGCTCCATGCCCTCCTGCCGGGTGCTGGCGTGGATCACCGTGCCGCCGTACTGCAGCCCGTATCCGATCACCGGCCACCCGTAATTTCGTCCGGGCAGGATCAGGTTCAGCTCATCACCGCCCTGCGGGCCGTGCTCATCAATCCAGAGGTCACCCGTTTCCGGATTGAACGCCAGGCCCTGGAGGTTTCGGTGGCCGTAGCTCCAGATCTCGGGCAGCGCGCCGGCGCGCCCCACGAACGGGTTATCGTCGGGAACCCGGCCGTCGTCGTGCAGCCGGATCACGGTGCCCTGGTGGTTCGAGAGATCCTGAGCCGGGTGACTGTTCACCGTGGCCGGGTCCGGGCTCGCACCCCGATCACCTACTGTCATGAAGAGGTAGCCGTCCCTGTCGAACGCGATCCGCGAGCCGAAGTGGGACCCTCTCCGACTCCAGGCCTTCGCCTCGAAGATTTCTTCGACGTCCGTGAGTCGCTCACCGTCGAACCGGCCACGCACCAGCGCGGTCGTGCCTTCGGTCGCGTCGGCATTGGGCTTCGAGAACGTGAGGTAGATCAGCTGGTTCTGTGCAAAATCCGGGTGTAGCGCCACCTCGAGAAGGCCGCCCTGGCCCTGCGCCCGCACCGCCGGCACACCCGCGATGGGCTCGGCCTGGAGCACGCCGTCCCGGATGATGCGGAGCTGTCCCGCACGCTCGGTGAACAGCATGTCGCCGTTCGGGAGGAACGCCATCGACCACGGGTGATCGAGATCATCAGCCACGGTCACGACCTGGAAGCTTGCGAGATGGGTTTGGTGGAGCTCGCCATCTTCCTGCGCTCGCACCGTCGGCACAGCCAAAAGGGTGAGCAGCAGGCTCATCACGGAGATGCGCAGCACGACACGGGTCATGGAAGGCTCCACGTTACACGCCAAGCGATATGGTCATTCGGCCAGACGAGCATGATGCCTAGACGGGGGGCGGGCGGCAAGCCCGATCGGCCGTGCCGTGGAGCACCGATCTCAGGCGCGAACTCGCCGCACCAAGAACACCACCCCGAACAACAGCCCAGACGCCACGAGGGCGATGAGCGTGGGATTCAGCGCCACATGCGTCCCGGCGGGAAGCCCCAATCGCAGCGCCACCAGCACGGCCACGCCACCCACGATGGAGGCCAGAGCTTCGGGAACGCCCGGCCGCAGGCTGTACAGTCCCACCACCACCGGCACGAACAGGCTCACGCCTACCAGCGCGTAGAAGATGCTCAGGGCAGCGATCACGGACGGCAGCACGAGGGCCAACCCGATCCCGATCACGCCGCCGGCCAGCGCCGCCCCACGGGCTACGCGCAGCACCGCCGCCTCGTCGGCATCCGGCCGCAGAAACCGCTTGTAGAGGTCCTTTGAGAGCGACGTGGCCAGCATGAAGAGGATCGCATCGGCCGAGCTCATCTCCGCCGAGAGCACGGCCGCGAGCGCGAGCGCGCCGATGGCGGCCGGAAGCCCCAACAAGAACAGGGTGGGCAGCGCGTGCTCTGGGTTCAGGAGGGTCGGATCCAAGGCGCGCGCGATCATCCCAAGCACCGGCGGAGCGATCGCGAAGAGCAACAACGCCACGCCGGCGGCCCCCAGACCCACTCTGATCGCGCGTTCGTCGATCGCGCCGTAGGCCTTCTGCAAGAGCCCGGGTGAGATGACGAACGCGGGGGCCAGGAGGGCAAGGTACATCCAACCCGACTGACCACCCTGCCAGAAATTCAGGTAGTCGCCGGTGGGGGGCGCGGCGGCGACCACCGCCTCCCATCCTCCCACGGCCGAGAGCGCCCAGGGCACGGCCACCGCGAAGCCGACCAACAGGACCACGAGTTGCACCAGGGTCACCCAAGCAGACGTGAGCAGCCCGCCGGCCGTGA
>JADFRS010000016.1 GCA_022561145.1 Gemmatimonadota bacterium
CCCCATAAAAGACCCGTCCATTTAGAAAAAGTACCGCGGTGTCGGGCAACAACACCATAAAACCATTCTGTAACCGGTGCAACGCCAGGAATCTTTTGGTAGAGCCAGAGCGGCCACTTCTTTCCGGCACCGTACGCCAGCGTCTGAAACACCGCCTCTGCGCCACTAAAGACATTGCCTTCCGAAGTGATGAATTGGACTGAGGTCTCAAACGCCTTAAAAGGGATTTCGGGATACTGAGCGCCAGCTTCTTGATAGGGGGCATACACGGTACGTTCGCCTGTGAGGCCTTGCCAACGGGCGATCCAACGGCGGCAAAAGGTACAGTCGCCATCGAAAATCAGTAACGGCACTTGAGGTGGGTTCGCAACGTGGTATCGTGTTTTCTTCATTTTTCTATTGCAAAGTACTCAAGAACCCTATAAGATAGGGAAGGTAACATTAAAAGGAGGATGATGATGTCAAAACGGATGTTCATTCTGGTAGTGATTTTGGCGCTCTGTGCAACACCCACCATTGCCTATGGCGCGAGTCCCTGGACCGAAGAAGAAGGGTATGTCAACCGGGCGAATGCGAAATTTGGCTTTGGTCTCAAGAATGCGGCGCTCGGATGGACGGAAATCTTCACCCAACCGGTCGATGAGACCCGGGAAGGCGGCAATGCATTTGTCGGATTCGGGAGAGGGATTTGGAATACGGTTGGACAGACGGCCGGCGGTGCATTTCATCTCGGGACATTCCTTTTTACCCATATCGATGTCCCGTTGCCCGAGAACGGCAACCAACTCTTTAATCAATAATTACAAAGCGTTTACGCGTCGACGGCAAGCGTACGGGTTGCCGAATGACCTCTTTCATGCGGGTCCCTCTTCCAGGTCGGGCTGTTCTGGCTGACCCAGTTCTACGGCGGACATCTTGCTGCCGCTATTGTCTCCTTTTCGATCCTCGCCCGGCTGGCCCTGCTTCCGCTTACCGTCCGGCTGACGTTGCGAGCTAGAGCCCATGCTCGCCAACTCCAGGCACTGCGGCCCGAACTGGGTCGAATCCGGGACCGTTGGAAAGACGATCCGCAGCGTCTTACCACTGAAACATTGGCCGTTTATCAGCGTCGTGGCGTTCGGCCCGTCGATAGCGGTGTCCTCAAGGGCTCGCTCGTTCAGACGCCGGTCTTCATCGGGCTGTTCCATGCGGTCCGCGCCGCCCTCACATCCCGTGGCGGGGAACAGACGCTCCTCTGGGTATCCAACCTGGCCCGCCCCGACATCGGAGTTGCGATGATTGCGTTCGGCCTTGTCGGGCTGAGCTCGCTGGCCGGCGCCTCACAGTCCCAGCCGGGATGGACGCTGGCTATTCCAGCGGTGAGCGCAGCGGCGATGGCGATGATGCTCTCCGCCGGCTTCGGACTCTACCTCGCGGCGAACGGCGTTGTCGGCACGCTTCAAGGACTCATCGTGCGACGAATCGAGGCGGGCGAGAGAAGTAACGCCTAACAAGCCCCACCTGCCGTATCGGTTGTTCGAGCCTGCCGCAACGAGTAATGTGCGACAGTGCACCATGCGGGCCCGGGCCTGACCCCTCAAGAAGGAAGATCCACAATGTTTCGTTCGTTCCTCTTCCTCGCAGCACTGGTCGTGGCCACGGACGCCGCGGCTCAGAGTACGGCTCTCAAGCCCGGGAACCCGCTACACGCATCTCTGAATACGGGTGACACCGTTCGGTACGCGCTGGCCACGGAGTCCGACTACTTCGTGCGGGGCGTGGTGGACCAGATCACCGTCGACGTCGTGGTGCGCATTCTCAGGCCAGATGGTCGGGTGGTGCGGACCATCGACGGACCGGCTCGAGGCTCTGAGCGGTTCCAGTTTGAAACGGACATGGAGGGCGCCTACCAGATCGAGGTGATCCCGTTTGAAGAGGAGACGGGGGATTATGTCATCACACTGGACCTGCTGGAGCCGGTCGCCACCGACCCGGAAAAGCTGGCCGACCAACTCTTGTCCGCCTACGACGGGGAAGATTCGCCCGGAGCAGTGGTCTCGGTGTTCAAGGACGGCGAAACCCTTTTCGCTCGGGCGTACGGGATGGCGAACCTGTCGTATGGGATCCCATTCGAGGTCGATACGCGCACCAACATAGGGTCGACGTCGAAGCAGTTCACGGCGTTTGCCGTGATGCTGTTGGTGGAGCGCGGGGAGCTGTCATTGGACGACGACGTACGCAAGCACATCCCAGAGCTCCCGGACTTCGGGGACACTGTCACCGTGCGAAACCTCCTCACCCACACGTCGGGCTACCGCGAGTTCCTGAATCTCCTGATCATGACCGGCCGTAGGCTGGACCACGGCGATTTCATCGACCGCCAAGAGCTGATCTCGATCGTCCAGCGACAGCCCGCGCTTCAGAACACCCCCGGAGAAGAGTTCAACTACAACAACACGGCCTTCGGGCTGGCTGCGGTCATCGTGGAGCGGATATCCGGCCAGACGTTCCCCGAATTCATGGCTGAGAACGTCTTCGGGCCCATCGGCATGACCCGGACCATGGTCCGGCCGAGCCCGGAGCACATCGTCGAAGGAAAGGCAGAGGGCTACACACCGGGGGATGACGGAACCTACCGAGAGATCGGCGACCTGGGTGGAGCCCTCGGCGCCGGCGGGATCTACAGCACGGTCGGCGACCTCCAGAAGTGGGTCGAGAACTTCTCGAGTGCCAAAGTGGGCAGCAAGAAGATCTTCGAGCAGATGATGACCCCGTACGTGCTCAACAACGGGGACTCCACTGGCTATGGCTTCGGTCTCACCATCGATGAGCAACGGGGACTGAGGCGCGTGCACCACGGCGGTGCGGACGTAGCCCATCGCTCCCAGTTGGCCTACTACCCCGAGATTGGCGCGGGCATCACCACCCAGAGCAATCACGCATCCTTCGACCGATCCATCGCGTTCCGCCTGGCCGAAGCGTTCTTCGGGGACCACATGGAAGCCGAGGGGGGGGCAGAGGATACCGAGGAGAGTGCCTTCGATCCGTCGACGTATGACGCGGAAGCGTTCGACGAGTTCGTGGGCCGATACGCGCTGGACGCCAGACCGGACTTCATCCTCACCTTCTCCAGGGAAGGTGAGGCTCTCTACACTCAGGCGACCGGACAGCGCCAACTCGAGATCGTCCCCACGTCCGACTCGACCTTCTCCCTCCTCGGGGTAGAGGCTTCGGTCACGTTCCACCGCAATCCCGATGGTGAGGTCGAGGCGCTCACGCTACATCAGGGAGGGGACAACCGAGCGACCCGGCTGGCCGACGACGAAGAGGAAGACTGGGCTCCCACCCTCGAGGACCTAGGTGCGTATGTCGGTCGGTACTTCAGCCGGGAGATCGAGACCTTCTATGTGGTTACGCTGGAGGAAGACCGGCTCGTGCTTCAGCATCGGAGGATGGACGACCGCAACCTCAAGCCCGGCGCCGTCGACGCGTTCGCCGGAGGCGGCCTACAGGTGTCTTTCGAGCGGGACCGCAATGGCCGGGTGATCGGCTTTTACATGTCCAATGGGCGGACGCGTGAGGTCCGCTTCGAACGACTGAACTGAGGCATACGACGGACCAGATCGGCGGTCCAGTGACCGTTCCCATTTCCGGGAGGTAGCCATGAAAATGGAGGAGATCCTTCGCAAAAAGGGCCATGACGTAGTCACGATCACGGAATCCCAAAGCGTCCTGGACGCTGCCAAGCTTCTCGTAGACCACAACATTGGTGGACTCGTGGTTACGGAGGGCGATCATCCGACGGGCATCCTGACCGAACGCGACATCTTGCGGCTCACGGCACAGTCCCCGGGTGAGCTCGGCTCGATCCAAGTGGGTGCCGTCATGACCCGGGAGTTGATCACGGCGAGCCCCGAGGATCGGGTCGCCGACATGATGGCCGTGATGACCCAAAACAAGATTCGTCACCTTCCGGTCATGGAAGAAGGGCGACTCACCGGGATCATCTCGATCGGCGACCTCGTGAACGCGTGCCGGGCCGTGGCGGAGGAGGAGAACGTACATATGCGGCAGTACATCCAGGGTGCTGGCTGACTGGCTTAGATGACCTGGTCTCGGCGGCGTTTCTTGCGACAGACGCGGGAAAGGTCATGATCGAAATGGGCATTGAGCTAGAACTCGGAGTCCTCCTGGTTCTTCTACTTGTCGGCTCCGAGGTCTTTGCGCCGTTTGAGGTCGAGACGCCGGCATGGAGGAAGATATTCAAGTGGTCGGTGGTGATTGGGCTCACTCTTGCTCTCTACCGGCCCATTGGTCACTGGGCAGCCGCTGTTCCTGTCGGCCTGAGCACTCTTGGCCTCGTGTTCCATTTCGTTTGGTGCAAGAAGAACGGCATTCATCCGTTACGTGCCACACCGCGGCGGCGCTACTATCAGCTGCGCGACTGGAACTGGCATGAGTAGGACTGAATTCCACCGCTCCGTTGCACGCGAGCCCCACCGCGAGCGAACCAAGTATCTTCTGACCCGGCATCCCGAGGTCCGTGACCTCATCGGCAGGAACCCCCTGTCCTTCGCCTGCGTCGTGGGGCTCGTCATGCTCCAGATCTCCCTGGCCTACGCCGTCCGGGCTCAGCCCCTCTGGGTAATGCTTCTGGCTGCGTACCTCTTAGGAGCGTTCGTGAACCACGCGCTGTTCGTCCTGATCCACGAATGCGCCCACAACCTGATTTTCAAGAGACGGAACGCGAACATCTGGACGGGCATCCTGGCGAACCTTCCCCACGTGATTCCGTCGTCGGTGTCGTTTCAGAACTACCACATCAAACACCATTCCCACCAGGGCGTGTACGAGCTCGATGCCGACCTTCCCCACGAATGGGAAGCAAGGCTCGTCGGGCACGGGGCGGTGCGAAAGGCGCTGTGGCTGGCCTTGTTTCCCATCGTGCAGGCACTGCGGCCGATCCGTCTTCGGGAGATCAACGCGGTGGACCGGTGGGTGGTGACGAACTTCGTGGCCCAGATGACGTTCAACTTGGCCGTCTGGATCCTCTTGGGACCGATGGCGTTCTTCTACCTGCTCCTTTCGCTGTTCTTCGGTATCGGCCTGCACCCACTGGGCGCACGCTGGATCCAGAGGCACTACATGACAGGCGACAGTGACGAGCAGGAGACGTTCAGTTACTACGGACCTCTGAACCGCGTCGCCTTCAACGTCGGATACCACAACGAGCATCACGATCTTCCATCGATTCCATGGAACCGACTGCCCGACGTGCGGCGGGCCGCGCCCGAGTTGTACGACACCTTGGAGTACCACACGTCGTGGACCAAGCTGCTGTTCAAATTCATCTTCAATCGGGAGATTTCGCTCTTCAGCCGTATGGTTCGGTCAGAGCGCGGGGGCGTCCCTCTGAGCGACGAGTCCCGTCCCGACCAGGACCTTCTGGGGGCGTTGGACCCGACGGAGAAAAGAACGTGAACCAGAGCCCAATAGAGGATCCGCAACCTCGAGGGAGGAGAAGCACCCACGAGGACCCACATGTCGAGAGGCAGCGATGACGGACGAGCGCCGGTACCTGGAAGAAGAAAGCAAGGAGATCTTTGAAGCTGCCGCGACGGCCGGCGATTCGGATCGGCACGCCCTTGCTTCCACGGAAGGCCTCACCCTGGCAGAACTCCAGGACATCGGAGCCGAGGTGGGGCTGGCACCGGAGCGAATCGCCGATGCGGCTACAGCTCTCGAACTCCGCCGCAGTGCCCTCCCTCGTCGGACGAGCTTCGGGATGCCGATCGCCGTTGGCCGAATCATCGATCTTCCGAGGGCCCTTACGGACCGTGAATGGGAACTGCTGGTCGGTGAGTTGCGGGAGACCTTCAATGCCCAGGGCAGACTCGGATCCTCCGGTAGCATTCGCCAGTGGACCAACGGCAACCTGCACGCGTTCGTCGAGCCGACCGAGGCCGGCTATCGCCTTCGCTTGGGGACCCTGAAGGGAAACGCCCAGGCGATGAACATGGTTGGTATAGCCGGAATGGGCCTTGGAATGGTCATGCTCGTGCCTCTGCTGCTCACCGGGGAACTGTCCATCGCCTCGCTCACCCCCCTGCTCTTCGGCGCGATGGGTGCAGCGGCCTTCGTGTCGAACCTGGTCCGCCTACCCCGCTGGGCTCGCCGGAGGGAGGAGCAGATGGAATACATCGCGGCCCGCGCAAAGGCTCTGACCGCGTCGGATCCAGACCGCCACTAGCCCACCGACGGCACGACGACGGGTGCGAGGTCGCGCGCCAGGCGTCCGTTCCACACATTGATCGCTCAACAACCACGCGTTTGTCGGTCACACCCGGCATTGGTCGTCATCGCAGGAGCACAGACATGAGGCTGGAGATCCCGACACGCACCAGCTTCGTGACGGCTCTGCCGTCCCTGGCGATTCTATCCGGCTGTGGCGTGGGCCAGGCGGACCCGGCGGCCGAAGGCGCCAGCAAGCCGTGGCCCGGCGAAACGTGGCCCACATCGACACCGGCCGCCCAGGGAATCGACGCGGCGGCGATCGATTCCCTCGTCGCGGACATCGAGGCAGGTGAGTACGGACTGGTGGACGCCTTCATGTTGATCCGCAACGGCATGGTCGTTGCGAATCACCGCTTTTCGCACGACTACGCCGCAATCGGCGCGGAATACGACACCACGAACCATCAGTACAACTACGACCACCCCGACTGGCACCCATACCTTCGGGGCACCGAACTGCACACGTTGCAATCCGTCACCAAGAGCATCACCTCGGCGGCACTGGGAATCGCCATGGACGAGGGGCTCCTGGGAGGCGTGGACACCCCCGTGATGTCCTTCTTCGAGGCGTATGAACCCTACGCCACCGACGAGCGGAAGGAGGCCACAACGTTGGAGGACTTCCTCACCATGAGGAGTGGGCTGCGCTGGATAACGACCGGCGGCTACAGCAGTGCGCTGCACAGCACCATCCAACTCGAGGCGAGCGACGGCTGGATTCGGTTTGTGCTGGAAACTCCCACCGATACGACGCCAGGGAGCCGATACCAATACAACGACGGAGTGAGTGTGCTGCTGGGTAAGGTCCTACGTGAAGCGACCGGTCAGCGCATTGACCAATGGGCGAAGGAGCGGCTGTTCGAGCCGATCGGCATCACAGACTTTCACTGGAAGATCACGCCCGACGGTGAGGCCGATACCGAAGGGGGGCTTTACCTCTCCACCGAGGATCTGGCCCGCATCGGTTACCTCTTCCTGAGGGGTGGGGAGTGGAACGGCCGCCAAATCGTCTCCCGTGAGTGGGTGGAGGCGTCGACTTCCCCGGTAGTGCGTGACGTGGCTCCCGACAATGGCCGGCCCGATCCCGGCTATGGATACCAGTGGTGGGTCCCGGATCACGAGGGCGGGACCACGCGGGTGTTCGCAGGTAACGGGTACGGTGGTCAATTCGTGTTGGTCTCCCCGGAGCACGACATCGTCGTGGTCTTCAATGGCTGGAACATCCACGGCGGAGCCAACCGCCAGACCAGGCGGGCGCTGCAGGAGCGCATCCTGCCCCATGTGGAGCTCGCGCGGTGAATCATGTGATGGTGGCGCCGAATCTGTGGGTTAGGTCGATGCGCCAGTGTGCGGAACTGACCGCCCCAACGCCCGGTCTTACGTATACCGAGTACCACTGTGGCGACAGCGGCCAGGTTGGACATGGCGCCGCATCTTCCCTGTTGCCGGTTGACAGCATGAGAGGATTTCGCCAAGGTGATGCGTTGGCACCCGAACGGGGTGCTCAGGTTCTTATGAGGGCGGCGGTCTCGTTCTTGGAGGCCGGTGTCTTTTTTTTGTGACCAGTACGGTCACGCAACGCGCGGACGTTCCGCGCATTTCGAGCAGTCGGGCAGTACGTATCATCGTAGCTCCGACTTGCACAACCAAGGAGCGCAATAGATGCGTACCAGGGGAACAGTGAAGTGGTTTAACGACCAAAAAGGATTTGGGTTCATCACGCCTGAGGACGGCAGCAAGGACTGCTTCGTCCATCACAGCGCGATTCAGACGGAGGGCTTCAAGAGCCTCGCTGAAGGAGCCACGGTCGAGTTCGAGATTGTACAGGGAGAGAAGGGCCCCGCGGCGGAGAACGTCGTTCCGGTCTAAATCCCCCTCGAATTCATTCGAGGCCTTCGGGCCGTCCCGAGTTCTCGGGGCGGCCCGTTCTCTTTTTCCCGGAGGACGGATCCATGGAAACCACCGATCGCCGAACCGTCACCGCACTGTGTGCTGTCTTGATCGTTACGCTGGTCGGAGGGGCGAGCGCATCGGGTCAACAGGATCCTGAGGAGCAGGTGGCGGCAGTGGTTGAGGCCTTTCACTCGGCCCTCGCCGCGGGCGATTCAGTTACCGCCTTGAGCATGCTCGCCGATGACGTGACCATCCTCGAGAGCGGTGGAGTCGAAAACAAGGAGCACTACCGCTCGGGACACCTTGCCGGCGACATGCGTTTCGCGCAGGCCGTGCCGCGAGAGCGTGGAGACATGGAGGTCAGCGTTCGGGGCGACGTGGCTTGGGCTCACTCGACCAGCATTACTCAGGGCCGGATGGGTGACCGCGAGATCAACTCCCAGGGTGCCGAGCTCGTGGTGTTGGCCCGAGAGGGTGGAATCTGGAAGATCAAAGCCGTTCATTGGTCATCCCGGCGGCGACGGTAGCCTGGGCGCACCGCAGTCTGTCTTTGCCTGATCCTCCACGCCGGTGTAACGTCCGTCCGATTGGCCCGTCGAGCGGTTAATGGTTTCTCCCTCCACGGAGGTCTATATGACGAACCACGACGAGTTGCTGACTGCGGCGCGGTTCGAGGACAAACTGAGGACGTACTGGTACCTGCAGTTCGTGCTGGTTTGCGTCGCCACGGTAGTGGGTGTCGTGATACTGCCGATCTGGCTTCTCGGCTGGGGGCAGTGGTACGTGCGCCGCAGCTTCGAGGCGCTGAGGTGCGAGCTCCATGAGCGCACACTCGTGGTGAAGCGTGGGATCTTCTTCAGGGTGGAGAAGACGATACCGCTGGACAAAATACAAGACCTGACCGTGAAGGAGGGTCCGCTTCTGCGGAAGCTCGGTCTGAGATCGTTGAAAATCGAGACTGCCGGGCAGGGAACACCCGGAGCCTCGGAAGCAGATCTGATCGGTATCGTGGATCCTCTCGACTTTCGCGACGAGGTGTTGCGACAGAGAGATTCGATGTCCGCGGTGCCCATCTCGCGGCCAGGGACCGACGAAGCTAAAAATGGTACGATCGGGTTACTCACCGAGATTCGTGACCTGCTGCGCCAGATCGCTGCCCAACGCTAGCAGCGCGGGGGAGGCCCTATGACTGATCGGGAATCTGGTAGTGGCCATGACGCGAGGTCGGCTCCGCGGTACATGAACATCGCGACGTTCATGCGTGCGCCGATGATCGATGACCCCTCAGACTTCGACATCGCGATGGTCGGAGTACCGTACGACGGAGCCGTCACGAACCGCCCGGGAGCGCGGCACGGTCCGCGGGAAGTACGGAACGCATCGAGCATGATGCGGGCCATCCATCCGACCACCCGCGTGAACCCCTATGAGCTGCGTCGCGTGGGTGACGGCGGCGACGTGCCCTTCACGCGGGTGTATGAACTGGAGGCGGCCCACAAAGACATCGAGGCGTTCTTCGCCGGGTTCAAGGCGGCAGGCGTAGTCACCTTGGCCGTCGGGGGCGACCACTCCGTCACGCTCCCGATCCTCCGGGGTCTGACCTCCGGCAGCCCAGTGGGCCTCATTCACATCGACGCCCACACAGACACCTGGGACGAGTTCATGGGATCGCGCTACAATCACGGCGCCCCATTTCGTCGTGCGGTCGAGGAGGGCCTCATCGACCCGAGCCGGACGGTTCAGATCGGGATTCGGGGAGCCCAGAATTCGATGGACGGGTGGGAATACTCGGAGGCGACCGGAATGCGGGTCATCTTCATGGACGAGGTGACTCGGATGGGGGTAGACGCGGTGGCTGAGGAGGCTCGACGCGTCGTAGGAGACGGACCTACCTATCTGTCGTTCGACATCGATAGCCTGGATCCGGCGTTTGCGCCTGGGACCGGCACGCCGGAAGTGGGAGGCCTCACGACCATCGAGAGTCTCACCCTTTTGCGGGCTCTTCGAGGGGTTCGGTTGATGGGCGCAGACGTGGTCGAGGTGGCCCCTCCGTTCGACCCGACGGGTGGGACTTCACTGATAGCGGCGACACTTCTGTACGAGCTGCTCTGCCTGGTGGCGGAGGTGGCGCCGGGCGCCGAATAACACGGCCGGCACACTTGCCGGAAACCCTTCAGCGGGTTCGCCCGTCTAAGGGTTGTAGCGTCAACCTGAACCAGAGCCGGAGGACCGATGGATTCGCAGAGCCAGCAAGCCCGAGCCGCCATACACACCGCCGGGGTCCTCGCGGGGGCCGTAGGCCTGCTATCGCCGATACCCGGTCCGGATGCGGCCCTGATTGCCCCCATACAGGCCATCCTCGTGCTCAGGCTGGCATCCGTCTACGGAGTACGGCCATCGGCGGCGGCACTCAAGTCCGCCGGCTATGCCGCCCTGGGGCAGGTGGTCGGCAAAGGGTCGGCCCGCGTGCTCACGGCGTTCGTGCCGGGGCTAGGATCGATCGTCCGGGCTGGCGTGGCCGCAAGCATGACGGAGGCGATCGGGTGGGCCGTGGTCGAAAACCTGGAGCAGGGCACCGGGCCATAACAGACCAACGGACTACGCCCATGATCCGCGAATACCGTGACGCCGATCTCGACCAGCTCCTCGACGTCTGGTTCCAAGCCTCGGAGGTCGCGCATCCATTCCTCACTGAGGAGTTCATGGCGGCGGAACGCGAGAACATCCGCAACGTCCACATTCCGAAAGCGAACACATGGGTCTACGAGGACGCCGGGAGAGTCGTCGGGTTCATCGCGCTGATCGGAAACGAAGTGGGAGCCATCTTCGTCTCACCAGAAGTGCAGGGCCGGGGGTTTGGGCAGGCTCTGATGGACCTGGCCCGCGATCGACACGATACCCTCGAGCTGGACGTGTTCGAGGCCAACCCCATCGGGCGTGCCTTCTACGAGAAGTACGGCTTCATCCAGATCGGCCAGAGCATTCACCAGGAGAGTGGCCAGCCGACTTTGAGGTTACACTACGGTGCCTGAATCCTGCACAGACAGGAGACCTGCGAAACGCGATGGGGAGCGTATGGATATCTACGTAGCGCCCGTCCCGGTCGAAGAGATTCTGGCGCTTCGTGAGCTGCATCGGACCGAGATGAATTGCCAGATCGTTCACGATTCCCTGCACGAACGGGGCTTCACCCACTCTTACTCGATCGAGGTGGAGGGAGAGACGGCAGGATACGGTACGGTCGTGGGTTTCGGTGACGAGCCGAAGGAGACGGTCGACGAGTTCTTTCTGCTTCCCGAACACAGGACGGCCGCCCTCCACCTCTTCCGGGATTTCGTCACTGCGAGCGGCGCGACCAGAATCCAAGCGCAAACGAACGACAGCCTTCTGGCCCTCATGCTCTACGACTGCGCCGCCGACATCGAGCGCGAAAAGATCCTGTTCGCCGACGCCCTCACGACAAGTTTGGATGTTCCGGGGGCGAGTTTCGCCAGGGTCACCGAAGGTGACCACGGCCGCATGTTTCGCCACCGGGACGAGGGGGTTGGTGCCTGGATGGTCGAGAGCGCCGGAGAAATCGTCGCAACCGGTGGGATCCTTTTTCACTACAACCCGCCATACGGCGATATTTACATGGAGGTGGCCGAGCCCCACCGGCGCCGAGGGTTCGGCGGCTATCTGGTTCAGGAACTCAAGCGGACGTGTTACGAGATGGATCAAGTGCCGGCGGCCCGTTGCGATGCGTCCAACACTGCGTCGCGGGCGACCCTCCAGCGGGCCGGCATGCTGCCGTGTGCGTCCATCCTGACGGGTGTGATCAAAGACATCGAAACGAAACCGATTGGGGCCTTCAAGGCGTCTTCTCAATAGAGGCTCTGACCGCAATTACGTGCTCGGGGCGAGATGTGGAGATACGATGGGTAATCTGATGAGAAAAATCCGTGGCCTCATGGGGGTCGGCATCACGTGGGGCGCACTATGGGGTGTCATTGGCGCCGGCATCGGGCTGGCGATCGGGATCATTTCGCCCGGCGCCTGGGATTGGACCAATCCGATTCTGGATTGGGCGTTTGGCATTGGAGTCTACGGAGTGGTGTCCGGTGTTGGATTCGCTACGCTCCTATCGTTGCGTGAGGGGCGAAAGACCATATTCGATCTCTCGCTGCGCCGCGTCGCGCTCTGGGGCGTGCTGGGGTCGGCCGCCGTCCCCCTGCTGTTCAACGCCTTGGGGCTCCTGCCGCCGGGATCAACCATGGCCGAGATCCTTGGAGCAGTCGCGGTCACCGGATTCATGGGAGGAACGTTCGCTCCAGGGTCTGTGGCGATCGCGCGAAGGGCGGCGCTCAAAGCCGGAGAAGAGCATCCTTTACTCGAGTGGGAGACCTGAGCTGGCCTTGGCGCAGTCCACTCGACTGAAGGCCTGGTTCGGCGTACGTAGTGTCCTGCTGGGTTCGGCGCTGTCCCTTCTCTCGGCCTGCTCCCCATCGCCACCCGACGGCGTCGAAACCGTCATGGTCCTGCACGGTCTCGGGCGAACCCCACGGTCGATGGCTCTCATGTCTTCACGCCTCGAGCAGGCTGGGTACCAGGTGGTGACGTTCGGGTATCCGTCGACTTCGGAACCGATCGAGGTTCTTGTGGACAGCCTCGGGAGGGCGTTGGAGGAGTGCTGCGCCGCGGACTCCAACCGAGTGCATTTCGTAACCCACTCCCTGGGAGGCGTGCTCGTTCGGAGCTTCCTGTCGGAAAGGCCTTTGGCCCACGAGGGGCGCGTCGTGATGCTCAGCCCGCCGAACCAGGGTAGCGAGATTATCGACGCCTTCGCGGACTCGCCCATGCTCCGGTCCTTTCTCGGGCCGTCAGGCTCCCAGCTGGGCACGGACAGCACGGGCATCGCGACGAGACTCGGACCGGTCACGTTCACCCTCGGAATCATCACCGGCGACCGAAGTCTGAACCCGATCGGCTCGTGGCTCATTCCCGGACCGGACGACGGCAAGGTGAGTGTCGAGCGCGCGAAGGTGGAGGGAGCCGCTGACTTCCTGGTCGTGCCGGCTACCCACACATTCATCATGAATCGGCGGGACGTAGCGGACGAAACGGTGCACTTTCTTCAGCACGGGCGCTTCAGAAGAGAGGGCGGTTAGAGCTCAGGATGACCACGACCTCGCCGCGACCCAGATGTTGGCTGGCCCGCCAGGCACTCGCCGTGACCGTATTGTCTGTCGCCGGGTGTGGGCAGGACGCCAAGGAAGCACCGCCGGACCAGGAGATGGATCGGGTCGTGGGCCAGGCACCCGCAGCGGTGGACGGTGTGCCCTCGGTGATTCTTTTCGAGCCGGCGGGCGTCAAGGGCGGTACGCCGACCCGGGAGCCGGTCGTCATGGACCAGGTCGGGATGGCGTTCGATCCCTTGGTCCTCGTGGTGCCTCCCGGCCAGACCGTGACGTTCCGGAACAGTGAGAACGTCGCGCACAATGTCCAGGTTCGCCGGATGGCGAACGACTCGGTGCTGTTCAACGTATCCACCGACTCGGGCTCGTCGTATGAGCACGTCCTCGACGAGGCCGGCGGCTATGACGTCATCTGTAACATCCATCCCAGTATGTGGGCGTCCATCATCGTGGACGGCGCGCCGTACCACACGGTCGCACGCACCGACGGATCATTCGTACTGGAAGACCTGCCACCCGGTGCGTATACCGTACGTGTGTGGAGCACCGACGCCTCATTGAGGAGTGAGCACCGTGTGGACGTGGCGCGTGGCCGAACGGAGCTGGCGCTAGGTGGAGGCGCCTAGCCCCCCTCCGGCGCCTCGTAGACCTCAGTGTCGGGAAACGTCAGCGCGAACCCGTACCAGCGCGTGAACACCTGAAGCGGTCGCTCGGCGCGCAGCGGGCTACCGTCTTCTTTACGCATCACGCCATCAAGTATGTAGTGCCCGGAGGAGAGGTGCAGCGTGTCGTCCTCCCACCACACCCGGTCCGCTTCCACGAAGTGGGCGCCCAGGGTAAAGCTGGCCGGATCGTAGTAGATCAAGATGTCACGCCCGCCGAAGGTGTCGAGTAGCGCCCGACCCTGCTCCATCACGTCTTCCTGAGAGTAATAGCGGGCGTCCTCGTCCATCCAGACACCCAGGCCCACGTCCATGGTTTCCCGGCGCTCGTCCAGCTCGTCGATGGTTCCCAGGAAGAACTGGCTGAGTCCCCGACGGACCCGGGACATGAGGCCTCCACCCCCGCCACCACGGCGACCGCGACCACGTCGCCCGCTCGCCCTCTCATGATCCGAGATCGCGATCAACGCATCGGGGTCGAGGGCGAGTGTCTGCCCGACCGTGCTGTGCAACATGTTCTGGACCGGCAGCTTGGTCCCGGCCAGGGGACCGTACAGGCCCTCGCCGGTGAGATGGTTCCAGTAGGTGCCCGACTCCTCGTCCCACATGATGAAGAGACCGTCGTAGAGTCCTTGTTCGGTGAAGGTGTGGACCTCGCCGTCCACGCGTGGAGTCATACTGACCCCTGTATTACAAGCCGCTCAGAACGTGACGAGCCACGGCTCTCCCATCAGGTCGCCCTGCGCCACATGGTGATAGGACATCTGGCTGGTGATCAAGGCGAACGTCGCCCCTTTATGCCGCATCACCATCAGAGGCGTCTCGCGCTCCACGGCTCCGTCCTTCAGGGCGTCCGCGAGCGCCCGGGTCTCGCTGACCCTGAACGCGTCGAACATCGGCCGCTCGCCGAGCATGGCGCGGTCCGGGTCGAAGCTTGGGACCTTCTTGACTGGATCGGCGCCCTGCCCGGCCGCCTCACTCGAGGTGAGGCCGACTCCGGCGAGGGTGGCGAGCAGCACGGTAGCCTGAAGACGCATGGGTCCTCCCTGTGGCCTATGAGGTCGTCGAATGCGTACCTAACCATGACACCGAGTCGCACGCAAGCGTTAGGTTCTGGGATCCTCAAAGAAACCCGCGCCCGGATCGAACAGTGCCCCGTGCCCTCCCTACGCTCTCGCGTGACCAGGTGGTCCGGCTTTGGTTCCACCGCCAGGGGCTCACTGAACCGCAGGACGCCAACCGGCTAACCGCGGAAACCCTTCGGCTCCACCTGGAGCGCACGGGCGCGCTGCAATTGGACACCATCAACGTCGTGGATCGGGCGCACTACCTCACGCTTTGGAGCCGCTTCGGCCTATACGATCGGACAGCGCTCGACCGCTGGATGTACGATGATCAGGTGGCCTATGAATACTGGGGGCACGAGGCGTCCCTGCTGCCCATCTCCCACCTCCCCATCGGACGGCGCCGCATGCGCAGGTTCCCTCCCGAGAGCTGGAAGGCCAAGTCGTGGTGGAAGCACTTCAAGACTTCGGCAGCGTCGAAGCGCCGCGTGCTCGAGCGGCTCGAGGCGGAGGGGCCCCTCGAGAGCATCGACTTCGAGCCATCGCCCGACCCCGTGAAGTCGGCGGGCGTCATGCCGCCGGCCAGGGAGGACAAGCGCTCTCTAAAGCTGCTCTGGCACTCTGGAAGGGTCGCCATTCGGAAGCGCCGGCACTTTCGGTGCGTGTACGATCTGGCCGAACATGTGCTTCCCGCAGGCGAGGCGGCCACGCCAGCCGAGTTCGAGGACAGCTGGCTGCTCACCGGACTATCAGGTAACGGAATCGCCACCGAGGGCCACCTGACCAACTACATCACCGGGCCGGGTCCCAAGCATGACGTCCGCAAGCGTGTGATCGCCAGAAACCTGAAGACGGGACGGATCGTGGAGGTGCGGGTCAACGGGTCGCGACGCCGTTGGTTCGCCCTGCCGGAGCATCTGGAAAGCATCGACGACATCCCGCCGCCAAGGGGCACTACACTCGTCTGCCCGTTCGACTCGTTGCTGTGGCAGCGCAAGCGAGCTGAAGAGTTGCTCGATTTCCGCTACCGCATCGAGATCTACGTTCCGGCGCCCAAGCGGGAGTTCGGATACTACGTGCTCCCCATACTCCACGATGGGCGCCTGGTCGGCCGCCTGGACCCAAAGGTGCATCGGGACCGGCGCGAGCTGGAAGTGCGTGCCCTCCACCTCGAGCACGGCTTCAAGCCCACCAAGCGATTCGAAAGAGCACTAGGCCAGGCGCTCCACAGCCTCCGCGAATTCGTCGAGGCCGAAAAGGTCTCGATGCCGAAGGGTTGGGAGCGCCTGGCCTAGGTTAGCGCGACTCTCTCAGCGTGATCTCCACGCGGCGGTTCTGGGCACGACCCGCTTCCGTACCGTTGTCGGCAGTCGGGCGGGTCTCGCCGGAGCTCTCGAGTTGGAAGCTCGCGGCAAGCAGCGTTGGGAAGTTCGCCATCAGGAAGTCCCGCACCGACTCCGCCCTGCGTACGCTCAGCCGCTCGTTGTATGCCTCCGAGGCTGTCGAGTCCGTGTGGCCGTGCAACACTGCTGACGCGTCGGCGCGCGCGACCATGGCTCGACCGACCCCCATGAGCGCTCGCATGGCGGCCGCATCCAACTCGGACGAGTCGACCTCGAAGGTGACGTTGCCGAACGTGGGCAGCGGCACAGGTTCTGGAACTTCCACCGGGACGCGGCAGCCGCGCGCGTCCACCTCCGTGTCGGCCGGTGTGTTCGGGCAACGGTCCAGACCGTCGAAAACCCCATCGCGGTCCGAGTCGATCGGACAGCCGGAGTCGTCCACGCTGGCGCCGGCCGGCGTGTCGGGGCAGCGGTCCAGGCCATCCGGTACGCCATCCCGGTCATCGTCGAGCGGACAGCCAGTCACATCCACTCGCGCTCCGCGTGGTGTATCGGCACAGCGGTCCGGCCCGTCGAACACGCCATCACCATCGGAGTCGGCCGGACAGCCGGAGGCGTCCACCCGAACGCCGCGCGGCGTCCCGGGGCAGGCATCCACACCATCCCGCACACCGTCGAGGTCCGCGTCCCTCACCTCCTCTTCGCCCCCGCCGCGCACGAAGAACGACACACCCACGCTTGCCGTGCTGGCCCAGAACGTCTGGTCGGGAGTGACAGGCGAGACCAAGGCGCCTGTACGCTCGAGCGCGTTGCTTATCTGGCGCATGCGAGCGTCCACCCTGATCGCCACGCTGGGCGCGACGAACAGTCTGAAACCTCCGCCGTAGCTCACCGTGAAGTTGCTCTCGGAATCGAGTCCCTCGGGGCTCCATCGTGACTGCCCCAGACCGACAACTGGGTAGAGTTGGGCATGGTCACCCAGTGGGATGTTGTAGCCGAGCGAAGCACCGTAATAGAGCAGGTCGAGGTCCCTGCGGACCTCACCCAAGGGCTGCATCTCGAGGGACATGCTCCCGAGCTCACCCTCCAGGAAGAGGCCACTCCCGAAGTGGTATCCGAGGAAAACGCCGAAGAGCGCATTGCCGGCGGGATCCACAAAAACCGCACTTCCATCCGGGTCGAACTCGGGTGTGTCGTCGTAGAAGCCGACGAACGGGGAGATTTCCAGGCCTGACCCGCGTGAGGGTGGTGCCTCATCCTGGCCGGCCATGGCCATAGGCAGCAGTAGGACGCCTAGAGCCAGTTTTCGAAGCAAACGAGTCGGGGCAGTCATGGTATTGCTCTCCTTGCGGATCCGCTGTTCCGCACTATCCAGTTGGGGCAACGCATTCTTCAATCCTGGAGGCTCATCGTCGATCCCTCACCGAACGAGGCTCTAACCGGTTCTTTTGCAAGGACCGTTCCTCTTCGTGGGTTCGGGGGGAGAACGCGCCTAAAGGCTCAGTGTTTCCATGACGGATCGCGCATCGGTCGGCATCGTGGCGAACCTCGGACATCCAGCCAAACTGGGGGTGTTCGCACAGATTTCTGATACGCCTGTCGTGGCGGCTACCAGCGTTTCTTCTTCGGCCTGAAGGCCTGACGCATCACTTCGGCGTCGAAATGCTCACCGGGATCACCCGTGGTCGCGAAGCGATACAAGGCAGCCGAATAGATCCCGTCCAGCGCCGACTTCACGAGCATGAGAAAGACGAATCCACCGAAGACCGACACCATCATCGGGATCACGAGCACTTCGTTGACCTGCGCCACCATGATGGCGACCGGAATGAACGTCACCATCATAAGCATGAGCACGATGGCGAACGCAAACCCCATGCCGGCATGCGCGACGACCTGTTCTCCCCAGGTCTGCTTGAAGACGCTCGCGCTCTCCTTAACCGCATCGATCGCGCTCACATCTTTCGTTACCAGAACAGGCACCGTGAGGTACGTGGCCAAACTCCACGAAACTCCGATCAGTCCGATGACGATACGCCCAAGAAAGCCGACCCGCTCTTCGATCATCCTGAGAACCATGCCGATGGTCGCGGCGATCGCCGCATAACCCAGCACGGTCGGCAACTTGTCGAGCGCGATCCTCATCCCGTCGGACACGGTTGGGTCCCCGCCGTCCAACCGAATCATGGCGGCGCCCACCAGGGCCGTATTGAAAAAGAAGATCGCCGTGTAGAGTGCCAGGTAGTAGAGAAAGGCAATCACGTAGCCAAGATAGCCGGGATCCTCCGCAAGGCGTTCTAGTGCGCCGAAGCCCTCACCGATGAACGCGAACGGTACGACGAACGTGGCCGTCACCAACACGGTCGCAACGCCAGAAAGGAGTGGAAAGACTAGCAACTCCTTATCCAGCCTGAGGACACGGGCACTCCCCTTCATCAGTTCCCAACTGTTCGAAAACTTCGACATGTTCGGATTCACCTCCTACTCAGACAGCTCATGGGGCCGGAAGAGCTGAACATCGAGCCAACACGTTACTTTCCCACGCTACCTAATTGTACGGACAGGCGCTAGCATTCTTCACGTCGATAGGATAGTCCCGGTCCAGGAACTGCTTGCCACGCCCCAGGCTCCTACGGCAAGTTTGACAGGCGGCATGAATCGCCCAGGAATTGTCACGGCAACACGGAGATGCTCATGGATGTGATCCTCGAGTTTTTCTCGTTCCAGGGCCGGGTCAACCGGGCTTGGTACTTCTGGCACACGTTTCTGGATGGCGCTGTGGCCATTGGGCTCATTCTCGCGATCGTCATCGTGGGCGGCATGCTGGGAAATCCGCTCTTCGCGCTTCCGGCTGTGGGTGTGGCGGTGGCCGCTGGGGTTGCCGAATTGGCAATCACCGTCAAGCGCCTTCACGACATCGGACGACCGGGGTGGCATTGGTGGCTGCTGCTTATTCCGTTCTATAACATCTATCTGGGCTTGTCCCTACTGTTCAAGCGAGGAAGCATCGGACCCAACGAATTTGGTACTGATCCGCTGGGTACACCCGCACCGGTGGGCTACATCGAGGGTGAGGTTTAGTCCTTGCGGAATTCTGCTGTCCCGGTCCTTATGACCTTGTTACTATTTTCTTTCACACCTGAACCGCGATCAAGATGAGTCGAATCTCGCAATGGATGGGCTTCAAGCCCTACTTCTCCAAGAAGGGCCCCAAGGGCTGGGAGACGAAGCTTGCGAAGCTGGAGTCCGAGGCGACCAACGCCCCTCTGGGCTTTCGCGGCCAGCCCCTCAACCAGGCTGGCGACCTGTGCCTAAAAGCGGACGATCATGCGCGCGCGCTTCAATACTACGGCCGTGCGATCAACGCCCTGCTCCAAGACGAGCACCCCGAAGCGGCCCGTGGAGTGGCGACCAAGATCCTTCGGATTCACCCGGGGGCGATTCGCACGCTCTACACGCTGACCTGGCTGGACCTGGCCGCGCATCACATGGCCTCAGCGCTGACCCACCTCCGAGAATACACGGAGGCGGCAGAGCGTGGTGGACAAAAGAGCCGGGCCGCGGAGGCCATCGTCGAGATGGCCAAGTTGGTGGAGGAGCGGGAGTTCCTGAACGCGGCAGGCGATGCGCTTGGACGACTCGGGTTCTACGATCTGGCTGACCGCGTGCACGCCTGGGCCGACGCCGGCGGTTCACCGGACGCGATCCACGACGTTGCCGAGTTCAGGACTCAGTGCATTCGGGAAGCGATCGGCTCCAACGACCAAAGGAAGACGAAGGGCTTTCCGGCCTAGCCCACATACGGCCGCAATTACGCCCCTAAGCCCATCTAATGAGCACGCCCCAGCCGGCACTAGATCTGAGATGAGGCAGGCCTCAGTGCGATCGGGCAATCCGATCGTGCCCTTCGTGGAGGGCCAGGGCATCATGATGCTGGACGGCGGGCTCGCCACCGAACTGGAGGCGCGCGGCCACAACCTGGACGGCGAACTCTGGTCGGCCGGGCTGCTCCTCGATGCGCCCGAGGCCGTGAGGCAAGTTCACCTGGACTTCCTGGCTGCCGGAGCCGATTGCATCACCACTATCACCTATCAGGCAACCGTGCCTGGCTTCAGCAAGCATGGTCTGAGCGAGAACGAGGCCGTCGATCTGATGCGGTACGCGGTGCAGATCGCGGTGGACGCTCGCGATGAGTTCTGGGGCGATTCCGTGAACAGAAAGGATCGCTTGCGCCCACTCGTGGCGGCCAGCATCGGACCCTACGGTGCCTTCCTCGCGGACGGCTCGGAGTACACGGGCGACTACGAAATCGACGATGATGCGCTCTACTGGTTCCATCGTCTGAGGTGGCATGTCTTGGCCGATGGTCCGGCCGATCTACTCGCATGCGAGACGATCCCGTCCAAGCGGGAAGCCATGGTGCTACTCCGACTGCTCGGCGAGTCACCCGGACGGTGGGCGTGGCTCAGCTTCAGCTGCAGGGACGAGGCTCACCTGTGCGACGGGAGTCCGCTCGCTGAAGCGGCACGAGCTTGCGATGCGGAACCGGGATTGATGGCGGTGGGGGTAAACTGCGTGCCACCCGCAGCGGTGGGACGGATGATCGACGAGCTTCGGAAGGGGACCACCAAGCCCGTGATCGTCTACCCCAACTCGGGTGAGCGGTACAGCGCTGCGGCCAAGGCATGGCAGGGCGACCCACCCGAGATCGACTGGGACGACGCCAGCGCGGACTGGGTCGAACGCGGCGTTTCCGGAGTCGGCGGCTGCTGTCGCGTCAGCCCCGAGACGATCTCCGGAATACGGCGAAAGTTGGTGGACTGAGGGTCGTCGTCCCGTTCATCTTTGCCGCATCAAGTCCGCGAGCTCGGCGGCGAGTGCTTCCGACGGAAGCAGCCCTGATGCCGGAAGCCTGAGAATCAACTCCGCCCATTTCTCATCCTGGGCGAAGGCCCGACGCAGAAACGGCAAGGCCGCCTCACGGTCACCTTCCGCGGCCAACGTCACACCGACCCAGAAGGGCGCCTCGCCATTGGTGACCGGATCGGGCACGAGGCCCATCGCCTCCGAATAGGCCTCCATCGCACTGCCGAGCTCCCCCTTCGTCACCCACTCGTCACCCTCGTTGAGCTTCAAATAGGCCCGCTGGAGCAACACCAGGCGGCGAAGTTCCTTTACAGGCTCCGGGTGGTCTTCAACGCGCAAGTCGAACCTACGATCGATCCAAGGCTTGCCCGTGCTCTCCGCCGCCACCACTACGATTGCCGCGGACTGGCGACCACGGATGTCGCCCCCTTCGTGCTGTGCCGCCTCGAGCGCAGCCAGTAGTCTCTCCGCGAGGTCACCGTCGCTGGACTCGTAGGCACGGGCCATGGCGCCCCACACGGTCTCTCTTTCCATCAGGTTGGCTTGCACCGAGTAGCCGTCGCCGACAAGGTGACCCGCCGCGAAGATCGCTCGCGAGCCCGTGTGGGCGGCCACCCTCCCCTGCGCGTCGACCATGGCGACCTGCCGCACCGCCTCGTCCGCATCGGTGGACACCAGCGCGCGAAGCGCGTCGTGTGCAGAGCGGCCCATACGCATGAGATCCAACCCGAGCGGGCCGTACGATGGCTCCACGAACGACTGGGTGGCAACGGCTCCGATCCCGGCCTCCGCCCACGGGACGATCGCACCCACCGAGAACCAGTGGGATTGTACGGCCACACCCAACTCTCCCGTTTCACGGTCGAACGCCACGATCGAGTAAGTGGCCACCGGACGCTTCGGCGTGACGCTTTGGCCCGAGACAGCACCGGGTGCGAACGCCGCTAGCAGCACACAGGGCAGCGTAAAACGCATGGCGACAACTCCTATTCGAAAGGGCAGGACCGCGTGATGGGTACACATGTTGTAGCCAGCGGCTCACGCCCGCAACACGGCCGCGTGTGTTGGTCGCCATCGCGAGACCGAGTCGTCCTTGCGCTCCGCGGGGCACCCAGGCAGCTTCGAGTCTGCGCGTCGCGCCCAGCTGAGCAGGGAGCCACCAGGCGAGGGACGGATGTGAGGTTGAGGCCCACAGTTCTAGTTTTCGTGATGATCACGGTAAAGGCAGGACTCACCGGCATGCTTGCCGCCCAGCAAAATGGGGCTGAGCCAGACTCGCTCCAGGTGCAAGCGCTGATGCAGGAGGCGACCCTGCGCATGGCGGAGGATCGTTGGGCCGAGGCCGCCGAAGCTTGGTCGCGAGTGATCACCGTCAGCCCGGCTCACGTCGTGGCCTACCTCAATCGCGCCATGAGTTATTACAAGGCTGGCAACTGCGAGCGCCGCGAGAGTGACGCTCGAAGTGCGCTGGAGATCCTGGGTGAGGGCACTTTCGAGTCCGAGGACCTCGAGTCACTCGTCTATCGAGCACAGGCACACGCCCACCTCATGGACCTAGACCAGGCCATCCGGCTCTTGGAGGAGGCCCAGCGGGAGCACCTCGACAGCCGGCCGGCATCCTCCTCAACCAGATGCGGCGCCGCGCCGCCGGGACGTCGACATGGCACTGCCCGGCAGGCGGGGCTTGATGCACGAACCCAGTAGCTGCAGAAAATGATCACACCTGAACCGAGGCGCTAAAGTGTCGACTTCCCGAAGAGATTTCTTGATCGCAGGCGCGATGGCCGGCGGTGCGGCCGGCTTGGGGATCTTCCCCGGCAAGGCCACGGCTAGCCTACGCCCACGAAACACCCGAGCCCTCAAGATCCTGATCCTCGGCGGCACGGGTTTCATCGGCCCACATCAGGTGGCCTACGCGCTCGAGCGAGGACACACGGTTACGCTCTTCAACCGGGGCCGAACCAACACCCATCTGTTCCCGGAGGTGGAGAGGCTCGTCGGTGACCGCAACGACGATCTGCGTGCGCTGGAGGGTCGCAGGTGGGATGTGGTGATCGACAACTCCACTGCCCGGCCTGATTGGGTAAAACTCTCGGCAGAACTGCTGAGAGACTCCGTAGACCGCTACTTGTACGTCTCATCCAGGTCGGCCTACTCGGATACCAGCCGAATTCCGATGACCGCCGATGCTCCCACGCACACGTTCGAGTCCACCGGAGTGAGCCCGGACGCCGAACGGTTCCCCTACGGTCTGGCGAAGGTGCTCTCGGAAAACGAAGCCCGCCGCGTCTTTCCTGGGAGAGCCACCATCTTCCGACCGGGTTTGATCATCGGACCCGGCGACCAAACCGACCGATTCACCTACTGGCCCGTGCGCATCCACAAGGGTGGCGAGGTCCTCGCACCAGGCGAGCGGTCGGATCCGGTGCAGATCATCGACGTCCGTGATTTCACCGAATGGATGATCCGCATGGCTGAGGACGGACACACCGGGACCTATAATGTGGTCGGTCCGGCCAACCCCAGGCCCATGGCCCAGCTTCTATACGGGATCCGAGCTGTTACCACGTCCGAGACCGAGTTCACCTGGGTCGACGCTGATTTCTTGGCGGATCACGGAATCCGGCCCTACCGCGAGATGCCGGTCTGGAGGCCGCCGCATGATGGCTTCGAGGGCTTCGCCAGGTTCGATCTGACCCCCGAGGTGGAACGCGGGCTCACGTTCCGATCGCTCGCCCAAACGACGCTGGATACGCTCGAATACCACTTCTCGCGCCCGCCGGAACGTCAGGCCGAACTAAGGTCGGGCATCTCGCTCGCACGCGAGGCGGAGGTGCTCGCCGCCTGGCACGGGAGATAGTGCTCCCTCGCGCACGACAAACACTTGACCCAATGAACACAGTCCGCCACCATATGTAGACGTTTTCAACAAAGAGAAGATTTGGCAACAGTACGGAAACTACGGGGGGCCTGTCTCATTAGGTCTCCCTTTTCTTGTTACCCCCGGTCAACCACCGGGGGGCCCAGCGCGGGGGAGTCACCGCGCATGTCAGCACGTCGGAAGGTGCGGTTCGTCCGGACTCCGACCGTGACAAACACCAAGGAGTAGGATGATGCGTACCAAGGGAACGGTTAAGTGGTTCAACGACCAAAAGGGATTTGGATTCATTACGCCCGAGGGGGAGGGTGAAAAGGACTGTTTTGTCCACCACTCCGCCATCCAGGCTGAGGGATTCAAAACCCTCAACGAGGGTGACCAGGTTGAGTTCGAAGTGGTCGAGGGCACCAAAGGCCCGGCCGCGGAGAACGTCGTTCGAATCTAGTAGTTCCTATAAGCACCGGGCCTTCGGCCCTCTGGAGGCCGCCCCGATCGCTCGGGGCGGCCTCTTGCTTCTTGAGATTCACCCGGACCTCGCGATCCGGGGCACATTCGTGGTTTCACGCGGCCTGCAGCGGGCTTGGTTTCTCTTCCGCTCTAGCCGCGCCCACCCACGCGCCAACCCTGGCCACAAGAGAGTACCCGGCCACGAACGCGTAGCCTGCCATCAGCGCGACGTGCAACGGCACAAAGGCGACGGCACCGATCTGGTAGTCCATCCATAGCGCCGCTCCAAAGTAGAGTGTGAACAGCGATTCGATCACCGTCACAGCCAACGGGTGGGAAGACCGGTAGCCGGAGGCCACGCCTTGGGCTCCCCGCTTAGGAGTACGCACGAACTCGCCCGGGCCGCCGAAGAAACCCTGAAAGAGGGCGACCGTCTGGTAGAACATGATGCCAAGCAGCGTCATCAGCGTGCCCGGGAACAGCCACGCGAACGCCCAGGCACGCCGGACCTTCCCCTCCATGTGGTACCCAAGAACCACAGCCACAAAGTGCATCCATATGAATAGGCTTATGAGCCCGAACGAAGTATCGATGATGTAGTCCGGGAAGGTTCCGGTCCCATAAACAATCCAGGCCAAGGGAACGCTGAGGACCGTGCAGATGAAGGCCGCCAGGTACACGAATATGTTGCAGATATCCGCGTAGGCATGTGCTTTCACCAAGCGCGGGAGACGGGCGCGGAACAGGCGGCCGTTCAGCTTTCGGAGTACCTGCGCCTTCCCCTTCGTCCACCGAAATTGCTGCTCCTTGAAGTCGTCCAGGGACAATGGCAATTCCGCCTCGGCCACCACATCGTGCGCATAGTGAATTTTCCAGCCGCCGAGCTGTGCCCGGAAGCAGAGGTCGAGGTCCTCAGCCAGGGTCTCCCCGGACCATCCACCGGCGTCTTCGATGCAGGCCTTCCTCAAGATCCCACCCGAACCGTTGAAGCGAATGAGATAAGCGGCGAACGCCCGGCCCGGCTGCTCCACGTGGTAAAATCCGTCCAGTAGAATCGCCTGCATACGCGTGATGAAGGAGTGGCGCAGGTTCAGGTGACCCCAACGACCCTGGACGATCCCCACGCTCGGATCCTCGAAGTAGGGCATCATGCGTCGCAGAAAGTCCGGGCTGGGCAGGAAATCAGCGTCGAAGATCGCGATGTAGTCCCCTCTCGCAGCCTCGGTGCCCGCCGCGAGGGCGCCCGCCTTGAACCCCGCCCGTTCCTGGCGACGGAGAGCCTTGATGTCGAGCCCCTTGGCACGCCACTCCTCGACCTTGTCGCTCACGATTCGCGCGGTTTCGTCCGTGGAGTCGTCCAGCACCTGAATCTCCAACCGATCCGGGGGCCACTCGAACCGAGCAACAGCGTCGATGACCTGCGCAGCGACCGTACGCTCGTTATAAAGCGCAATCTGAACGGTAACGTACGGTAGGTCGGGAGCCCCTTCAGGTATTGGTGGAGCGATCAGCCGGTCGCGCTTTCGCACCCATCGGTAGTAGTGAATCAACAGATGAGCCTGAAACAACGAGTACACTGTGATGAGGACGAGTCCGAAGAGGTAGACTCCGAAGAGAATTCGTTGCCAGGTCATGACTCGAGGGTGAAAGGTTCGGGGAGGATCGGGCGCTCCGTAACGCGCTCCGAGGCCCAGAGCTCCCGGCTGGAGACGGCAGGCCGAAGCTGGGACGAACTAACATAGCCTACGCAGGAAGCGGGGGAAAATCGCCAGGCCTCTCCACGCGGGAAGAGCAGACCTTCTACCAGTTCGGCGGCCGTGCTAAAGAGCCTTCGCGGTTGCAGCCCGCTACCCTTCTGGAGTTCCAGACATTTGCCCGGGAACTGGAGCACGAGTCTGGTATGGTGATGAGCCTCCCGGAGCGGCGGTCCGGCGGGACCGCCCCGAGGCTAATCTTCTGCGTCTACTCGGGTCACGTCGGCCGCGGCCGGGCCTTTCTGCCCTTCAACGATCTCGAACTCGACCTTCTCTCCCTCGTTCAGCGTCTTGAAGCCCTCTCCGCGGATAGCGGAGTGGTGAACGAAGCAGTCGCCACTACCATCATCCTTCTGAAGGAACCCAAAGCCTTTTTTCTCGTCGAACCATTTCACAGTGCCGGTGATGCGCATCGCTCGTTACCTCAGCTCTCGGTGGTGGTGGTGGTAGTTCCAGAAAGAGGATGTCCTCACATCAGTGGAAGCAGTCTGGGGGGGGTGACAGAGCTCAAGATGGGCGTGTGCGCCGGACCGAGGCAAGAGTGTTCTTGATGACCCCCTCTCCCACTGCGACCCTCGACCCGTGATCACACTCTGAGTATCGTCCTTCCATACGACGTCAGTCCAGGCCTTGGAGTGCCCGCCCGGAAGCCCCGAGAGTGGGAGGAGGCACCCCCATGCATGTCCATCCGGTAATCGCCTCGAGGGCCGTCGCCGACTGCGGTCACCTGGCACTACTCACCATGGGCGCTGCGCTCGGAATCTCACTTTTCGCCGGCGATGGCGCCGCGCAACAGCACCACATCAGTGTCGGAGCCGGTTGGTACAACCCGGGCGACGACGATTTTCGGGAAACCGAGGCCGGCCCTGGCCTGGACATCGCGGTGCGGTTCGCGGCCGGTGAGCGCTTGTATCTCGCGTTCGGGGGCCAGTGGAACTCGAACGGAGTGGACTTCTCGGGCGACGACTGGACCGTGCTGGCGATCTTCGTCGAGCCCAGCCTGGCGCTTGCCACCGGTGGGGCAGTCGAGCCGTTCATCGCGGGACGGGTCGGGTGGCTGAGACAGTCGATTACCGCCCCCTCGGGCCACCGCGCCGGCAATGGCGTGGGTTTCGGAGGCTTCGTGGGTTTGCGCATTCCCTTCGCTAGCCGGCTAGCAGTCGAAGTGGCGGCACCGTTCTACCGAGTCTCGTTCGGTGATGTGGAAGTTGACAGCGTGGAGCGGCCCGACTCGGACAGCTCGGGGCGAGTCTTCGGAATCCGCGTGGCACTGAACATCGGATTCTAGCACCCTGAACGTTCTTGCCCCGGCCGACCGCAAGGCGCTACTCCGATACGCACGGAGTACGCTAGAGGCTCACCTGGGTGGCGATCCACTCCCGCCCGATCCGGTCGGCTCGCTCGCGATCACGGACATCCGCGCGTCTTTTGTGACTTTGCGCGTGCGTGCTACAGGGGACCTGAGGGGTTGCATCGGCGAGTCCAAGCCGAGATGGCCATTGTTCCAATCCGTCGGCCGCGCCTCAGTGTCGGCGGCAACCGCCGACCCACGCTTCGCCCCGGTCACCCCCGGCGAACTCTCCTCGTTGACCATCGCGATCAGCGCCCTGGACCCGCTCTTGCCGATCGAGGCGAGCGAGATCGAGGTGGGCCGGCACGGAGTCCTTATCACCGGAGAGCGCGGCTCCTCGTTGCTCCTGCCACACGTTCCGAGCGCCTTCGGCTGGGACCGCGAGGAGTTCCTGGCCCGGCTTTGCGAGAAGGCTGGTCTCGCACGCGACGCATGGACCGCTCCCGACCTACGGCTTTTCGGGTTCGAGGCCGATACCTGGGAGGAGGACTAAATGGAGTCGCCATGCAGACCGGTCAGAACGGCAGCCCGACGAACGGCGGGCTGGCGGAGTCGTTCGATGGGGCCGTAGACCTTTTCCGGCGGGGTGCGCTGGGGGAAGCCGGCGAGCGTTGTCGGGTGATATTGAAAGAATGGCCCAACCATGCCGCCGCGTTGAACCTTCTGGGTGTTCTCGCCGCGCGTTCCGGTGACGCGGCTACGGCGGTCGAACTCATAGGTCTCGCCGTTCACACGGACCCTCGCAACGCGGAATTCCTCACCAATCTCGGCCTCGCCTACCGCGAGGCAAATGAGTTGGACCGCGCCGAAGAAACACTGAGGGCCGCGCTGGAGCTCGCGCCGGGGAACGGACACATCCTCCACAACCTCTCCCTGACCCTGAGCCTCATGGGTCGCGACCTGGAGGAGCTGCAAACGCTCTGGACATGGGTGCAACATCGTCCCGACGATCAGGCCGCGTGGATTTCCTTCACCGACGCCTTCGCGATGGCCAACTTCTCTCGCGCCAGTGACGTTCCGGTTCTCCGCGAAGTGCTGCGAACCTGTTTTCTCAAGGATGGGATCGAGCACCAACGGCTCGCACGGGCCGCAGCACACCTGCTGCGCCAACACCAGCCAGTCGGCGAACTGCTCGACCTCGCCAGCCAGCGTGCCGAGGCGCCCTTGGCCGAGGCGCTCAGGAACCCCAAGTCGCTCGAGTCGCTGTCGGACCCCCTCCTCCTGGCCGCACTAGGGCGGGTCGCCCTCCCGGATCCGGGAATGGAAATCCTGCTGACCGGTGTGCGGCGCGCACTGCTCGAAGCGGCGCTTGCGGCCACCCTCGATGACGGACCAGCTCTGTCACGCTCCGAGCTCATTTTCGCACTTGCGAGGCATTGCTATCTCAACGGGTATGTCTTCTTCGTCACCGACGAGGAACGTGACATGGTGGAGAGCCTCGCGCTCGGGCTGGCGGACAAGGGGGTCGCCAGCGACCCATCACACCGGGAAGCCATTGGCGTGCTGGCGAGCTACTTCCCCCTCGTGGCCTGGGACCAGATCGCCGAAGTCGTGAGCCTCGGAACCTCGCATGTCAGCGAGAGCTTCACCGCAATCCTCGAGCAACAGATCGCCGAGCCACTCGAAGAGCTGGAGCTCATCGGCACCATACGGTCGATCGGCGCCGCCCAAGGCGCGGTTTCCCAGGCCGTCCAAGAGCAGTACGAGGAGAGCCCTTACCCCCGCTGGAGGTCCATCAACCTGAGGGATCCTCAACCGGTGGGAGTCGTCATGGCGGGATTGTTCCCCGACGCCGAGCTAGAGCTGGATCGGCGGTTCGACGCACCGCGATTACTGATCGCGGGTTGTGGGACTGGCCGACAGGTGGTCGAGACCCATAGGCGGTTCCAGGGCGTCCACATCACGGGTGTCGACCTCAGCGCCTCGAGCCTGGCCTACGCGCTCAGGAAAGTGAACGAGTACGGCTGTCCGAACGTCGAGTTGCTCCAGGCCGACATTCTCACGCTCGCTGATTGGACCGAGCGTTTCCAGATCGTCGAATGCGCCGGCGTCCTGCACCATATGGAGGACCCGGTCGCGGGCTGGCGAATCCTGACGGACCTGCTCGAGGTCGGCGGCCTCATGCGGATCGCCCTCTACAGCGAGCTGGCCCGGAGACCTGTGGTCGATGTGCGCTACTGGATCGCCGAACAGGGCTACGGGTCGCTCGACGACGACATTAGGATGTGCCGCCGGGAGCTCATCGGCGACGCTCTCGATGGCCGACAGAACCCGGTGCTCACGTGGCGCGATTTCTACCTGCTGGACGAGTGCAGAGACCTCCTTTTCCACGTCCAGGAGCACCGCTTCACGTTACCGGATATTCAAGAGATCGTGCGCGACCTCGGCCTTGAATTGTTGGGTTTCGAACTGCCCGCAAAAATACGCCGTGACTTCAGGAAGATGTTCCCCGAGCCGGGGTCTGAGCGTTCGTTGGACCGCTGGCATGAATACGAAGTCGCCAACCCGGGCACCTTCACCGCTATGTATCAGTTTTGGCTGACCAAGCCGGCGTAGCAGACATCGGCACCGGAAAAAAAGCCCCCCCGACCCCGCGGCCGGGCCCCTGCATGGTTCGCCCTAGCCAACACCGCCTCAGTCGTCGTCGTCTCGGTGACCATCACGATCATCGTCCTCGAACAACTCGATGGACCTTTTGATGTTCTCCTCCACCAGATCCTCGTTCTCGCCACCCTTGTTTGCACTCACGGGGTCGACGAGGATGCCCGAACCGTCTCTGAACCAGACTGACACGTCGAACTCCAACGTCAGGTTGAGTGGGGGCGACTCCGCAGTAACCTCTAGCGGGGGATCCAGGTCGATTTCCTGATCCTCATTCAGGTCCTGCAGGAAGGTGAATGGGTCTCCGCCGTTGAATACGCCCTCCACCCATATGCTCACGTCTTTGAATTCAGGATGGGCCTCGAGGAAGGCTAGATCATCAGGCGTGTCGTCGCTGGGCTTGTGGACCTCGAACTCGAGCTCGTCGTAGAACCCGGGTGGAACGTCCACGTCCCCGATCCCGATCACGCTGCCGTCCAACGGCAATTCCAGCAAGAACGGTCCTATCTCGAACTCCTCGCAATTGTTATTCGAGAAGTCGTCCTCGCATTCGTCGAACTGCCGTTCGAGCTCGATCTCGCGAATCACCAGAGCGACCCGCGTGAGCTCTAGCGTGTTGCCCTGGCCGTCCTCGAAGATGGTTGCGGCAGCAGCAGCCCCGCTGCCACCACCCAGCGCCTGGGTCGAAACAGCGGACAGCGTTACCTGAGTTCGGCCGTCGGCGCTGGCATCGGGTCCGGTCGAGCCATCACCACACGCCGCGAGAGCGACGAGCAGGGAAAGCGCTACACTTCCTGGAACTCGAAGACTACGTACCATCATGACTCACCTCCGAATGTGCTGGCCTGGGCCTAGGCCGTCTTCCTCCCTATGAGGAGGAGTCCGGGAAAACTGGTACAGGAATCGTGCCAGCACTGACGAATGGGGGGGCTCACAATCATGGCGGGAACGCTTGGGTGGACCGGGGCACCCAGGAACAGTCGATCCTGGGAAAAAGGGTTCAAACTTCAGGACTTGTCGTTCCCTCGATCGCCCCCGCGATCCCCACCGCTGATCACTCCGAATCGGCCGGGCTACACAGCTCCTGTGAGGCCCGTCGCATATAGCCCCAGAGGTCCGCATCAGTATCGAGCGCGTGTCCACTCAACACTTTCTCCGGTCCCTGCGGAGTACTGTCCAGTCCACGGACCGTAATCTATCGCTACCATGGTAACATGATAATCAATGCGTTCGCATTCGAGTCCCAGTACGAGCGGAGTCGCTGCACGACGCTCGACCCGTGGTATCGCCCGCGACACTTCGGGTGTATGTCTAGGAGTAAACCGCCGGCGAACAGCCCCCCACCCCAGCCGTCCGAAGGCGCATGCCGAAAGCGAAGAAGGACACCGAAGGGTTCGACCCGTCCACCCTCACCCATACCGTGCGACCAGTACGCTTCCTCGAGCTTTGGACGCAAGGCGGGTGGGCGGTAAAGATGTACGGCATCTCCACAGAGGACGAGCGGCCGCATCCGAGGCTGGTCGAGGCCGCACGAGAGATCGCCGTGTCGTGCCTACCGCATCCTCCCCTCACCGCGGAGCGCTACGGCGCCGCGTTCGTCATCGTCCACGAAGCCCCTGCGTTCTTCAACACCGTGACCGTGGCCTGGTGGGAACGAGTGAACGAGCTGCGCCACCATGTCTTCCGCGCTCAGCCCGAGGCACCTACACGCTTCAACGATATCACGGGTTCCGGGGAATCCACTTGTGTGTGGGAGCTGAGGATTCAGGCATTCGAGCGCGAGGCCTGGCTCCTGCATGTGCTCCGAAACAAGGATGGACCCGACCTGGACGGATATCTGGCACAGGGGTTTTCCGGCAACGTTTGACCGCTCGCAAGCGCTTGTGCCGGCCCCCCTGCCACCTCAACTTGCTCAGACACGGCCTTCCGGCACCCGTACACCCAGGTGAGTGAGTAGCAACTCTTGATTCGCCTTATCGTCGCCACCTCGTTCCTTTTCGTATCGGTCGCTCTCATCGGGGGGGGGCTCATGTTGGGAGCCGCTACCCCTACCGGTGGACTGCTGACGAATCTAGGGACCGAGGTCTTCGGCATCCTGGTCACGGTGGCGGTGGTCGAGTGGCTGTTCGAGCGACGGAGACTGCAGGATAAGGCACGCGAGTTGGCATGGAGCGTCCTCCATTCCCTCGAACGCGCCGTATGGATCTGGCAGGGCGGGCCGCAGCGGATAGAGACCGACGAACTCCTCGGCATCATCGCCGGCATTCGCTCGACCGATCCGATATCGCGTTTCACCAAGGCGCTTCTCGTCAACCTCGGGACGCAGTGCCGCGAAGCCTTGGACAAGGATCCACAATCGGTACGCAGCCTGAGCAGGCTCAAGGTGAGCCTGGAAGACCTCTCCAGCCTTCGGACGTTGCGCGACGGCGATTCGGCGGTGTCCGTCCGTATGGTCTCGGAGATCCTCGAAGCGGGCACCACGGGCCTCGCCCGGCTGCTGGGGAAGTCCACACAGCGGCTGCCCTCCGGGCTCATCCGAGGGCGTGACGCCAGCGAAGAGGCTCAACAAGAGCGGCACTTCGACCTGGGTGCCATCCCACCGCCAACCCCGGAACGCCCTGTGGACATTCCCGTGCCCGAAGGCCCCGCGACCCAACCAACCCCAGATCCGGCGTGATGCCGAAGCGTAGGAGAACCACCCTGAAGACGACGACCATGATACTGGCATCCCTGTTGTTGCTGCCCGCGGCCGGGTCTGGGCAAAGGTATCAGACCGCCGACGGCAAGACCCGCGTGGCCCTGATCAAGATGCCCTACTCGGGGGCACGCAACGTTCCGGAACTCTCCGATTCCCCCGACTATCTGGAGGCTGGGGGGCTCGCCGCGCGCATCACGCGGGGCGGGGTCGACCTCAAGGCGACTCAGACGGTCCGCCTCACCGAAGAGGAAGCCCTTCAATACGGCGAGTGGCACCGCATGGGCATGGCAAACGGACATCTGGCGGAGATGGTCGCCGAAAACGAGCGGGAGGGATTCCTGTCGGTGGGTCTGCTGGCCAACTGCACTTCGGTCATCGGTATCCTCGGCGGCCTTCAGCACTCCGATCCCTCGGGGCGCCTGCGCAAAGTCGGCCTGGTGTTCATCGACGCGCACGGAGATTTCAACACTCCGGAGACCACGCTCAGCGGCATGCTCGGCGGCATGCCCGTGGCTGTGTCGGCCGGGATGGCGCTCCGAAATCTCCGCCTCGAGTCAGGGCTCGAACCGGCCATACCGACCGAGCACATCGTTCTCGGCGCCGTGCGCGACCTCGACCCGCTCGAGCGCGAGTTGATTGAGGATTCCGACGCCACGGTGCTGACGACGGATGACTTTCGGGAGCGCTCCGCGAGGCTTCATGCCGAGATGCGCAGGTTGTCGGAACTCACGGACATCATCTACGTGCATATCGACATGGATGTGCTCGACCCTCGCGAGGTCTCCGGGCACCCGTTGACTGTCCCCGACGGCCCTACCAGCAAGGAGTTGGCCGCAGCGCTCACGGAGATGTTCCGATACGAGAAGGTCGCCGCTCTCGGACTCGCCTCGACACCGGCGAATGAGCGTGACCTCGATGGCCTTTCGCGCGAAGCCGCCTACACGCTGATCGAGGGCGCGCTGGCCGGGATCCGTTTGAGATAGACATCCCGCGAACGCTTGGGCCCGCCCGTTGGTTGATCGTCCCTCTGGTGATCGGTTTGGCCGCATGAGCGGTGCCCGACTCGCCATCTCGGCCCTCAGCATCGCCGTGGTGGCCTACCTCGTGTACGGGGCGTTCTTCTTCCTGATGCAACGGCAAATCACCTATGTGGGTGTGCAACTACGGGCTGCCGGCCCGGTTCCCGACTCCGTGCCGGGCTTCGAGCGTATTTGGCTGGGCGCCCCCGAGGTCAAGGCGGAAGGGTGGTATCTGCCCGCGATACGTGATTCCGCAACGGCACGATCGCCGGCGTTGATCTTCACGCACGGCAACGCGGAGCTCATCGACAATTGGCCTTTGCTTCTGGAGCCGTTACGGCAGATGGGCGTGAGCCTTCTTCTAGTGGAGTATCCTGGATACGGCCGCTCCGAGGGGGTGCCGAACGAGACGACTATCGTACACACAGTGGTCGATGCCTACGACTGGCTCGCCGCGCGAGACGACGTCGACGGAGACAGGATCGTCGCCATGGGACGCTCGCTCGGAGGCGGACCGGCCGCGGCGCTCACCGGCCGGCGGCAGGTGGCCGCGCTCGTGCTCGAGTCCAGTTTCTCGAGCGTGGCCGCGCTCGCGTGGCAGCTCTACCGATTGCCGGGGTTCTTGGCGAAGGATCGCTACGACAACCGTGCGGCCGTGGCCGCCTATGACGGCCCCGTTCTCATCATTCACGGGATAAACGACAACATTATTCCCTACTCGCATGGTCAGATGCTCTCGGAGGCCGCGATGCATGGGCGCCTGGTCAGCTACCGGTGTGGACACAACGATTGCCCGCCGAACTGGGACGATTACTGGGCCGAGATGCGGGTTTTTTTGAGGGAGGCCGAGGTGCTGCCCATCGAGTGAGGAGGCGAGTCCGGCCTCCACCGTCTACATTGCCCCGCCATTCCTCGGACCTGGTTGAAGAGACACTGTATGGAAACAGTCGGTTGGCTCTCCATCGTACCACCGGTCATCGCGATCGCACTCGCGATCAAAACGCGCGAAGTCTACATCTCGCTCGGGCTCTTCGTCTGGATCGGCTGGACGATCATGAACTCGATGAACCCGATCACGGGTCTGATCCAGTCGGTGGAGGTCTTCCTCGTCGCGGTCACGGATCCGGGAAACGCGAAAACGCTGCTTTTCTCGGTCTTGATCGGAGGCATCATCACGCTCACGCAGGCCTCCGGCGGCAGAGAAGGCTTCATCGAGTGGGTGGACCGACTGGGCTTGGGCAAGAGTCGAGTGAGCGTGAGGCTCGTCGCGGTGATGACGAGCATGGTCCTCTTTCTCGAGTCGAACTTCGGGCTGCTGGTCTCGGGGTCAGTGGCGCGTCCGTTGTTCGACCGGGCCAAGATCTCGCGTGAGAAGTTGGCCTACATCATCGACGCGACATGCGCGCCCAAGCAGCTCCTGATCCCCATCAACGCGTGGGGTGCCTACATCTTGAGCCTCCTGTTGGCAGAAGGGGTCGCCAACGCCAACGGGCTACTCATCTCTGCACTAACGCTCAACTTCTATGCGATCCTGGCCATCCTGTTGGTCTTTTTCGTAGCGGTGACCGACTGGAATATCGGACCGATGCGCGAGGCTGAACACCGTGTTCTGGTCGAGGGCAAACTGCTCCGCGACGGGGCCGAACCGATGATGTCGGGTGACGTGTCGGAGCTGGCGGCCAAGGCGGGGATTCCCAAACGGGCGATCAACATGGTGGCTCCGGTGGTCGCGATGGTCGTAACCGTCCCGATCGTGCTGTGGCTGACGCGTGCACCCGATGGGAACCTGCTCAGCGGCAGCGGCGTGGACGGTGTTCTGTGGGGGGTGATCGTAGGCCTGCTCTTGGCCACGGTGCTCTATCAGGTCCAAGGCATCATGTCGGTCAAAGAGGCGACGGCCTACACGATCAAGGGCATCCAGGGTCTCGTACCGGTGGTGATCGTGCTCGCGCTCGCGTTCACCATCTCGGCCACACAGCGTGCGCTGGGTACCGGAGTGTTCTTGGCGCAGGTCGCCGAGGCCAGCGTCAACCCGGGGTTCGTACCGGCCATCGTCTTCCTCATCGCTTGCGTCACGGCCTTCTCGACCGGCACCTCGTGGGGCACGTTCGCGATCATGATCCCGATCGTGATCCCGATGGCGGCGTTGCTCGACCTGCACGTGGGGCTCACGCTCGCTGCAGCCTTGGGCGGAGGAATTTTCGGAGACCACTGCTCCCCCATTTCGGATAGCACGATCGTGGCCTCGCTCGCGTCGGCGTCCGATCACATCGATCACGTACGAACCCAGTTACCGTACGCGCTGATCGCGGCGGGCGGAGCGCTCTCGCTCTATCTGGTGATGGGATTCGTCCTGTGACGGTGGACGCGCGTGTGCGACGCTGGACCGACGGCTGTGCCAACGCACTGTGCGTGGCCGTGGTCCTCGTATGCACACTTGCGGGGCCTTCCGCCGCCTTGGCTCAAGGCGCCGATGAGGTGAGCCCGGCCCGGGCTCTGCTATCCGAGCAAGTCGCGCAGCAAGCGTCCACGAACCGCGCACCAGTGTTCATCACCGAGTGGGCCGGTGGCACCCTCGGCTCGCTGGCGGGGCTGGGACTGGGGCTCGCGATTTTCCGCCCCGACAACTGCGGTGACGACCTCTCATGTATGTTCGAAGGATTCGGCGCAATGTGGTTGACCAGCTCGCTCGGCGCGGGCGCAGGGGTCCATATCGGTGGCCGCCTCGGAAACACCAGCCCATCATTGACGGGCGCTGTGATCGGTGGCGTGGTTGGCGCCGTGGCCGGAGCCGTGATCAGCGCCGTGATGGACGAGTTCTCCACCGGTGCTGGAGAGGGGGTCTCGGGGATCGCCACATTCACCATCACGCAGGGCCTGGTGTCGGCGCTCGGCTCGCGCATCGGCCGGGCCATCGGTTCTGGGAGATGAACATGGCCGAGAGCGGATCGAAAGGGGCCGTCAGCAGGCGAGCAGTCCAATCCTGGTGCCTCTACGACTGGGCCAATTCAGCGTTTACAACGCTGGTCGTCACGTTCCTCTATTCGGCCTACTTCGCGGCTGCGTTCGCTCCCAACCCGGACGTCGGCACGCTACTATGGTCACGTGCCATCGTGGTGAGCTCGATCCTGATTGCGCTGCTCTCGCCCATCATGGGGGCGGTAGCGGACCGCGGCGGCGGGCGCAAGCGCTGGCTGTTGGTTACCACGCTCCTTTGCATCGTTGCTACGATGGGCCTGGCTTTCGTCCGGCCGAGCCAGGCCAACGCCGTGTTGATCGCGCTCACGATCTTCGTGATCGCCAATGTGGCTTTCGAACTTAGCATGGTGTTCTACAACGCATTCCTGCCGGATCTGGCGCCAAAGAGCCAGATCGGGCGCATCTCGGGCTACGGCTGGTCCCTCGGATATGTCGGGGGCGTGGTGTGCCTGGTGTTGGCGTTGTTCGGGTTCATCGGTTTCGGGGGAGCCCCCTGGTTACCGCTTGGAACCGAAGAGGGTTTCAACTTTCGGGCAACGAACCTGCTGGTGGGTGCCTGGTTCCTGCTCTTCAGCATCCCGCTCTTTCTCTACGTTCCGGACACCAAGGGCAGTGGGTCGGGGGTGGATCTCAAAGGCGCTTGGGGAGAACTGAAGAACACACTGCGCCAGATTACCGAGTACCGGGAGGTCGTCAAGTTCCTGCTTGCCAGGCTCGTCTTCAACGACGGACTGGTCACGATATTCGCGTTCGCCAGTATCTACGCAATGGGCACGTTCGCGATGACCCTCTCCGAGGTCCTCGTATTGGGAATTGCGATCAACCTCACGGCGGGTGTTGGCGCCTGGGCGTTCGGGTTCTTCGACGACCGCGTGGGGGCCAGAACGACGATCCTGGTGAGCCTCGTGGGACTGTCCGTTGGGACGGTGACCGCCGTGGTGGCGCCCGACCGAGCCTGGCTCTGGGTGGGGGCGATCCTGGTGGGAATCTTCGCGGGACCCAATCAGTCAGCCAGCCGCTCGTTGATGGGCCGGTTCGTCCCCCAGAGGCACCAGTCCGAGTTCTTCGGCTTCTTCGCTTTCTCCGGCAAGGCGACCGCCTTTCTCGGTCCCCTGCTGCTGGGAATTCTGACCCATGCCTACGGGCTGCGTGTGGGGGTCAGCACTGTCCTGATATTCTTCATCGTCGGAGGCCTTCTACTCCTGACGGTGAACGAGCAGAAAGGCATCGAGGCGGCTACGGCGGACTGACCCGATCACAACAATCGAGGAAACGAGGGGGATCACGATGAGGAGCAAGACCACATCCTGGCTGATGACGGTGGCGTTGATCGTTTCGCTGCAGGGGATCACAAACACGGTCGAGGCTCAACAAGTGGACAAGGTCCGATCGGCCGAACCGTGGCCGCCCGTCGCCACGTTCTCGATCCTCGGCTACGACCCAGAAACCGGCGAGGTGGGTGGAGCCGTCCAGTCACGCGTGTTTTCCGTAGGGAACGGTGTGCTGTGGGCCGAGGCCGGGGTCGGGGTGGTCGCGACCCAGGCGATCGTGGACGTGAGCTATGGACCGCAGGCATTGGCACTGCTCAGGCAGGGCCTGTCCGCCGCCGAAGTCCTGGCGCAGGTGCTCGCGGACGATCCGGATCCCCGGCCAGAGAATTGGACCAAGGAGGGCCGCCAATTCTCGGTGATGACCGCGGACGGTGACGTGGCCACACACACCGGTCCGCAGGCCAGCGATTGGGCCGGACAGGAGATCGGCACCTACGTCTCGGCGCAGGGCAACATCCTTGCGGGACCCGACGTGGTCCCGGAGATGGTGCGCGCGTTCCAAGAGACTGAAGGCCACCTCTCACTCCGGCTCCTCGCCGCGCTCGAGGCCGGCCAAGTGGCCGGCGGCGACCGGCGAGGCATGCAGTCGGCGGCCATGCTGATCGTCAAGGAGGATGGCGGCGTGTGGCTGAACAACGACGTGGTGCTCAGGCTCCAGGTCGACGACCACGAGGAGCCAATCATGGAATTGAGGCGTCTGGTCGAAATCGCAGACCGGCAACGAAGGCGCTTCCGGCAAAGATAACCCACGTTCAATCCCGCACACAGGAGTCTCATTATGCATAGGTCGATCGTCCGGAGCGCGTGCGCGCTCAGCGTTCTGCTCGTCCCCGTACTCCCACATGCCATCAAAGCGCAGACGGTGCCCCCTGAGCAACTCGCGGCCCTTACCTACCGGCACATCGGCCCGGTGGGGAACCGGATCGCATCGGTCTCCGGCGTGGCCGGTGATCCGCTCACGTATTACGTGGGAGCGGCTTCGGGCGGCCTCTGGAAGACCGAGGACGCCGGGTTCAACTGGCGGCCGGTGTTCGACGACCAGGACTCTCACGCGATCGGCGCACTGGCGGTTTCGCTCTCCGACCCGAACGTGGTATGGGCCGGCACCGGGGAACCGCACATCCGCTCGAACGTCACGGTGGGCGACGGCGTCTACAAGTCGACCGACGCCGGGGAGACCTGGCAGCACATGGGACTCGACGCGACCGGTCGAATCAGCCGGGTGGTGATCCACCCCACCAACCCGGACATCGTCTACATCGCGTCGCTCGGACACGCGCACGGCCCGCAGACGGAGCGTGGAATCTTCC
>JADFRS010000150.1 GCA_022561145.1 Gemmatimonadota bacterium
TCGACGAGCGGGGCGTACCGACATCGAGGGTCTGGATTCTCTTTTTCGACGGCACTGAGGAGGAGCTCTTCGAGTCGATCTACCGGCGCATGAGCGGTCGATCGATGCTGGCCGCCGAACTCTTGCAGACCGACGCAAAGCGCCTGCTGACATGGTCGAAGTCGGACCCGTGGACGGGCCCGCAATCGAGTCGCGGCCATGCCGTAAAGGGCGAAGAGGCCGCAAATGGATTCGACCGAGACCCCAAAATCCATCAGCACACCCATCGCCAGGGGGCCGAGGGCCGAAGCGAAAACCGAGACCATGAGGGCAAAGGCCGGGGCCATCGACGAATTGGCTGATCTCGGCGTGCTGGACGACGTTTCCGGCACCGCCAGCGATCCGTTGAGCAATCTCCAACGTGCCGCCGTGCGACAGGTAGTTCGTGATGCCCGTGGCTCGGAACGTGTGACACGACACGCGATCCGGAGGGATGCCGACCTTGCCGGCCCGTCGCCGGATCATCCGGAAGACGTACGAGCGGTCGAGCGGGCGCTCGGTGAGACATCGGCGCGGGTTGGCCGCGCGGAAGAGCACCCCGTCCCGGTCGTGTCGGATGCCGGCCGCGTCAAGGTACGCCTCCAGGAATTCCTCCAGCTGGTGATGCACGGGCACCTCCAGCCAGTTACCGCCCTTCTCGTGGAGTCGCAGGCCCTGGCGCACGCCGAGCGAGACGTAGTCTTTCACCTTAAACCCCACCACAGCGCCGACCCGCCCGAAGGTATAGAACATCGCCCCTACGAGAGCGCGGTCACGCAGATCGATCACCCGCTGGTCCGGGATCGACTCGAAGAGCGCGCGGACTTCGCCGTCGGTGAGCACCGGCGTCTTGCCGGAGCGGACGACGAGCCTCTCGGTCTTGACGGCGTGGGCAGGGTTCGTCGGCATGACCTGGCCGACGATCAGGTAGTCGAAGAGCATCCGGAGCGCGGCCAGGTGCTGCTTCTTCGTGGCCACCGAGCCGGGGTGGGTCTTGAAGTACGCGGCCACGTGGACGGGCGTGATCGCGTGGAGGTCCAGGCCTCGGGCCTGGCACCAGGTGAAGAACCGGCCGACGGCGCGGAAGTAGGCCGCGCGGGTGTTGTCGTTGGGAATGTTGGCCGTGAAGAACTCCAGGAAGCGCCAGCCGGCAGCGGCGCCAGCGTCCAGGATGACGACCGGTAGCGGGATCGATTCCGCCGGCGAGATGGCCGACGGATGGAAGGGGACGAGGTCAGAGTTCATGGTCTGGACAAAATGGTGCACATAACGGCTTTTATGTTAACTATTTTATATCGACTCGTCAACCTTAATCCAGAATATCATGATGAAGTCACGAGGAGACACGTCTCTTCCATCATACATGAAGTATCTTACAGGATGGGAAAATGAAACTGAGACAGTGCCAGACCCGCAATGCCGCCGCACATTGTCCGCGTTTTCGTCAGCTCCACTTGGGAGGATCTGAAGCCAGAGCGCCACGCCGTCGAGGAAGAAGGGAAGATCGGCTTTGCTCAGGTCGATGCGGCCTATAGAGTCAAACTCGAAAGTGCCCCCGTCATCGACACCGTTCTCGCCGACGCTGTACAGGATCGGGGGCTCTGGCTCAAGCAGGTAAACGATCACTCTGCCATCGCTTGCCATTGGATCGAGCGGCACGGCCGGCAGGTAGTCTGGAACCAGTTCCGACAACTGCCGCGGCCTGCGCCCATGATCGAGTTCATACAGCCGCATGGCCAGCGCGATGGCCGCGATGAGGAACTTCTTCGATTTGCTCTGCTGGTGTTCGATCTCCTCGCGGATGTCCTTGGAGAGATCGCGGTCGAAGCGACCCAAGTGGAAGTCACGAACGAATCGGCGGCGGTTTGCCATGCGAGTCGGGCTAGCCCTGGGGGCCGCTGAGGATCGCCGACACGGCTCCGGAGTACTCGGACCAGCGGACCGATTCCGCCTCCAATGCCCGCTGCCCTCCTTTGGTCAGGCTGTAGAACTTGGCGCGCCGGCCGGTGTCGGTGCGGCCCCATTCCGCCTCGAGAAGGCCCCGTCGCTCGAGCCGGTGGAGGGCTGGATAGAGCGCACCTTCCTCAACGTTCAGCACGCCGTTGCTGTTCTCCCTGATCCAGCGGCCGATGGCGTACCCGTGCCGGGCGTCGGTCTTGAGGATCTTGAGGATCAGGATGTCGAGGGTTCCCGTAAACAGATCACTACCGCTCATACTGGCTCTCCAGGCAGGGCATACCTTCGTGGCTTATGCCTCGTTCTCTTAGGTATGATACGTTAGGATGCCTAAGTGGACAAGGGGTTTCACACAGCCTTGTCCGCCGCCCTTGCCATCACATCCCGCGAACCACCAATTCCAGGCTCTCCGCGTGGACCGACCCCCGACGTCGGTCGTCGAGCCGGAGCGCATTGCTGACGAGGATGGCTCATGTCTACGAGCGCGTACGTGCGGGTGGTGTTGGTGGGACTCTTCTTTCTTCTGCCCCTGGGCGCTGAAGCTCAACGGAGGGGTGGGGGAGGAGGAGGAAAGGAAAAAGGCCTGCCCCTCGACTCGGTCACCACGACGACCATCGAGTTCACGACCGACGAGGCCACCTGGCTCTCGCTGGACGTGATGCCCGACGGTGAGTCCATCGTCTTCGAGTTGCTGGGCGACCTCTACACGCTCCCGATGGCGGGCGGCGAGGCGACTCGCATCACCGACGGCATGGGCTTCGACAGCCAGCCCCGTGTCTCGCCCGACGGCCAGTGGATCGCGTTCATCTCCGATCGCGACGGGTCGGACAACCTGTGGATTGCAAAGACGGACGGGTCGGAGCCGCGCAAGTTGTCACGCGAGCAGCAAGCGGGAATGACGTCGCCTGAGTGGACATCCGACAGCCAGTACGTGCTCGTCTCCAAGTCCGAGCGGGGAACGCGCCTGTTCATGTACCACGTGAATGGGGGTTCGGGCCTGTCCATCGGCTCGGCTCCGCGGTCCGAGACGGGCACGCCTCCGGGCGGGCGGGGCGGCCCCACGGCCAGCGAGCTCGGGGCAAGCCTCAGTGCCGACGGACGGTACCTCTACTATGCGACCCGCCGAGGCAACGGCCGCGGTGGCTTGGCGGAGTGGCAGATCGCCCGGCGGGACATGCGCACCGGTGACGTGGACAACATTACGCAGACCGAGGGCAGCGCGATTCGCCCGGAGGTCTCGCCCGACGGCCGGCTGCTCGTCTACGGCACCCGTTTCGAGACCCAGACCGGACTGCGCGTTCGTGACCTCGAGACCGGCGCGGACCGTTGGCTCGTCTACCCCGTGCAGCGCGACCAGATCGAGACCGGTAGGAGTCCGGCCCGGGATCTCTACCCGAACTATTCGTTCACACCGGACGGCGAGTGGGTGCTCTTCACGGAGGGTGGCAAGATCCGCAAAGTGAGCGTGGCTACCGGGCAGGTGGAGGAGATCCCGTTTGTGGCGCACGTGTCCATCGCGGTCGGTCCGGACCTCACGGAGCCGTACGCGGTGCCCCAAGGCCCCGTGCGTGCGAGGCTGGTTCAAGACCCGCGGCTGTCCCCGGACGGGAAGCGGTTGGCTTTCTCGGTGCTCACCAAGAACTACGTCATGGACATGCCGGATGGCGAGCCCCGCCGCCTCACCGAAGGCGACGCGTGGGAGTTCAAGCCTACCTGGTCGCCGGACGGCGAGTGGATCGCGTACGTCACGTGGGCCACGGACGGCGGGCATGTCTGGAAGGTGCGCTCGGACGGGCGGGGCGATCCGCAGCGGCTCACCTCGCTGCCGGCCTTCTACACCGACCTCACGTTCTCGCCGGAAGGCGATCGCATCGTGGGACTGCGAGGCAACGCCTACCAAAGGAACCAGACCGACAGCGAGTTCGGTGGGCTCAGGATTCCGCTGGACCTCGTGTGGCTGCCGGCGGACGGTGGCGATGTATCGCTCATCGTGCCCGCTCGGGGCGTGGGTGCCCCGCACTTCGCGGGCGATTCCGAGCGCATTTACGTCTATTCCCGTGACGGTCTCATCTCGCTCCGCTACGACGGCACGGACCGGCGCACACACCTCAAGGTGACCGGGCGGAAGAACCCGCGCTCTCCACAGGCGCCGGCTGCCGAGGAGGTGCTGGTGAGGCCCGACGGGCGGTGGGCGCTGGCCGCATCGGCCAACCAACTCTGGGTCGTGGCGGTGCCGCCTTCCACAGGGACGACGCCCACGGTCAGCCTCACCGGACCCTCCGTGCCCGTGAAGAAGATCACGGACATCGGCGCCGACTATTTCGGCTGGGCCGACGGTGGTGAGACGATCACCTGGGCCATCGGCTCGACCTTTTTCCAACGTCCGTTCGACTCCATCGAGTTTAGTTCCGACGACGAGTCCGAAGACGAGGAGGCCGAGGAAGAAGACGCCGGTGACGAAGAGGATGAAGAAGGCGATCAGGAGAAAGAGGACGAACCCAAGGCTCCCCTCGACGAGGACGAGTCCGTCGAGTCCGTAGAAATCATCATGGAGTTTCCGCGAGCACAGCCCACGGGCACCATCGCGCTCCGGGGAGCCACGGTCATCACCATGGAGGGCGATCGAGTCATCGAGAACGCAGACATCGTGGTCACGGATAACCGGATCGCCGCGGTGGGACCGAGAGGCAGCGTGTCCATCCCTTCCGGGGCTCGTGAGATGGACGTCAGCGGCATGTACATCACGCCGGGCTTCATCGACACGCACGCGCACTGGGAATTCAGAACCCACGACGTGCTGGAGCCGCACAACTGGACCCTGTTGGCCAACCTGGCCTACGGCGTCACCGCGGGCCTCGACGTGCAGACGTCCACCAACGACTACTTCGCCTATCAGGATCTGGTGGAGACGGGCCAGGCGATCGGGCAGCGGGCGTTCATGACGGGCCCGGGGGTCTTCTCCAGCAACGACTTCCAGTCGTACGACGAGGTGCTGAGCTACCTCAAGCGCTACAAGCACCACTATCGCACGCCCAACATCAAGTCGTACATGGTGGGCAACCGCAAGCAGCGGCAGTGGGTGGTGAAGGCGGCCGAGGAGTTGGGTCTGATGCCCACCACCGAGGGTGGCCGCAACCTCAGGTTGGACATGACCCATGCCCTGGACGGATTCCACGGCAACGAGCACACGCTTCCGGTGGTGCCTCTATACAAGGATGTGGTGGAGCTGTTCGCTCAGACTCGTACGGCCTACACGCCGACGCTGCTCGTGCTTTACGGTGGCACGGCGGCCGAGGAGTATTTCTACACGTCCATGGAGGTGCACGACGACGAAAAACTCAACCGATTCACGCCTCATGTGGTGATCGACCGCAACACACGACGCCGAAATCGGTGGGTTCGCGAGGACGAACACGTGTTCGACGAAGCGGCGGCACAAGCTGCCAAGATCCAGCGGGCGGGCGGCCTGATCGGAGTCGGCGGCCACGGGCAACTTCAAGGCTTGGGCTATCACTGGGAAATGTGGGCCCTGGCCATGGGCGGCATGACGCCCCGCGAAGTCCTGCAGGCCGCCACCATCGACGGCGCCCGCATCATCGGCTTCGACCAGGACTTGGGCAGCCTCACTGCCGGCAAGCTGGCCGACATGGTCATCCTCGAGGAGAACCCGCTCGACGACATCCGCAACACCAACACGGTGCGCTGGGTGATGAAGAACGGCGAGCTCTACGAGGGCGACACGCTGACACGGATCTGGCCCACGCGGCGGGAGCTTCCGCCGCTGTGGTGGTGGGAGTCGCAGGCGGGCGGGGTGGCCACGGGTGGGAAGGAGCGGTAGACGGGGGAGGGGCAGGATGAGGGTGGGAAAGCGAATTCGCGGGCGCAGGGTTGTCGGCTATGGCTACATGTGGTGGGTGTGGGATGGACCTGACGTGGTGGGCGCCTTCGAGGGCGCGTACTCCGGCCGTGGCGCCTACGGTCAGGACATCACGGTGCTGCCCGCGCTCGACATGGTAGTGGCGCACAAGACCGCCCTCCGACCGGATCGGCAGACGCGGGAATACTTACCGAGGTCGTGGAGGCAACCGGCGAGATGTCCCCAATCAGCAGATCCGAACGTGCCGGCGCATTCTGCGGCCAGGTGCGCCACAGCGGCCAGGTGGTCCTCCAGTCGCTGCCAAGAGGTCGCCGGGGCACCCACCCCGGAAGCGTGTGTGCGTAGGAGGCCGGCACCGCGTCGTCTTCGGCCTTCACGAGCACACCTGGCTGGACCCCCGGTTACTCGAGATCTGGGCTCGGTAACAATCGTTCGAAATGGGTGCCGTCCTTCTCCAGCCAAGGACTGGCGGGGCCGGCCGGCGCTTCGCGAAGCTGCCCCCGTTACCCGTACCCGCATTCCCCTTCGCACGTGCGTCCACCAAACAGTCCAGGATCCCCTGGAACTGATTCCAACTCCCACCCGATCTCTATCGGGCACTCAAGCGAGTTGAGATCGAAGAGATCGGCGCTACCACCACACAGAAAGGACGGTGCCTTACGGTAAACGTAAATTTGCGTCCGCAGTCTGTGCCAATTGACCACACTGGGGACGGTAACTTACATTAAACGTAAGATAGTGTCCCTAGAGTGTAGACTCCGTTTCTACCAAGAAGAGTGACTTCGATGCCCGCGACAACTTTCAGCCGGCTGTGGGACAGACTGCTCTCAGAGGGAGTCGTCTCGATCACCGCCTCCGAGCTTGCTAGCCGGGCCAACGCCAGTGTGGAAGCGACGTTTCGGGCTGTACACGATGCGAAGGCTGCGGGGCTCCTGTTCAGCCCGGCCAAGGGCCTCTTTGTGCTCGTCCCCCCTCATTACCGTTCGTGGGGCACTGTCCCCGCCGATTGGTATATCGACGACATGATGCGCCATATGGGCCGAAAATACTACGTCAGTTTCCTCACGGCTGCTGCCCGACATGGCGCCAGCCATCAGGCTTCGCAGCGGTTCCAGGTGGTGGTAGACGCGAAGACCCGCGATCGCGACATCGGTGGTGTTCGCCTGCGCTTCTACCGATCGGCGGCCATCGACAACCGGCCCACCCAACAGGTGATAGCTTCCACCGGTCTCCTGACCGTCGCTACCCCAGAAACCTGCCTTCTGGACCTGGCGGAACGACCTGACGTTGGCGGTGGACTGAACGTGATCCTGGAGGTTGTGCCGGAGTTGCAGATCAAGCCCGACGCATTGGTGGTTGCCGCGAGTGAGCGCCCGCGGGCCGTGGTTCGGCGGTGCGGCTGGATCTTGTCCCGCACACACCCGAGCCTGAAGCTCGCCGGTCTTCGGGAGTTGGCCGCACCAGACCTTCACAATCCAACTCCGCTCCTGCCAACCGCAGATTGGGAGCGTGGCAAGACCGACCCTGAATGGGGGATACTCGTAAACACCCTTGCGGTGGGTGGAGCATGATACCGGCTCCGGTCCTGGCGGCCTGGCGCGGCCGGGCACCCTGGCGGGACGATCGTCAAGTCGCCCAGGATCTCATCCTCTCGATATTGGCCATTCGTGTCGCAGTGCATCCTCAACTCGCGACCCGGCTCGCTTGGCGCGGGGGAACGTGCCTCCACAAGCTGCACCTGGATCGTCCTCGGAGATATAGCGAGGATCTCGACTATGTGCTGGTCGGGGATGTGCCTCACGGATCCATTCGGGACGGCTTGCGGGAGACTGTCACCAGTCTCGGAATGCAGTGCGAACGCGAGGAAGTCTCACCTAATCGTGTCAACATGTGGGGTACGATTCACGTGCCTGCGGCGGATGCTTCGGTCAGGGTCAAGTTCGAGGTCAACTGCGCGGACATCGACCCCGTCTTTGAGCTCGTGCGTCTCCGTCATGGCGTAAACACGCGGGTGTGGAAGGAGGAAGCGGAGATCCTCACCTTTCGGGCTCCAGAACTGTTGGCTACGAAGTTCCGGGCCCTCGCCCAACGCCGAAAGGGGCGGGACCTGTCCGATCTGTGGCTTGCACGGCGAGAATTGCAAATCGTGGACGGGGACTTGGCCGTCGCCGCGGATCATTACCTCCAAGATGCGGGCGTTCCCCCGGCGCAACTGCGAGAGCGGTTGGCGGGACATGGGCGAGATCCCGAGTTCGGCAGTGACCTCGAGGCGTTGACACTCTCTCCATACGAGGGCTTCGAATTTGCGGAGGCCACTCGAGAGCTGATTCAGTGGACGGACGCCCACCTCGATCCGTTGCACAACGCTCGGCGAAACCCGAATGCGGTGAGGCGCGAGCAGCAGCGCTGGGAGCAGGAGGGCGGCTGGGCTACGGGGAAGGTCCGGTGCCCTGAGTACGCCCACCAAGAAGGAAACCTCAGCAGGTGCCTACACTGGTACAACGAAGATGAGTCGTGCCCTCTGCATGGGTGACTGGCTCGATGCGAGATACCGGTGATTCCCGCTCCGGTTCTGCTGCCTGGTCTCACGGAGGTGCCGCAACGGCACGTACTGATCTCCTCACCCTTCGGGGCGGTTGGGCGCGCCCGTGAAGCCGTCGTCCGGCACCCTGGGGAGCACGCCTCCAGGGGCGCCGAAATGCACGACCAGTCCTTGAGCTGCCAGTCCGACTTCAGGAAGAGGGACTGTGAAACGTCCGAGGTCGGGGGAGTAGTAGAGGCACCCCAACTCATCGGTAGGGCGTGACCGCGCGAACTCCTCTGCGTCCTCCAAAGCTCGCAGCCATTGCTCCTTGCTCGTGATCGGGTCATATGGGACGGCGAGATTCAGTCGTTCCATTTCCGCGGGACGATGCCGCCCCCGTCGTTTCAGGAGTTCGATGAGCGAAAGAGGGGTGAAGCCCGGATCCTTCCCCACGGCTGACCACGTCAGCCCTGCGAGCGGTAGTACTCGCTCATGCACGAACAGGATGTCAATGAAATCTCGAGGCTCATCTCGCCCGGCCAAAGCAAGCGTCTTGTTGACCGCTAGGTCGATTTCGTGGAGGAGGGCTTGGTACTCTTCGTTTTTCTTGATCACGTTTAGTTGTTGCTCGTATCTGGCGATTTGAGTCTGCTTCTGTTCAATCTCACCCTCGCATTCTTTTTGTTCGAGGAGAAATCTTTGGAAAGCTTCGTTGCGTTCTTTAAGCTCGGCCTGCATCCGTTTCCGGTAGATCTCGAATTTGTTCTTTTGCTTCGGAATTTCAGCTTCCCGCGCAACGCATTTCTCGATTTGTAAATCGATGACCTGCAAGCTCAGTAACACCTTCAAGAACGAACACTCCTCGTGGAACGCAACGCCGCACGGCGCCGCTTAGCGGGCTCTTACGAGACTACCGGAGCACCGTACACCAATTGGGCGGACCGCATTCGATACCGCCTGGACCACCGATTCAATTGACGCGAATCACGCAAATCGCGTGACGGTGCTAACTAATCCAACTCATCATCTTTCGAAGCTCCTCCCCGACCTTTTCAACCGGGTGTTCGGCATCGGCCTTTCGCAAGGCTTCGAATTTTTTGCCTCCCGATGCGTACTCGTCCATCCATTCTTTCGCGAATTCACCGTTCTGTATTCGCTTCAAGGCCGCGCGCATCGCATTTTTCGTATCTTCCGTCACTATCTTCGGGCCAACGCTCAGTCCGCCATATTCCGCGGTGTCGCTGACGGAATAGTTCATGAACTTCAGTCCGCCACGGTAATATAAGTCGACGATCAGTTTCAACTCGTGCATTACTTCGAAGAAGGCGATTTCGGGTTGGTAGCCCGCTTCGGTAAGCACCTCGAAGCCCGCCTTGATGAGCGCCGCCGACCCACCGCAGAGCACCACCTGCTCGCCAAAGAGGTCCGTTTCGGTCTCCTCCTTGAAGGTGGTTTCCAGGATTCCGGCCCGACCGC
>JADFRS010000151.1 GCA_022561145.1 Gemmatimonadota bacterium
GCGCGTCGGAGTCCGTGCGATACAGCTCAAGGGGGTCTATAAGTCCTACGACGAAGTAAAAGTGTACGAAGGACTCGACTTCGAAATCGAGCGCGGATTTAAAATGGCGTTCGTGGGCCGCAACGGAGCGGGCAAATCGACGTTGGTTCATGTCCTTGCCGACCTCGTTCGCCCGACCCAAGGCGTAGTGAGACTACTGGGCCGGGGCTACGACACGCCGGCGGACACGCGGTGGATCCGCAGGCAGGTGGGGTTCTTGATATCTGACGGTGCGCTGTTCGAATACCTCACGGGCCGTGAAATGCTCGATTTCCTGGTGGAATCCTTCCAACTCGGGTCGGCTGGGGAGGGCCGGGCTGATGAACTCACCCAAATGCTCAATTTGGACGAATACCTGGATCGCGTGGTCGCTACCTATTCCAGTGGCAATCGCAAGAAACTGGCGATCAGCGCGGCCCTGATCCACGATCCCCAGGTCATTGTCCTGGACGAACCATTCGAATCCCTGGACCCGATGAGCGTTGTCCGCCTCCGCGAGCATCTCGGAGAGTTGGCCTCCGCCGGCCGGGCCATCCTCGTGACCTCCCACATCCTGTCCGTTCTTGAGAGCATATGTCATGAGGTCGTCTTGATCTACCGTGGTCGTGCCCAACTGACCGGTAGCATGGACGCAATACGATCGCGGGGTGCGGAGGCTGGACGTGGATCAGCCCTAGAGGCGCTGTACCTAAGTGTCGTGAACGAGCAGGAGGAAGCATGACAGGGTGGAGGACCATGATCTTCGGTCTAGCTACCGTCGCCATGACGCCGGCGTGGGGCTGCGGTGACGCAGGAGCCCCCAGCCAGGAGCTGGTCGCCGCCATTCAGGGCGGCGAGTTTCTAGGCACCGATGGGGTGACCCTACAGGAGCAGGACGCCGACTGTGGACCGGCCGTCCTTCACATGCTTCTTGCGGAGGTGGGCATCCATGTCCCTCACGAAGTGATTCTGGCTCTTCATCCGAATCCTGAGGAGTTCTGGTCCTTCGCGGATATGCGGGAGCACGCGTCTTCCCATGGCTTGGAGATCCGTGGCTTCCGGGCCAACATCGTCGGGCTTCGAGGCGCTAGACTTCCTCTTGTGGCCCACCTGCAGGATCACTTCGTTCTGGTGGACTCGATCCATTTGGCGCGTATCCACGTCCGGGACCCCTTCGTGGGACGATTGGAATACACGCCCGAGGCGTTTAATGAGAAATGGACAGGTAACGTTCTGGTGATGACGGAGCGTGAGAGTTCCTGAGAGGTCTACGCAGCGTTGGTGCATGGCTCAGAGCTGAGGACAGAATCCTCCATCCCCGGCATGACCACGTGAGCGGGGAGGCCCGTAGCGCGTAGACTCGTGGGGCGATGCCGATAGCCGTGACGCGAAAGGGGAAGGTAGCCCGCCCACCCGTCCGTACGGACAAGTGCCCCCTCGCTCACCGTACTCTTGATGAAGGGGATGAGGCTGTCTGCTGAGGCGTCGTCTAAACGTGCCATGCGGATGCGGCCAATGCCGCGTCCTCGGATTTCTGCAGCGATCGCGATGAGCGATCTGTCCGTTTCACGTCCATCTATGTCGGAATCGGCACCGCCTAAGAAGGTTTCGTCGACTTCTACCTCGCCGCTCAAGAGATCTCGGCCTGGCCGCACCATTGCCCGACGAAACTTGTGGAGCCATACCCAGGCCGTTTGGTAGCTTCCCAGACCCAGGATGCGTTGCAGCCCCAGGGCGCTCACCCCGTGCTTCTGGTTCGTGAAATACCATATCGCCTGGAACCACAGGCGCAGGGGTTTTCGCGTGCCCTCAAAGAGAGTCCCCGCCGTAACGGAGGTCTGACGGGCACAACTCGGGCATCGAAACAGCCCCCGGCTCGTCTTCCATCCTCCGGCAGCACCGCACCCGGGACAGTAGAACCCTTCGGGCCACCGAAGACGACGCAGGAAGTCCTCGCACGCAGCCTCCGACGCGAACCACTCGTCAAATTCCACGAGCGTCCGCGGGTAATCCTTGCTCCCGACGGGGTGACCCGATTTCTCTGACACCACCATATCTTGGGGTCAGGAGAGCGAAGTGGATACCCCCTTCCGCGGAAATCGCTCGAGGACAGAAGGCACCGCCCTATTCGACAGCTTGCCTGACGGGCGGGGTTTCTGTCCTGAAGTCTGACAGCCCGCATATTCCTTGAGAGAACGGCTCCGCGGAGCAACGGCCCGGCCTCCCCCGCCTTGCCGACCGGCTTGTCATCCGGAGGCGCCTCAAGCTCGGGTACGCCCGGCGGGTCGCACGCCCAAAACCACACTAACTCCCCCACCCTCTTCTCAACGGTGCCGCCGTTTGTACTCTTCTAGGCGCCGGAAAACTGCGGGGGTGGCGTGAATGAACACCAAACGTTTCTGATCAGGGAGGAACGGGCATGGCCCGTAAGAAGACTAAGCGACCGCTGACACTAAAGGCCATGCTGACCCGGGCCCCCGAGCTCGACGGGGTGTGCCGTCAGTTGGCGGCGCTTGCGCTCGCTCAGTTGGAACAGGAGGGTCCGCTCGGCGTCCGCCAGAACGAGCAACTGCGGAGAGCTCTCGCGACGGCCGGGGACGCTCTGACTTGGACGGCAACGGCGGCGCACAGCGATGATTCCATCACTGAAGTCAGCAAGGACTTCATGACGATGGCAAAGGGGGGCTCGAGGGCTATGGGCCGCGACTTGGCGAAGCAACTGGCCGCGAAGAAGGTCGAGGTGAAGCAGCTCAACGATACACTCGCCTCCGCCACGAAGTTGGCCGAGGGTCCGGACACCGCGTATCCCGCAGAAATCACGTTCTCCTACACGGTCCGTGACGCCTTCGCGGAGCTGATCACCAAGACAGAGACGGTCACTGTGACTGAAACCGCGGAGGCAGCGAGCGCTGCTGCGGCCCTTGCGAGGAGCATGCCCGCGCGGACGAAGCTCGCGGATCTGATGATCACTGAGCTCAAGCGAAAGCAAAGCCAACTGGAGGTGATGACGAAGGGCCTCTCCGACTTCATCGAGTCCTCGCAGGGACTTCTGCGAGAGGTGATCGCCAACCTGCAGTAGGTGGTTAGGCTAAACGCCGGCGACGGCCTCCCGGGCCGCCACACCGACCCGCTCTAGGGCATCCAGCGTCTCTCGGACAACGGTGAACATGCCCTCCAGCCGGTCGGCATCCCCCATGACCCCCGTGATGTGAACAATGGCCGTGCGGGCGTGCGGACCCATGGTTTTCCGGAGCTTCCGCGGAACCGTCTTCACCTCGAGCTTGAGGGAGGGGTGGGCGAGGATGGCCGCCGTAAGCCCCGGCGTGAGCAAGCCGCGCAGGCGGGATTCAGGCTTCCCCTTCACCACATAGCGGCTGGCCAACTCGCGGTGCCCGGGCGCGATCCCCCCGAAGCCCAGGTTGTCGAGGATCGTGTCGAAGAACCCCCGCTCCCGGACCATCAGCTTCAGGTCGGCACGTCCGATGAAGAAGGCACGCGTGCGGGTGTAGGTTATGCTCACCTGGCCCGTTTGCACGGTGTATGTGTCCAGCCGGATCGTCCACGGACCATGCTCCAGGACCACCTGGTCCTGGCTCTTCCGCTTTCCCTCCTCGAAGGTCCCGCCCACGCGACGCGCCACCTCCTGCCACGCTTCCCGGCGGTCCATCTTCGCGGGTTTCTTGCGGCTGCCTTTTTTCCAGAACGGGGTCATGTCGCTTTCTCTACAGGGGGAGGTACACAGCCTGCCCCGTCTGGGAGCTGCGATGCACGGCCTCCGTCCACTCCATGTAGTGCACACCTGTTTCGAACGGCGCCATCGTGATCTCCTCGACGCCCCGAATCGCGTTGATGAACTCCTCCTCCACGCGGTAGTAGGCTTGTTCCTCCCGGGGATTAGGCACTCGAGCGAGCTCAGAATCGCCGCGCCGTCCAGCGAAGACGTTTTGCCGTCGGTCCACATGGATCGTGCCTTCGCTGCCGTAGATCCACGTCTGATTGCCGGTCGACAGCCCTGTCGTCTCGCTCGCCCGCATGTGCACCTGGGCTCCGCTAGCTAGCTCGAAGAGAATATCCACGTGGTCGGGGATGCCGACCGAGCTCAGGTCTCCTCTGCCATTGCGTCGGTAGGGCACGTGGATCTTGGACATGGCCATGACCCGGTTGCTCCATCCCAACCAACGCATCATCGCCTCGTAGGAAGCCCCGATGTTGAGGGTGTTGTAACCGCTGAACTCCGTGTCGTGGCGCCAGTCCAAATCGCCACCGACCGCGGGGAAGCGGGTCTGCAGCCGCTGAAGCTCGACGGAGAGGATCTCGCCCAGGAATCCATCGCTGATCATCCTCTTCAGCACATTGTCGATCCTGTAGCTCATGGACGTGGGGACCAGCTGAGAGACCAAATCCGGGTGGCGCAGCGACGCATCCAGCATGTCTCTGGCCTCTTGTGCGGTATTCGCCATGCGAGCCTGGCACAGCACATGTTTGCCGCTCTCCAGCGCCGCCACGGTCAGCGTGCGGTGCATGTAGGGCCATGTGCCGATGCACACGGCATCGATGCTGTCGTCGTCCAGCAACTCCCTCCAGTCGGCATAGGCCCGGGGGATATCGAATTCGTCAGCGACTCTCTGACTGGACTCCAGGCTGCGATTAGCCACCGCCACGATCTGGCACTCCGGGATCCGTTGAAATCCGGGGATGTGGACCGCGCGCGCGTTGGCGCCGGCCCCGATCAAGCCGACGCGAATCGGCTGTTGCGGTGACGGCGTCACTCCCGCCTCGCGCCAAGCGACCAGATTCGCTGGCCCCAGGGCAGCCGCCAGCGGGAGCGCGCCGACTGCCAGAAACTCTCGGCGTTTCAGTCCGGGCGTGCGGTGGCCATCGGAGTCTCTGCTCATGCCGTGACTATCGGAGCCTTTCTTCATGTCGCTTCTCTCATTGCCGCCTGCGGCGTCATTCATGGGACGCGCCCTACCCGAGCAACCGGTCCACGTCCTCCTCGGCCTCCAAGCGGAGCGTCTCGTGGGTGAGTCGCTCCAGCTCATCGTCCCGATCGTAGATCGTCTCGAGCCATTCGGAGATATCGTTCGTGGGCATGTCGTGCATGTCCGGCGGTCCGTCCGTGAAAGCGGAGATGCCTGCAAGACCACCCAATGTGCGCCGGACGCTGACCCACTCGCGGATCCGGATGATCGTCACGGCAAGTCGGAAGATCGACGGCTCCAGCGACCGCACGCTCCTGTCGAACAGGCCCTCGTACCCGGGAATGCCGTGCTTCCATCGCTTGTTGAGCGCCGAGCCGAGGCGCGTGTGGCGGTAAAGCTGCTGATCGATGTCCGCCAACTGGGGGTCGTTCAGGCCCTCGTCTGCGAGGCGCATGACCACCGGAACCCACCCGTTCTGCCACCGCGCCGCCTCGATGGCCTTCAGCCGCGTCAGCCCAGGCTTCGCCTTGCGGATGATGTGTGCCCTGCCTTTCTGCAGAGCCTCCTTCTGTGCTGGGGTCAGCTTTGGCTTGTGAAAGCCCGTGAGATCTCCCTCCAGCGTGGTGAGCTTGTCCAGCTCGTCGCGGGCACTGTCGATGGTGGACCAGGCCTCACGCTCCGCCTGACGCAGGTTGGGGTACTTCGGTGCGAGCCTCAGCAACGTGAGCATTCGTCGCGACAGGCCCTTAGGCATCCCGCAGTTGGGACAGTGGTCCTTTTCGTCGGATATCTTGAAGCCGCACCGCCACGTGCGGCACTTCCGGTGCTTCATCTCATCCTCTTCGGCCGCATCGCTACCGCAGTCCGTGCTCTTTCAAGAACCCGCGGATCACCTCGTAGGCCACCTGATACTGGTCCGCACTGAAGTTGCCATGCCCGCCGCCGGGGACCGTGTGCAGCTGGTTCGCCACTCCCACCTCATCCAGCGCCTCGCGCAGTCGGACAGCATGGCTGTAGGGAACCGTCGGATCGGCATCGCCGTGAATCGTCAGGATCGGCGGCAGTCCTTGCCGCACATAGGAGAGCGGAGACACCCGCTCGGCGATCTCGTAGCGGTCCGGCATACTGCCCATCCACTCCACGGCGTAACTCTTCATGTTCTCGCCGTCGAGCAAGTCTCCGACGTCGGTGATGCCGTACCAGTTCACGATCGCCGCTACCTCGAGCGGCTCGTTGCCTGGGCACTGGCGGTCGAGGCCGGCTGACGAGGGCACGAGGCCGGTGGTCAGAGCGAGGTGCCCGCCGGCCGAGTAGCCCGTTAGGACCAACTTGCTCGCATCGATGTTGTACTGCTCAGCGTTGCCGATTATCCAGCGCAGTGCACACAGGCAGTCCTCGACGGCAGCGGGCGCGAGCGCCACCCGGGCCAGCCGATACTCGATGTTGATCACGGCCCATCCCATCTCGAGGTAGGGCAGGAATCTCAGCGAGTTGCCTTCCTTCGTTCCGCCGACCCACCCTCCCCCATGGATCTGGATCAGCGCGGGGACAGGCTCCCGCTGGCCTCGGGGGAGGTACAGGTCGAGCTTCGCCTCGTAGCCGTCCGCGACGTGGTAGACGACGTTCGGCACGACGCGGTACGCGGCTGCCGTGACTACGGCAGCCCTCTGGGCATCGGTCGTTTGCGAGTGGACGGGACCGGCGAGCGCCACGCACGCCAAAATCGGCATGATGGCCATGGTCATTCGCTTCATCTTGCGCTCCTTGTGGCCTACGGATTCGTACGAGGTCAACATCCCACCAATCCTACCACTTCGCAGCCGCGGCCGTGTAGATTGGCCAGGACATGGCTCTTCCCGACCTGCACCGGACAAACAACGGGATGCTTCCTCCAAAACCACTCGACGGCGCCCTCTTCATGGCGGCTTGCGCCCTGCCGTCGACTCTCGCGGCACAGGCCGACTCCTTCCCCGCCGCAGACGGTGAGATCCTGATCACGCCTTTCGTCGGGGCCAGCGTGCAGGTCGAATACTTAGGCATGGTGATCCACGTGGACCCATGGAGCCGCGCCGACTACACCGAGGCCCAACCGGCGGACGTCATCTTGATCACCGACACCCCTGCCGATCACCTCGATCCGGAGCTGATTCGCCAACTGCGGACACCCGGCACGATTGTGATCGTGCCAGCAATCCCCGAGGATGCTAGGGACGAGGGAGGCGCGGAGCGCCTCCGCCAGGTGGAAGACGCCGACGTGATGAACAATGGCGAAAGGGTGGAGATCGACCTCCGCAGGGGAGGCACTCCCGACGTTACGATCGAATCCGTCGCGATGTACGATCTGATTCCGGGAGCGCCCTTCCACGCCCGCGGGGAAGGCAACGGCTACATCGTGACCCTGGGAGGCGTGCGCATCTACTTCTCGGGAGTGACCGAGTGCACGCCCGAGGTGCAGGCCGTCCAGGACGTGGACATCGCCTTCATTCCGATGAACCTACCGAACGGTAGGATGCCGCCCGCCGTGGCGGCCGACTGCGTGAAGGGGCTCGATCCGAAAGTGGTGTACCCCTACCACTACCGGGAGAGGCCGATCGACGAGTTCGTCGACGCGCTCCGCGGTGGGCCGATCGAAGTCCGGGTGCGCGACTGGTATCCGCCGAACTAGACGGCCATCAGACGCCGCGGCGACGCCTTGCTCACGAACAGCTCGACGACACGCTCACTCCCTTGGCTTCCAGCGCACCCACGTCCGCGCAACTCACGTTGGTAGATGTGAGGTTGACGCTGGCGCCCGCCCCGAGCCCTGGGTTGTCGAGCAGAGGCTGAATGTCGCTGAGGTTCGGGTTGGTGTGGAGCCAGATCAAATCGAGGTTCACGAGCGCGCTCAGCCCGCGGATGTCGGTGAGCGAGTTGAAGTGCAGGCGCAGCTCCGTCAGGCTCGTGAGCTCGCTCAACGCACCGACGTCAGTGATCGCATTGTCGAAGGCGTTGAGGCCCGTCAGGCTGGTGAGCCCGCTCACCGCATTGATATCGGTGATCGAGTTGCCGGCGATCCAGAGGGTGCCCGTCAGGCTGGTGAGCCCGCTGAGCGCACTGATGTCGCTGATGTTTCCGTTGTCGCTGATCGCGAGGAAGGTCAGCCTGGTGAGCCCGTTCAGCGCGCTGATGTCCGTGATCGAGTTGGCGGCAAGGTTGAGGGACGTCAACTCGGTGAGCCCGCTCAGCGCGCTGATGTCCGTGATCGAGTTGTCGCGGATCCAGAGGGTGGTCAGCCCCGTGAGATTCTCGATCCCCACCAAGCTCGCGATCCCGGCGCTCCCGGCCGTCAGGTTCGTCAGCGTCCCCAACAGTCCGCAGGTGAGGCGCGCTGACACGCCGACCAGAAGTTCGGCCCGTATCGCCGTCTCGAGGTTGGCGTCCTCGAACGTCACGATGGCCGCGTCCTGTTGGTCGCTGCAAAACGGTTCGATTGGACCGGTCGGGTCGTCGTTGCATCCCCAGCCCAGCACCAGCAGAGAAAAGCCGGAGAGGAGCAGGAGTACACGCCGATGCGGAATGACGGACACTCACCCCTGCCCAGGTCTGTCTCGACCGGTCTGACGTTCTTGGTATCGCACGCCGTTCAGGATGTCGGAAAGAGCGTAGTTCCCTTCGTGACAGGCATACTCGTAGAGCGGGGCATCGAACGCCCGGAACGGCATCACACTACCCCAAGGCTGCGTGTAGGTCGTCGGGTGGTCGATCGTGAACTCATACAGGATCGTTTCCTCGTCGATGCGCGTGAAGCGCTCTAATTCCCCATCCACTGCTTCAGCTCCTCGAACCAGTTCACGACGATTTGCACTGGGATGCTCGGAACGCCACGGACGTGCGACCAAGATGCAGGGGTCCGGCCGCGAGGGCTAGCTCGAAGGTGTCACCATGCATGTATGGTGACCACATCCAGTAAGCGATCCGTCGTTGAACTGGGATTGATTGGCCACCGTCGTGGGGAGCCCTAACTTCTTCAGTCCGTCCCCAGTCGGCATCCGGAGGTCATGACGATGCACAGCCTCGCCACCCTCGCGCTCGCGGTCGCGCTCCCTCAGCAGGCGGTGCAGCACCCCCTTCCGCCGCGCACCGAGCAGTCCCCCGGGGTGGTTGCGGTGGTCGGGGCCACGCTCTACCCGGTGACGAGCCCCCCCATCGAAGGCGGCGTCATGCTCGTCGAGGGAGGACGGATCCTGGCCATCGGCGCGGACCTCGTCGTCCCTCCGGACGCCAGTGTGCTCGACTTCACGGGAATGACCGTGATGCCCGGCATCGTGGAGAGTCACTCCCACATGGGGCTCAAGCAGCTCTACCGGCCCGAAACCGGCTCCGACAACAACGAGTTATCGAAGCCGATCAACGCAGAGGTACGAGCGATCGATGGACTCGCCACCCAAGATCCCGCTTTCGCCCTCGCCTTGGCGGCGGGCATCACGACGATGCATATCACGACGGGTAGCCGGAGCTTCGCGAGCGGCCAGGGGGTGGTCGTCAAGCTGCGGGGCCACTCCGTCGACGAGATGTGGTTCGCGGAAGGCGGGCTCAAGTTCGCCATGCGGATTCAGTCGCGTAACCAGTGGCGAATCCCCGTGCCGGAGATTCTCGTCATGCTCGGGGAGCGCCTCCGGGAGGCGCAAGGCTACCAGGCTGCACTGGAGGCACATGCGCGAGGAGAGCGAGCGGACCCACCCGAGTGGAATCCGCAGCTCGAGGCCCTCGGGAGAGCGCTCTCCCGGGAGCTTCCCGTCGGCGTTCATGCGCACGGCGTGGAGCCGATGAGGGCGGCGATCGCGCTCAAGGACGAGTTCGATCTGGACCTTTACATCCACCACGCCGACGCGACACTCGTG
>JADFRS010000152.1 GCA_022561145.1 Gemmatimonadota bacterium
ATTGCATACCAGCCGCCGTTCGCCTGCCAGCTCCCCATTCAGGAAGAGTTGGAACCTGTACTCTCCCTTCTTGGGAAAGGTCACTCCGCCAAAGGTCAGAATGCAGCGACAGATCTGCTTCACATTCGCGAACACGACCTCACTCTTGACTTCGGCAATGGTCTTGTCATCCTCCTGAACATCCACCAATTTAACATTGATGTCGACCTTTCCGTGCCCATTCGTCAACTCGCAGAAGAATGTCATGCTGTGGTGCGTCGCCGGGTACTTCGGCGCATTGATCGTCTCGAAAATATTCAAGACGCTGGCCCTGCCCGTGCGTTGGTCCAGAATCACACTATCGCAAACCTGTATCGCCAAAATGATAGGAGGCACTCCAGCCATGCCTAGAAGATAACAAGGATGGTGAAGATTTAAAAGCAGTAATCGGCAATCAGTGGTCGGTCATCAGTAAGAGCAGTAACCAGTAATCAGTAATCAGTGGCGCAGTTACGCACGGATCACCCTTCATACTTCATACTTCACTTTTTTTCTTCACCCTTTTCCCTGCCTGGGCCTTTTACTATATTGCGGAGTTTGGATTGTCCACCCTCCGTCGCAGGGCCAGTGCGTAGGACGGATGGAATTCGGAGTCGATCCCGCTCAAGCGCCGCAGGGACTGTGTGAGGTGGATTCATCGGTTAACGTTTGGCATCAGCGGGCCAAGAGAAGACGTTGATGAGCGAAGCGAACGGCCCGCGTTTTTCGGCTCCGCTGCATGTCTTCGTTAAATGGCCATCTCGGCATCGGCTCAATTCAAGCATCATTTGCAGTCGGACGCCTTCGGGAATCCCCTACGAACTCTTATTCGTTAGCCGACTCATGGTTTCTCTACTGCTGTTGTTTGTACAACCTGCCGCCCTGATGAACCGGACACCTTGGCCATTATTGCTGAGTACCACTGCTTGAGCTGGAAGAGCCTCATGTCTTCCGTGGTGGCGACGACGTTGGAACTCTCCAGGAAGCCTTGCTGGAGCTGTCCGAGTCCCTCCTGGCCGCCCGGCGGGCCCAGCACGGCGTCTCCAGAGGCTTGGGTCGGTTGAAACAGATTCCGTCCGAGGGCCAGCATCCCGGCGGGCGTGATGCCGTAGGGCCCTCCTGCCTCCATCACGGCGTCCCAGAGGCGTGGGGCGTCGGAAGCGTCCACCCAGATCTCGTATCCGAGATCTCCGGTGTACCCCGTCCGCGTGACGGTCACGGGAACATCCCTCACCCGTGCCGTAGTGAGCCTGAAGAACCCCAGCCCGTCCATGGCGCCGTCGGAGGCGCTTCCGAGAATAGCTCGGGCGTTGGGCCCCTGAAGAGAGAGGGCCGCGAGCGAATCGGAGACGTCCGTGATCTCCACATCCAAGCCCAGAGCGTTGTCCAAGAGCCAGCGTAGATTCGGCTCGGCGGCCGTGAGCCTGAAGGTGTCGTCTTCCAGGCGGGACAGCGTGCCGTCGTCCATGACCTTGCCGGCCTCATCGCACCATGGCGTGTAGAGGACCTGACCGGGCGCGCACTTGGACACGTCGCGTGTCACGACGCGATCGAGAAAGCGCACGGTATCGCGGCCCCGAATCTCGTACTTGAAGAGGGGAGACACGTCGAACAGGGCCGCCGAACTCCGGATGGCGTGGTACTCACGATCGTGTGTGAGCTCGTACGATCCGGCGGTGACGTATCCGGCCCACCGGCGCCAATTCTGGGCCTCGCAGAGGGGAGCGGTTCTGGAATGGAAGGGGGTGGTCCTCAGCATGCCGATCCGAAGTGAGGGCGCCGGCGCACGTGCCGTCGCGGCATCTTATCGGAGGACTGCCAGGGGAGCAACCGGTGGCTTATACACCACAGACACATGGCGGCGGGGCGCCCGCCTACTCGTCGTCGAGCGTCTTCACCGAAACGGAGGCATTACCTTCCCCATCGAGTCGGACTCGCACGAGCCAGGGCTGGCAGCAGACCTCACAGTCCTGGACATATTCCTGGATCGCGCCACCGGCCAGATCGACCGGCAACTCGCTCGACTCCCCGCAGTATGGGCATGAGACCAACGCCGCGTCGGTTGGCTCGGTACCCAGGTCGCCGTCGGGCGCATCCCGCGACTCAGGAATGTCAAAGGGCATGCACTACACCACGTTGACAATACGACGTGGCACACGGCTCACACGTTGCAAACCGCGATCGCCTCCCGCAGCGCAGCGAGCGGCTCACGTGTGGGAATGAATTCGTGGGCCATGTAACCCTCGAACTCGAGCTCGGCGATTTGGTGGGCGATACCCCGATAGTTGAGTTCCTGCGAGTCGTCCAACTCATGCCTGCCCGGCACGCCGGCCGTGTGCAGGTGCACGATGGCATCGCGGTTCGCGCTGATGGTGGCTAACACGTTCCCTTCCATGATCTGCATGTGATAGATGTCGTACAGCAGCCTGAAACGAGGCGAGCCCACCCGCTGCACGACCTCGAGGCCGTACCCCGTCGTGTCGGCGTCGTAGTCCGCGTGGTCCACCGTACTGTTCAGCATCTCGAGGCAGAGCGTGATGCCGTGCTGCTCCGCCAGCGGCGTGATCTCGCGCAGACCCCGCGCGCAGGCCGCGATGCCGCGGGCCTCCGTCCCGCCCCTGCGATTTCCGCTCATCACGATCAGGTTCGGCACGCCGGCCCCGGCAGCCAGGGGAATAGCCGTCTCCAGCTCCTCGATCAGCGTGGCGTGCATGGCGGGGTCGTTGAAGCCCTCCTGGATGAAGCGCGGGCGCCGAGACGCGAAGCCCATGGAGACGGCCAGGCCATGCGAGTGGGCCACGGCCCATTCGTCCGGATAGAGGAGGTCCATGGCCTCGAGCCCCATGTCCCGGGCTTCCCGACAGAAGTCCTCGAGTGGGATTCGCTCGAAGGGCCATCGGCACACGGACTGGTGCAGGCGGCCGGGGCCGGGCCGTTCACCGCGCCGAAACCGCGCATCCCCCTCGGGCACCGGGTGCGGGGCATCACCGGCTTCGGCGCGGGAGCCGGTGGCCCCCAACCCGGTGAGCGCGGCCGCACCGGCCGCCGCCACGAAGGCCCGGCGGTCCATCACACCTCCAACGCGCTAAGGTACCGGTAGCTCGCCCGAGCCGATGCGAACGCGTCACCCGGCTCGTCGTGCTCGACGAAGTAGTGCAGGATTCCCGCCTGCTCACGCCGTGCGAAGATGGCTGCCCAGTCGATGACACCCGCCCCCACGTCGACCATGTCGCCGTCCACCGTGCGGTCCTTGACGTGCACGAGGGGAACACGGCCAGGCCAGCGCTCGAAGAACGCCAGTGGATCGCCACCGCCGTGGATGATCCAGAACAGGTCCAGCTCGATCTTGACGAGCTCCGGGTCGGCCTCCTCGCACAGCACGTCGAACGGCACCTGCCCGCCGATCCTCTCGAACTCGAAGTCGTGGTTGTGGTAGGCGAACTGGATTCCGGCGGCCTTGCATGCCTCCCCGGCCCGGTTGAACAAGTCGGCGGTGCGACGCCAGTCGTCGAGAGTTTCGCGCATCTCTTGCGGGATCCAAGCCACGACCAGGTTCTCGTGTCCGACGGTCGCCGCCATCTCGATCGAAGTGGGCAACCCGTCCAAGGTCGCATCGATGCCGAAGTGGGCCGCGGGCGCGGACAGGCCCGTGGCGTCGAGCATCTCGCGGATCTCGCTCGGGCTGTGTCCGAAATACCCCGCGAACTCCACCTCTCGGTATCCGATCTCCGCCACGCCGGTAAGCGTCTCGGCGACGTGCCGCTGCATCTCGCCCCGCAGCGTATAGAGCTGGATGCCCAGGACTCCGAGGCCGCCGGCGGCACCCTCGGTGCCTCGGGTGGTGCTGCCCGTCGACTCCGCCGCCGCCGCCGCGCCGGTTTCGTCCGCGTCCGCCGAGCAGGCCAACCCGCCCGCCGCCATGGCCCCCGCGGCTGCGAGACCCAACCGTCTCACCGCTTCTCTACGAGTGAGCATCAGAGCTCTCCTCGCGTGATCAGGTCAACCGCGTGATCCACGGCCCGCGCGGTGAGCGCCATGTACGTGATGCTCGGGTTTTGGTTGGCGCTGGACGTCATACACGCTCCGTCGGTGATGAAGAGGTTGGGCACGTCCCAGGTCTGGTTCCATGCGTTGAGCACGGAGGTGTCGGGATCGCGCCCCATGCGAGCCGTGCCCATCTCGTGGATGGTGAGACCGGGTGGGTTGTCCTCCACGAAATCCTCCACGTCGCGGACGCCTGCGGCCTCCAACATCTCGGCCGCCTGCGTGGCCATCTCCCGGAGCACCCGGCGCTCGTTGTCACTCCACTCACAGTGGATGCGGAGCGAGGGGATGCCCCAGGCGTCGACCTGCTCGGGGTCGAGATCGACGTAGTTCGATTCGCGCGGCAGGCACTCGCCGAACCCGTAGAGTCCCATGCTCCACGGTCCGGGAGTCCTGAGCGCGTGTTTGAAGTCGGCTCCGAAGCCTTCCATGGAGTTCCCGCGTTCCCATCCCGCCCTGGACGCCCCACCCTGGTAGGCGAAGCCCCGGAGGAAGTCGGGATGTTGATCGACCACGTTGGCGAAGCGCGGTACGTAGATGCCGTTGGGCCGCCGGCCGAACGTCCACTTGTCCTCGAGGCCGGGAATGCGCCCTCGAGCTCCGCCGCCCATGGTGTGGTCCATCAGGTTGCGGCCCACCTGCCCCGAGGAGTTGGCCAGTCCGTCCGGCCAGCGCGCCGTGCTGGAGTTGAGCAGAAGACGCGTTGACTCGAGCGCCGAGGCGCACAGGAAGACGAGTCGAGCGTTGAACTCGAGCTCTTCGTGGGACTCCGCGTCGATGACGCGCACGCCGCTGGCCCGCCCGCTCGCCGGATCGTAGATGACGCTGTGGACCACGCTGTGGGGACGGAGCGTCAGGCGCCCGGTGGCTTCGGCGGCCGGCAGCGTGGCCGCCTGGGAGCTGAAGTACGAGTGCGTGGTGCAGCCCCGCTCGCACACCCCGCAGTAGTGGCAAGCCGCGCGCCCATTGTGCTCCCTCGTGAGGATCGCGCAACGACCGATGGTGAGCACCCGCTCGCCACCGTAATGCCGCTTCAGCCCATCGCGCACGGATTGCTCCGCGCAGTTGAGCTCCATGGGTGGCAGGAACTGGCCGTCCGGCAGTTGGGCGAGCCCCTCGGCCTGACCGCTGATGCCGATGAAGCGCTCGACGTGGTCGTACCAGGGCGCGATGTCCGCGTAGCGGATCGGCCAGTCCACCCCGTATCCGTCCTTCGAGTTGGCCTCGAAGTCCAGATCGCTCCAGCGGTACACCTGGCGACCCCAGACCAGCGACCGGCCGCCCACCTGGCGGGACCGGATCCACGAGAATCGCTTGCCGTCCCCGGTGGTATAGGGGTTCAGGTCGTCCCGCACGAAGAACTTCTCGCTGTAAGCGTCGCAGGCGTAACACTCACGCTGGATGGGGCGCTCCTTCTCCTGCTTGTCGCGGTCGCGCCGGCCACGGTGGCGGAGCTCCCACGGCTGTGTGCTCATCTCGTAGTCCGTGGCATCGACGTGGCGGCCCGCCTCCAGCACCAGCGTTCTCAGTCCGCGCTCCGTCAGCTCCTTGGCGGCCCAACCCCCGCTGATACCCGAGCCCACGACGATGGCGTCGTACACCTCCTGGCGCGCCATCAGTGGCTCCCCTCGGTGGTACGGATCACGTCGGACAGATCCGCGCAGCCGTCGAAACTGCCGGGCATCGGCTGCCACAGCAGCTCCTCCTTCATGCCGAGCTCGGACGTGTAGTAGCCGCTGAGCACGAGTCCACGTACCTGATGGAAGAACGGCGTGGGCGCATCCTCGTCCAGGTCCATGAGCGCTCGGCCCTCGGCCTCCATGCCGGACAGAATCGCGACCTGGCGGGCTTCGCCGGCGTGCGCGAAACGGACCCCGGTCAGCGCCTCGGTGTGCTGGTCGATATGGGTCAGCCCGCGCATGAAGCGCTCGCGTTCGGCGGGTCGCACCCACTCGGAGACGATCACCTCGATGAAGTCCACCACGCCGGCTTCGTTCGCGCCGGGCGTGTCGGTCTCGGGGATGATCGCCTCGGCGATGGCGGAGACCGCCTCGCGCTGCTCGGCAGTGAAGAAGGCGAGACCGGTGCGAGGTCGGGGGCCCTCCCGAGCGATCAAAGCGCTGAGTTGGGACGGAGATAGCCCCGCCGCGGCCGCGGCAGTTCCCAGTAAGCGCAGAAGATGACGCCGATCCATCGGGGACTCCTTGGGAAAAGAGGAGGCTGCCAACTTAGCCGTCGGAGGTCGGGACCCGCCAGGCGAGCGGGACCGCCGTCCCCCGTGGGTGGCGAAAACCCCGTCTGCCCTGAGCTCATTGACGTTGCACGGTTGAGACCCCAACCTGGGACCCACATGGCTGATCCGGAGAAGCGAAGGGGCCCGAGGCCCACAGACCCTGAAACGAAGGGCGGCGGCCCCGACCTCCACGACCTTCCTCAGGCGCTCCACCGCTTTCTCGAGCTGTTCAACGCGCGAGAGTACTGGGAGAGCCACGAAGTGCTCGAGGGCCCTTGGCGCGAGGGGGGGAGCGACTTCTACCAGGGCTTGATCCTCTACGCCAGCGCGTTCGTACACGCTCAGCGGGGCAACGCACACGGCGTCGGCGCGCAGCTCGAGAAGGCAGAGCGGAAGCTGGCCGGGTATCGGCCATGTTACCTGGGTATCGACGTCGACGCCGTGCTCGCCCACGCGGCCCGCTGCCGCGAGATCGTCGAACGCCGTCCGGACGAGGACCCGCATTCATGGCTGGGAGTCGCCGACGTGCCTCGCCTCGAGCTCGACACACGGCTCGTGCGCGGTGACGAGCCAGAGCTCCGGCTGGGGGAAAGAGAAACCACCCGATGAGCCTGAGCGGGCATGCGCTGCGGTCCGGCCGCGACCGGGTGCTCGCGCGCGGAGCGGCGTGTGCCGGTGTCACGGAGGTGCGTCCAGGGGACCCAGATCCGTGCGACGTCCTCCTCGGGGCGCTACACTTCACGCATGGGATTCCTGGACACGAGCGCCTTCCGTCGCTTCGCGGCGGATAAGATGCAGAAGGTGAACCTGTTTGAGACACCGCAGATGTTCTGCGATGTGTACTGCCTCGAGCCAGGCCAGGCGCAGAAGGTGCACGCACACTCCGGGGCCACGAAGTTCTACTACGTGATCGAGGGCGAGGGCACTTTCTCCATCGGCGATGCCACGGCCACCCTCGGGCCCGGCGGCGTCGCTTGGTCCGCGCCCGACGAGGCGCACGGGGTGGAGAACCGCGGCAATGTGCAGCTCGTGGTACTCGTCTCGATGGCGCCCAACCCGAACTTCCCCTAGTTCGGACGGAGCGCTTGATCGACCCGATGGGGCCGAAGGCAGTCATGATGGGTGGCCGACGCGCACGCGAAACCGAGGCACAGTTATCTCACCGATGACCTTCGACGAGTTCTCCCGAGTGGTCCAGGAGGCCTTCCAGAGCATTCCCGAGGCGTATCGGACGGGCGTGGAAGGCGTCACGACCGTCGAGACCGTGGAGACTCATCCCGAACTTCCCGGCGTCGTCACCCTGGGCGAATGTCTTACACAGGCCTACGCCTCGGACTGGCAGGGTCCCGAAACCATCCGCTCACGTGTGGTCCTCTACTACGGCTCCTTCCGCCAGATGGCTCAGGACGATCCCGACTTCGACTGGGATCGGGAGCTCTGGGAGACCCTCACCCACGAGCTCCAGCATCATCTGGAGTCCCTGGCCGATGAGGGCGCGCTGGAGGCCATCGACTACGCCATGGACGAGTCCTTCAAGCGGGAGCGGGACGAGCCCTTCGACCCCTGGTACTTCCAGTGGGGCGAGCCCGTGGGCGAGGGGATGTACCGGGTGGAGGACGAAGTGTACATCGAGCGGGTTTTCACAGCGGAGGAATTCGACCGTTTGAAGGAGATCGAATTCCAGTGGGAGGATCAGGCCTACCGCATCCGCCGGCCCGAGGAGTTGGGCGACATCCACTTCGTGGTCGTGGAGGGTACCGATTCCTACATTCAGGTGATCCTGATTCAGCGGGCGTCGTGGCGTCAGCGGCTCAGGGGCGCACTGCGCTCCGAAGGCCCCGTGGTCCTGGAGAGCCGCGCAACGGCGCGACGGGGCGATGCGGGTGGCGCGAAGGGCTCTCAGGCCTAGCTCGCCCGAGCGACTCCGCTCGGGTGCCCCCTACCGGAACGTGACGTTCCTTACGCCTTGGGGCCCGCTCTCCACGCCATGCGAGTCAGAAGAATTTGCCAACTCCACGTGTCCCGCCGACCTTTGAGAGAGGACGAACACATCGCCTTCAACGCCGGGTCTTTCACGGAGTTGGTACAGCTCAGCTATTCGGACTTCGAGTCGCTGGTACATCCCACGGTGGTGCGGCTCTCGACGGGCAACTGACTACCTCGGGCGCGCGCGCGCTCTGAACACCAGGCGTGCGGACCTCGCCCGTTGAGTTGAACGGCACTATCACAAACGACGGGAGAGGAGCCGTGGTTGCGGCCTTCGGCAAGTTGGTGTTGATCACCTGCATGCTGTTCGGGCTTCCGCTGTTTGGCGTGATGCTCGCCGGCCTTCCGGTGGCACCCTACCTCGAGTTTCCCCCATCCACCCGCTACGTGGAGCACGCCGCCTTTTCCTGGCCGGTGTTCATCGGCGTTCTCGCCCTTGTGACGGCCGTGTGCCTCCCGTTCCTCTTCCTCATGTTGAGCGGGCCCAAGGTGGATCGCGTGGACGTGCCTCGCGTGCGCCCCTTCCCTTGGTGGGGTTGGTGCGGAGTGGCCTTCCTGGCGCTCGCGTGGATACTCGCCTGGACACGGTTTCCGTGGTTCGAGAGTCTGCAGTCCTTCACCTTCACCCCGCTTTGGCTAGCGTACGTCGTGATCGTGAATGCCCTGACGTTCAAGCGGACGGGGCACTCCATAATGCGCGACCATCCCGGCTTCTTTCTCAGCCTCTTCCCCCTGAGCGCACTGTTCTGGTGGTTTTTCGAGTATCTCAACCGGTTCGTTCAAAATTGGTACTACGTGAGCATCGACATGCTCGGGCCCGTCGAGTACGTCGTACAGGCCACCTTGCCGTTCTCCACGGTCCTGCCTGCCGTCCTGAGCACCATGCAATGCCTCGAGTCGTTCCCGCACTTCGACCGCACCCTCCGCAATCTCCGGCCCACGCAGATTCCTCACAAAGTCGCGCTGGGTTGGGGGGTTCTGCTCGCGGCTGGTGGAGGCCTGGTGGGTATCGGAGTCTGGCCGGACTACCTCTTCGCGCTGGTTTGGATCTCGCCGTTGCTCATTATCCTCGCCATCCAAATGATCTTCAGAGAGGAAACATTCTTGGAGCGACTCGAGGAAGGAGACTGGCGGCCTGTCTTGCTCCCCGCGATGGCGGGCCTCATCTGTGGATTTTTCTGGGAGCTCTGGAACTCGCAGAGCCTCGCCCATTGGGTATACACGGTCCCGTTCGTCCACGGGTTCAAGATTTTTGAGATGCCGATCCTGGGGTATGCCGGGTACCTGCCCTTCGGCCTCGAATGTGTCGTGGTGGCCAGCTTGCTTCCCCGAAGGATCTCGTGAAGGACAACGATTGCGTTCAGTTGCTCCAGTGGGCCCTTCCCCAGCTCCGTATGCGCTGGCAGGGCTTCCGCAAGGTGCGCCGGCAGGTATGCAAGCGCATCCAACGCCGCTGGGACGAACTCGAACTCAGCGGTGAGCGCGAGTATCGAGCGCACCTC
>JADFRS010000153.1 GCA_022561145.1 Gemmatimonadota bacterium
CAGATCCTCGTAATCTCCTGCGCTCACGACGCCCTCCAGGAACCAGTCTGTGGCGGCGGCTAATGCATGCTGCTTTCCCGCGGCGTCCACTAGCTCGCGGAGCGTCTCGTCTGCCTCCATCTCCTCCACGGCGCGCTGGGCTGCCGGGCCCGCTTCCATACCGTTCGCGATGAGGTAGAGCACGCCGTTCAGTCGAGCAGCCCATTCGAAGGAGCGCCCTGCTGGACCCATGATCGTCTCAACCGCAGGCATTTGCTTCTGCGCGATCTCGGGCAGCTCGGACAGTGGGCGCGCCACCGGCAGCGGCCCACCATGCCCTGCGTCCACGATGATGCGGCCAACCATGCCGAATCCGTAGTGGGGCTGGCAGAAGTAGTCGTAGACCCCCTCCACTGCGAAGGTGTGCTCGAATTGCGTTCCGTCGGTCAGGCCGAGCATCCCCGAGTGCCATGGCTCCGCCCCATCCGGGATGCGGAGTGGAACGTCCCCGCCCAGCAGGTGACCATTGTCCGGATGAAAGGCTGTGGCCGTATGAAAGTCTCCCATGTTCAGCCATATCATGTTGGTTCCGGGTTCGATTCGCAGTCCGACTGGATCGAACCGGAAGTTTCCGCCGTGGGTCCGCAGACCCACGACCCTGGGTGGCAGACCGGCCTGCCCCTCGTCAGCCTTCTCTCCCGTCCCCACCGCCGGGCCCCGACCCATAGCCCAAAGGCCCCCTCGAGTCACTCCCAGGCCGGTAAGTATTCCGGCGGTCCAGCCTACGAACTTTCTGCGACTCCACTCGCTGTGCATCGTCGTCTCGCCCTTCCGTTGGCGCTCATTTCCCCTCAACCCGTTTGTCTCGAGGCACTCGCGTAGCCGCGTCCGAGCCCGGTGCAGTAGCACTCCCAGTGTTAGTGCGCGTGACCTCCAGACTCTTACAGATGCTGCGGTGTGTGGCGGATCTTCGCGACGTGGATCGGCCGCAGCTTGGCGTCAACGCACCGTAATACGTCCCACCATTCCTGCCGCCTCATGAATCTTGCAGAGGTAGGTGTACTCCCCCGTGGTGTCGAATACCACCGAGAAGCCCTGGCCGGGAACGAGCAGGCCCGAGTCCCAGGGCTCCGCGCCCTCGGGTAGCAAGGAGTGCTCCGGTACCGCGGCCTTGCCCGGACCATTGGACGTGGTGTGCGGAAGGGCTCCTTCCTGGATCCAGACCAGGGTGTCTCCCAGGTGGATCAAGACGTGCTCGGGGCCGAACGTCATGTCATCGGACATTTGGATGACGAGGATGCCCTCGCTGGACTCCACGGGGGCGACTGTCTCCTGGTTGGAGGTATCTCCACCCGCGGACCCGTCGGACTCTTGCGCGCAGGCTGCCAGGATGAGTAAGGCGGAGCCGGCGGCCACTCTGTAGTTCTTGACCATGCTGAGGATCCTCAAATGTCAAACTTGCCTTCACATGGGAACCCGCACGCCCGGTCCAAGGTTTCTGGGGCACTATGAGCGTAATCCATCCGTTGTTCGTGCATCTGCACATCGCGTTTCTCTTCATGGCCTTCGTGGCCATGTACACTTGGCTCCTGCGCGGCTTGACCACCAGCGTGTTCGAAGACCGCATCTACCGCTTCGCTCGCACGAACACCTGGGCGGGCGTGATCACGGTCGCGATCTCGATGGTGGCGGGGCTCAGGGACGGGTTCTTCGGGCACATCGCCCGCTTCAGCGGGCCCGTCGGCGGTTGGCTGGCTATCAAGGTAGCCCTGGCGTCCCTGCTGTTGCTGGTCTATGGGCTTTTCTTGTACTGGAGCGCGAAGAAGAAATCGTACCTCCAGGAAAATCGCGTCGTCATGGCGTGGTGCCTCGGTACCCAACTCGTGGGCATCGTCCTGGTGGCCGTGATTACGGCGATCGGAACCATGCTCGTCTACTACCGGCAGGTTCTTCCGGCTTTCACGTTTCCGTTCTGATGCCCGAGGCCGGCCCTAGAATCGTCATCGTCGGTGGGGGGTTCGCGGGGCTCTACGCGGCGACGCATCTGGCTCGGTCCGAGCTGATTCACCGTGATGCTCGCATCACACTGGTCGATCGCAAGAACTACTTCACATTCACGCCGCTTCTGGCTGAAGTCGCGGCCGGTACGCTGCTTCGGGAGCACGTGACCAACCCCTACAGGGTGCTGGCGCGTCAATACGGGTTCGATTTCGTGAGAGACGAGGTCTCCGGCTTGGATCTAAAAGAGAAGACCGTGATCGGTGGGCAGGGGTCGTATCCGTTCGACTACCTGGTCCTGGCCGCCGGGGCCGCGCCCACGTACTTCGGCAACGCCGACATCGAAGAGAGGGCCTTGCCATTCACCACGGTGGACGACGCAGTGGTGATTCGTAACCGGGTCATCGATTCGTTTGAGCGGGCATTACACGCTCCCACGGACGAGGAGCGCACCCTCGAGACCACGTTCGTGATCGCCGGTGCCGGCCCTGCGGGCGTAGAACTGGCCAGCGAAATCCGCCACCTGTCACAAGGCCGCCTGCCGCAATACTTCCAGGGTGCGCCGCCTGCCAGGGTGGTGCTGGCCGACCCGGGCAACCGGATTCTGCGGGCCTGGGATGCCGAGCTGGCCGAGGCCGGACGGGATCGGCTGTGTTCGTACGGCGTGGATGTGAGGCTCAACACCCACATCGTTGCCGCAAGCGAGGACAGCGTGACCCTCGACGGGCCCGAAGGCCGTGAGGACATCCCCACCAAGACGCTGGTATGGACTGCCGGGACAATGCCCGCGAGCTGGGTGGGCTCGCTAGGCCTTCCAACCGAGCGAGGCGCACTCGAGGTGAACGAATTCCTGCAGGTGAAGGGTCACCCCCACATCTTCGCGGTGGGCGACGTGAGCATGCTCATGGATGTGCGGGCAGAGATGCCATTTCCGCGCGTAGCGCCGATCGCCATCAGTCAGGGCGTACGGGCAGCGGGCAACATCGAGGGCCTCGTGTTCGGCCGTCCGCTCGAGGCCTATCACGCCCACCACGCGGGCAAGATCGTGTCCCTCGGGAGCGGCATGGCGCTGGTGGACATTCTGGGAATCCGGCTCACGGGCCGGCTGGCCTGGTGGATCTACCGAACGGCCTACCTGCTCAAGCTCGTTGGCATGAAGAACAAAGTGCGGGTGTTGCTCACCTTCGCCCTGAACCGTGTATTCGATCCGGATATCGCGTCACCCATCTCCGAACGTGTCTAGCGGAGGGATCCGGTGGGCTCGGGGCCGCCACCATTTCGGCTAGCTGCCCAAATGTCGGCAAACGCCCCTCGATCAGGGGGAGCCCAGGACGTCTCTGCAAAATCACGTAAGTACCTACCAAACCTCAGCTTGGACCTAGGGCCAGTTCGCTGTCGCGGTCTTGGCACGGCTCCTGCTTTTCGTCGGATGCAGTTGGCAGGACTCCGACGCGCTGAAAAGCGCAAGCAGTGAGGACGCTGAACCATGAAGATTATGAGTGCTCGATATTTGTCGACAATCCTAACCACCCTCGCCCTCGGCATGGGCCTCATGGCCTCGCAGGCCGCGGCGCAGGGAGGCGGGTCGGTGACGGGACTCGTCACTGACTCAGAAACCCAGCAGCCTTCGGCTGGTGCCCAGTCCGAGTGGATCCACGCGGCGGATCAGCACCGCCTCTTATCCGCGCTTCTGCCTCTCGGCGACGAGGCCGTGTTCAGGTCCCTCCACCGCGCAGCCCAGATCTATCATGGCGCGGGAGACGACGCGGTGGCTCAACAGGTGCTCCACCGGGTTGCCCCTGGGAGGCTAGACCGGATCCTGACATCACTGGCCAGCACCGCTGTCGGGGCGGGCCTCGGCTTCTTCGCCTCGCAGGTCGTGAGGGGAGACTGGAGCGACGGGCCAGGGCAGCCCCAGATGAATCGAACAGCTTGGGCGGCGGTTGGTGGGGCGCTAGGCCTTGCGGTCGGGTTCACCTATCCGCTCGGCGGCAGAGCCCGAGCCCACCCCCCAACTTTCCCCGTCCTAACGCGGTTCGACCGCTCGGTCGTTACGCTCCGGGAGATCCAGGACGCCGTGGCCCTGAACGCCTACCAGGCCGTCCGCCGGCTTCGCCCCGAGTGGCTGGTGCCCCGCCCGCCTAACACGTTCCGCCGGGGTGCCCGGGCCACTGTCACGGTCTACCTCGACGACTTCAGGCTCGGCGGGCCCGAAACGCTCAGAGGTCTGAACGCGGAGATGATCGGATCGATCCGCTTCGTCAGCGCGGGCACAGCGACGGCCCGATGGGGGCCGGGCAACAGCCTTGGGGTCATCCAGGTGGTCATGCGCAATTGATCGGCCCGGCGGGAGGCGTCGGCGACGAGCTAGAGGCTCGTCACCGCCCTTCGAAGTGGGACCTCGCATCGGCGCCCCTGGGAACCGGAAGATTCCTCCAGGACTTAGCCGGGGGACGACGACGACGGGTGGGTGCGGATCTCACGACTGAGATCCACCGCAGGCCCATTCTTGCGTTCTGAACAGGGTAAAGCAGAGATGAACCGTGCAGTGTTCGAATCCTCACAAATTTCTTCCCAAGGTTCTACACGGAATGCGGTGGGCCATGTCCCACCACATGAGTGCGTTCGGATTCTATGTCCGAACGTGCCTAACGGGCGTTATCCGAACGCCCGAGTCAACTCCTCGATGGAGGTATTATGAGTGCTCGACATATGTCGGCAGTAATAGCCTCCCTCGCCCTCGGCTTGGCCTTCGTGGCCTCGCCTGTAGCGGCGCAGGGAGGCGGGTCGGTGACGGGACTCGTCACCAACGCGGAAACCCAGCAGCCTATGGTTAGTGCGCAGGTAATGATCATCGGCACCAACCGTGGCACGCTGACGAATCAGGCAGGACGCTACCTCGTGCCCAACGTGCCGGCTGGCACGTATGAGGTGCGTGTCGTGATGCTCGGGTTCTCTCAGGAGACCCGGAGCATCACGGTCACGTCCGGTCAGGCCGTGGTGGCCGACTTCAACCTTTCGTCGTCTGCGATCGAGATCGACGGTATCACGGTCAACGTGATCACCGGTGAGGCGCAGCGCGCCCGCGAGCTCGGCACCAACAACGGACAGATCGCGATGGAAGACATTCCGTTGGCTGCGGTCACCAGCCTCGAGGACGTGCTCTCCGGTCGTACCGAGGGCCTGGTTCTCAACGGCCTGGGCGGAACGATCGGAACGGGTCAGAAGATCCGTATCCGGGGCGCGAACTCGATCAGCCTCTCGAACGAACCGCTCGTCTTCGTCGACGGCATTCAGTTCAACTCGGGGATCGCGACGGCGATTGGCCTGGGCGGTCAGGACACGTCTCGCCTCGACGACATCAACCCCAACGACATCGCGAGCATCGAGATCCTGAAGGGACCGGCGGCCACGGGCCTGTACGGCACGCAGGCGGCCAACGGCGTGATCCTCATCACGACGAAGAAGGGGGTCAGCGGCGCGTCCCGTTGGAACTTCTACGCCGAGGGCGGCATCTCCCAGATGTACACGGAATTCGAGCCGAACTTCCGTCAGATCGCGTTGCGCCCGGGCAGCGACCCCGGCGCGAACCCGATCAACGCGGACGGCACGGTCAACTTCACCGACTACTCGACCTGCCGGAACTTCGTGCTCGCTAACGGCGGTTGTGTGTCGACCAACCTTCAGACGCTGAGCTTCAGCCCACTGAACGACCCCCGCACGACGCCGTTCGACACCGGTTATCGGCAGCGCTACGGCCTGAACGTGGCCGGCGGCTCCGACCGGATGACGTACTTCCTCTCCGGCGAGTACCTCGACCAGGTCGGCGTGGAGAACCGCTTCGCGGACATCAACACGCAGGAGCGGACCACCGTGCGGGCGAACATCACGGCGGAGGTGAACGACAGGCTCAACATCCGCGTCAACACGAGCTATACGAAGAACAAGGTTCGGTTGCCGAACAACGACAACACTACGTTCGGCAACATGTCGGCGTTGCTCGGAAGCGACACCTTCCGGCCGGCCGATCCGGACGATCCGTTCGACCCCGTGACGAACCGGCGGAACTTTTTCTCTTTCTCGCCGGCCATTCTGGCCAATGACGTCATTCAGCAGAACGTCGACCGCCTCGGCCTCTCCGGCACGGCGAACTTCCGGGGGACCGACTGGCTGTCGTTCAACGCTACGGGCGGCCTCGACTTCGCCTCCTTCCACGACAACGAAACGATTCAGCCGAACAAGATCCCCTCGACTCAGGACACGCGGGACGGGACCCGGCAGTCGACGCGGAGCAGCAACTACATTTGGACGCTCAACGGTTCGACGGTCGCTACCAGGGACGTGAACGACTGGATCGTCTCAAAGACGACGGTGGGTGGTTCGTACTACAACCAGAAGAACCTGTCGACCGAGTGTAGCGGCGTTGGCCTGATCCAGGGTACGTCCTCCTGCGGTACGGTTACCCGTGACTTCGCCATCGACGAGGACTTCTTCCAGGTCGTCACGGTCGGGTTCTACGGAATCCAGGAGTTCCAGTTCAACGACCGCCTGTTCGTTCAGGGTTCCGTTCGCGCCGACGACAACAGCGCGTTCGGAGACAACTTCGGGCTGCAGTGGTACCCGAGCGCCTCGGTGTCTTGGGTGATTTCGGAAGAGGACTTCTTCGACATCGGGTTCATACCCGAGTTGCGTGTGCGCGGCGCCTTCGGAACGTCCGGCCTGCGGCCGAACTTCCGTGACGCGGTGACCCTCTTCGACCCGGCCTCGGTCCGTGTCAACGGTCAGGATGCACCCGGCGTGATCATTTCCTCGACGGGTAACACCGATCTTGAGCCCGAGCGCACGACAGAGTTCGAGGTCGGCTTCGACGCCGGTCTCTTCAACAACAAGGTCGGCCTCGGCTTCACCTACTTCGACAAGACCTCCAAGGACGCGCTGATCTCGCGGCGGCTGGAGCCCTCCTTGGGTTTGAACGCCAGCCGGTTCGCCAACCTTGGGGAGGTGTCCAACTCGGGAACCGAGACCTCGCTCAGCTGGCAAGCGATCAATACCAGCAACTTCGGGGTGGACGTTCACACCAGCTGGTCGACGTTCAGCAACGAGATCACCCAGCTCAGCCCGGACGGATCGGTCGAACCGATCATCATCAACCGCGGCGAGCAGCGTCACCAGCAAGGCAGCTCGGCGGGTGCATTCTGGCTGCCGGATTTCACGTTCAACGACGCCAACGGTGACGGCCTCATCAACGAGGACGAGGTCACCGTGGGCGATACCGCCATCTTCCTGGGCCACGTGCTCCCCACGTGGCAGGGCTCGTTCAGCTTGTCGATCCGTGCTTGGGACTGGCTCAGCATCAGCAACCTGTTCGAGGCACGCGGCGGCAACAAGCAGCTCGACGGCACCGAGTCGTTCCGTTGCGCGCTGTTCGCCCTGTGTCGGGCCAACAACACGCCCGACGCTTCGCTAGAGGATCAGGCCCGGTCGGTCGCCTCGCGCTTCCACGGTACGGACGCGGGTTACATCCGTTCCGCGGACTTCCTGAAGTGGCGTGAGTTCGCAGTGACGCTCGACGTACCGGATACGTGGCTTGCTTCGGTCCAAGGGCTCAGCCTGACCATCGCCGGTCGCAATCTGCTCACCTGGACCGACTATCCGGGTGTTGACCCTGAGATCAACGAGCAGGGCGCGAGCACCAACTTCAACAGCAACGAGTTCCTGACGGCGCCGCCTGTGCGGTCGTACTCACTCAGACTCAATTGGGCGTTCTAATGAGCCAGGAGAATCATACAATGATGAAATTTGCTTCCAGTAAGGGGTCGAGCCGGAGACGGCTCGCCGGGGTGGGGGTCCTGGCGCTGGGTCTTACGCTTGGACTGTCCGCCTGCGATGATGCGTTGGACGTGACCGATCCTGATCGGGTGAATCCGGAAACGCTAAAGACGGAGGACGCGCTTCCGGTCCTGGTCGCCAGCGCCATCGGTGAGTTCCAGATAGCGTACAACGGGGGAACAGGCTTCGCTGGAGCGTCTGGCGGCGATGGGTTCGTCTCCATGACCGCAACGTTCACCGACGAGCTGATGGGCGCGGGGACCTTCCCCACTCGCACCCGCATGGACCAGCGTGACTGGTTCGATGTGTTCGACGGCAACACGTCGGACGTCGCCTACGTCAACCTCCACCAGGCGCGCCGTGCTGCGCTGTTCGCGCAGCAGCAGCTCGACCTGATCGAGGGCACGCGGGGTGACGATTGGGCCCTGATGCGTGCGCTCGAGGCTTACACCTACGTCTCACTCGGCGAGTTCTACTGCGGTGCAGTGCCGTTCACAGAGCTCGACGAGAGCGGCGTGGTGATCGAGGAGAGCCGAGCGCCTCTGAGCACGAGTGACATGTTCACCCGCGCGATCACGCGCTTCGAAGACGCTATCGCGGCGGACCCGAGCCTCGACATGGCGAGGATCGGGAAGGCTCGTGCGCAGTTGCACCTGGGCCAGGCAAGCGCCGCGGCGAGCACGGTGGCCGGAGTGCCGACGGACTACATCCACTTCATCGAGCACGGCTCAACGGATTCACGGCAGAACAATGGGATGGAAGCGTTGTTCGATGCCGGTCGTTACACGATCTCTGACGTCGAGGGCATCAACGGCCTTCCCTTCAGGTCGGCGAACGACATGCGAGTTCCGTTCATCCTCAAAGGGAACAACGGCGATTTCGGCTTCGACTTCACGACGTTGGAGTTCCGGTCGCTCAAGTACCCGGAGCAGGATGCGGACTTGGTGCTGGCAGACGGCGTCGAAGCGCGTCTGATCGAGGCCGAGGCTGCCATTACCTCGGACTTCCCGGCCGCGCTGACCATCCTCAACGATCTGCGCGCCGACGCTCAGGAGATCATGGAATCTCGTGTCGTCGGATTCGCCAACCTCGATGCCAACTTTGGTTACGTGTTCCCGCCTGCTCTGGCACCACTCACGGATCCGGGAACGGACGCTGCCCGTCTCGACCTGATCATGTCCGAGCGGGCCTTCTGGTTGTTCCTTACCGGACATCGCCAGGGCGACCTGCGTCGCCTGGTGGTGAACTACGGGCGGATGGTCGACTCGACGTACCCGACAGGTGTGTATTCGCGTCAGGGTGGCGGCTTGTACGGCAGCGATGTGTTGGCCCAAGTCGACTTCGACGAGGGCAACAACCCGCAGTTCGACAACTCGTTGTGCGAGACCAATTCATTCTAACAAGGGTCGAGCACGTCGCGTAAACGACCGGTAGAAAGAGCACGGTGCGCCGGCCTCCGGGCCGGCGCACCGTTGCTGTTGTCCCCTCCGAGTACTGTTCCCTATCTTGGGAACCGCAGGTGGGCCGGTCTCGCTTCCCCCCTTTGAATCAAGGAGCAGCGCTCCGATCCATTAAGAATTCAGGTCCTCCTACCCGCCCCTTCGAGCGAGAGCGAGAGCATTCACGCCGTCCGGACCAACAGTTAGCGGAGGAGAATACGATGCCAGACACCACTGACACTGGAGGCAGCGGGGTAGGGGAGGAGCGGTTGCCGCTCGGCTTTGCCGACCTCTACGCTTCTCCTGGGGACCACATCGGGCACTTCTACCAGACGGCGGAAGAGTGGAAAGAGCTTCTGATTCCCTTCCTCCAGAAAGGCATGCAGGCGGGGGAGAAGTGTGTCTACTTCATGGAACCTGGATCTCGCTGGGAGGAGTTACGAGAGGGGTTGGCGGATGCGGGAGGGGACGTGGACGGAGCCATCGCATCCGGACAGCTCGTGCTGGACGAGGGCAGAGGCGAT
>JADFRS010000154.1 GCA_022561145.1 Gemmatimonadota bacterium
GCGGTGCCGACGCCGCCCTGAAGCTCGGCGGCCTCGTCGGTGAGGATGTCGCCGTACAAGTTGGGCAGGGCCAGCACTTCGAACTGGTTGCGGCGCTGAGCCGCCTTCGATCACTTGCAATAGCTGCCGAAGAGTGACGGCAGAGCCGGAACGGTCATATGTTCAAGGGACCCGGAGCCGAGCAGACGCGTAGTGTTGAACACAGCATTCGGCAGCCCAGCGGGGAGGGTGGTGGTGGAACATCTACGAAACAAAGCGGGCCGAGAAGCGCGAATCGGCTCCCCGGCCCGCTCTGCCCTGCGGCAGAACCCTGCAGTACTGCGTCTACGCGTCTTCGAGCTGGATGTAGCCCTGTTCCTCGAGAAGCGTCCTGAGCGTTACTTCCCGCTCAGGCAGCGAGGTCTTGGCGATCATCCTGGCAAACTTGATTCGGTCGTCCTCGGACACGTCATCCAGGATATTGATCGGTGCGCCGTAACGCAGAAGGATTCGCTTGGCATCCACTGCTACTGAATCGGACACTGAGCCTCCCCTTTGCGGCCTGTAGATACTTCTATAGAAGACACTAAACCTAACGGGATTATACCACTTATGCAATTCTGTAACCTGAGGGCACAGCTTCTAGGACACGCCGGCCCGGACGCCTGAGATTCGTGCCTAGGACGCTTCTGACCTTCCTCATGGCGGTGCTCTTCCCGGTCATGTTGGGCATTGTGGTATCGATCCTATTCTTGGAACAGGCTCAGGCCGGCTTACGGATCCACTCCGACCTGCGCATGTCCCGGGCGGGATCGTACTTCCTCGCGCATGAGCTCGAGGCAGCGAAGGACTCCCTGGTTCCCAGGGCCGAGGAATCATCGGTACCCGACCCACTCACGCCGGCGGTCCGACGCGCCCTGTCGGGCGACACCGTGATCGCCATCGCTGCGGTCGAGGATGAGCTACGCGTGACGGTACTTCTCTCGACCGGTGGGGTGGTACGTGGCGCAGCCGGCCTCCTACCCAACGACTTCGTAGACGCCTTCCAGTTCGTCACGAACTACGGCCTCTCAGTCTATTTGGGGGGCACCCGGGTTCTTTCGGGAGAGCCTCCTATGGGCCCGACCGCCCTGCCGGACGAGGTGCTCACCGAACTAGGCCGGGGCGTCGAGTCGGTGGCCACATCGGTCCAGAGCGGCCCAGCCATAGTCACCAGTTTCGGCGGCGCGGTGGCCACGGGGGAGGGGCTGGTGTTGGTGGTAGGACAGATGGAATCACGAGGGATCCAGACCTCACTGGCGCCACCGATGGCCGTGCTTGCCATGATCCTGCTTCTGTCGTTAGCTGCGGCGTGGTCGGTCCAGAGCCGGGCCTCGGAAGACGGAGTGGGGTATGAGCCACCGTTGATGCAGTCGGTCCTCGTGGCGTTCATTCCGGTGCTGGCTGGCTTCGCCCTCCTGACATCGCTCGACCAGGGGTTCCGAAATACGGTAGGGCAGGCCGTACGCGGCGACCTAGCACGGGCCTCCGCGCTGTTGAGGGTCAGCGGTGAGGGTGACTCGATGGAGGCAGCTCGGACTTTGGGGTTCGACGCCGCACTCATTCATCGGGGAGTCGTGCTCGCTTCGACGATCGAAAACCCGGAGTCGCGAGACCGGTTGGCGGCGGCCATTCGGCCTCCTCCACCGACCTTTTCGACCACGGGGAGCGTTGGGCTGGCCGGAGTCGACCACAGTTACATGGCGACGCGGGCAGGCGGCGGTGTCGTCATGGTCCTGCTGGCCCCGGGGCCCGACGCACAGGCGGCCGAGTTCAGGTTCAGGTTGATCGCCGCAGGGTTGCTCATGGCGATTCCGCCACTGCTCTACCTCGGGCTCCTGGTGTTCGCCGCCAACAAACCGCCTGCCATACCCCCTTCGACGTAGGCTCCGACCCCCTCGACGTAGGCTCCGACCCTAGTTCATCACGCCGCCGTCGTCACTGGCCGCCGGCCACGGCGCGGACAGAGGAAAGCGGGGCACTTCAACCTGAAATTCCTCGCCGTCGTCATAGGCGAACGTGTAGTACCCCTCCATGAAGCCGACCGGCGAGCGAAGGATGCAGAAGCTCTGGTACTCGTGCTTCGTCCCCGGCATGAGCAGGGGCTGTTCGCCGACCACCCCTTCCCCGTCAACCTCAGAGTCGACGCCACCGGCCTCGTGGATTCGCCAGTGCCGGAAAAGCAACTTGGCAGGCACCGCCCCCTCGTTCTCCATGAGGACATGGTACATGAACACGAACCTCCCCTCGGCGGGATCGGATTGCGCGAGAGAAAACCTCGACCGCACCTTCACCCGGATGCCTTGGGTAATCCGTTCGTATTCCATTCGCGCAGAATACGACGTGGGGTGGGTGATCGGAAAGGGGGGTGGCTCGAGCACGGGGTGCTTGGGTTCAAGAGCGTGAAAGACTAGGCGCAGTGGGTTACTTTCAGACACAAGAAAACGAGGAGTCCCCGCGACCTTCGTTGCCGGTTACCCCTTACTCGATGGGGCTCGTATGTCACCAAGGAGGTCCAGCCCCCTATCTCGGTCGGTCGAGGACTACCTGAAGGCTGTGTACACCCTGACGGAGCGGGGTGAGCCGGCCTCCACGAGCGCGTTAGCGGAGGCCCTCGACGTCCAACCGGCGTCCGTGACGGGCATGATCAAACGCTTGGATGAGTCGGGTTTCTTGGAGCACGTCCCGTACCGTGGTGTCCGTCTCACAAAAACGGGAGCCCGAGAGGCGCTCCGGATAATCCGCCGCCACCGTGTGCTGGAGACATACCTCGCGGATCACCTCGGCTACTCCTGGGACGACGTACACCACGAGGCCGAACGCCTCGAGCACGCGGCCTCCGACGAACTGATCGATCGCATGGCCGCTGCGCTCGAGGATCCGAGCCATGACCCTCACGGCGCGCCGATCCCGACACGGGCCGGCGAAATCGCACCCGCCGACTTCGTCTCACTGGCCAACGCCCCCGCAGGCGTAGCCTTGGAGATCAAGGCCGTTCAGGATGAAGACTCCGACCTTCTGCGTCACATGGAATCGCTGGGTCTGCGGCTCGGTGTGCAACTCACCATCGAGGCGCGAGTGCCTCTCAACGAACCCTTGAGTGTGATGGTGGAGGGGGCCGAGGTCACCGAGAGGATCTCGCCGGACCTTGCGCAACGCATTTTCGTGGGCTGGTCGGCCTAAGGCGAGGGTCTGGTGAGAATCTTCTACTGCGATCACTTCGTCCTTCCGCTCCCCGACGACCACCGGTTTCCGATGGAGAAGTACTCCCTTCTTCGAAAGCGCGTTGAGGACGCGGGGCTCGGCCAGTTAGAGGTGCCCGAGGGTGCCGACGACGAGATGCTACGCCTCGTCCACGAAACTCCTTATGTAGAGCGCGTGCGGGACGGACGCCTCTCCGCGGACGAAGTGCGCCGGATCGGCTTTCCGTGGTCGTCCAGCCTGGTCGAGCGCTCTCGGCGGTCCGTAGGCGGGACTGTTGCCGCAGCCCGTGCCGCACTCGCGGACGGCGCGGCGGTGAACCTTGCGGGAGGCACGCATCACGCCTTCCCCGATCGCGGGGAGGGCTTCTGCGTTTTCAACGATGTCGCCGTGGCCTCAAGGGTGGTCCAACGGGAAGCAGCGGCCCGGCGCATCGCCATCCTCGATCTCGACGTCCACCAAGGAAACGGGACCGCCGTAATCTTCTCGGGCGATCCGTCGGTGTTCACCCTCTCCGTCCACGGGCTCAACAACTTCCCGATCCACAAGGAATCGGGCGACCTGGACCTCGGGTTGGAGGACGGAGCAGGTGATGACGCCTTCTTGGATGCCGTAGACCGTGGCGTTACCGAAGCGCTGTCCCGTGCCCGGGCGGACCTCGTGTTCTACGTGGCAGGCGCCGATCCGTTCGAGGGAGACCGCTTGGGCCGCCTCGCCGTCAGCAAGGACGGGCTGGCGCGCCGAGATGAACTCGTATTCGAAGCCTGCGCCGGCGCTGGTGTGCCTGTCGCGGTCGTCATGTCGGGGGGATACTCCCAGTCGGTGTCAGACACCGTCGATATCCATTTCAACACGGTCGCGGGAGCCTCGGGTCTAGCGGCCGGCCGGGTTGTCGTCGGAGCCGGTCGATGAGCATGCGCTCCGCCTTCACCGCACTGGACGCCATCGCCCGCACGCGTCTCGTACACGAACCCACGCCGTTGGTATCCGCGCCGAGGCTCGCACAGTCGCTCGACCGTGGGAGCACCACCATTCTCGTGAAGATGGACGCCGAGACCGGGTTCGCCCTAGGCGGAAACAAGGTCCGAAAACTCGAGTATGAGCTCGCCCCGGATCGGCTCGTGGGCGTCACATGCGTAATCACGGTTGGCGGGCTGAACTCCAACCATGCGCGCGTTACGGCGGCGGCAGCGGCGCGCCTGGGCCTTCGCTGTATCCTCGTGTTGAACGGCGAACTCCCAGACGAGCCAACCGGCAACGCCATGCTCCACCTCATGTTCGGAGCTGAACTCCGAATGGTGGCGATGCGAGAGCACCGAGATCCCACGGCCGTCGCCGTGACGAAGGAGATCGAGAGGGCGGGCGGCAAAGCGCTGTTCGTGCCCTTGGGGGCATCCACGCCGGTCGGCACACTCGGCTACGTGCGTGCCGCACGCGAGTTCGTCGGGCAACTCGCTGAAGCCGGCTCGGCGGAAACGACCTGGGTCTTCGTCTCGGCGTCATCGTGTGGCACCTTCGCAGGCCTCGCGCTCGGCTTCACACTGCTGGGCCGAGACGATATCCGGTTGGTGGGAATCAGCCCCGATGTCACAGAGGCGGAAATCCTCCGCCTGACGGCAGACCTGAGCACGGCGGCCGGCGCATTGCTGGGTTGGCACGGCGAGTTGTTGCCGCGCCTGGTGTCGATCTCGGACGCCTACGTCGGCGACGGGTATGCTCTACCCTCAGAGGGATCGCGGGCGGCGACGGAGCGGTTTGGCCGCACGGAGGGAATCATCCTCGATCCAGTGTATACCGCAAAGGTGGCGCACGGGATGATCGACTGGCTTGGAGGCGAACGTATCTCCGACAAGGACCGCGTCGTGTTCTGGCACACTGGAGGGTACCCGACTGTGTTCGGCTGATTAGCCCGGCCGCCTTGGCATCACGATGCGGCGCTTGAGCAACGAATGACTCCCGCCTTATGTTGTCCCTCTCACGACGGAGAGAGCCCCCACGCCCCGGCGGGATCAGATGGAAGTAGTCGGCCAGTTACGAAAAGTCCCGCTTTTCAAGGATCTCGACGATGAAAATCTCGAGCGCCTCGCCCTTGCGTGCCGTACCGTATCTTTCCCCGCGGCAACCAAGATCGTGAAGATGGGCGAGCCCGGGCATTCCCTGTTCCTGATCGCGAACGGGTCGGTGCGCGTTGTGTACCCCACTCGTAGCGCCGACTTCGAACTGGCCCGGCTTCACGGCGGCGAATTCTTCGGCGAGATGGCATTACTCAACGAGATGCCACGGAGTGCGACCGTCGAGTCCGTGGACGAGGTGGAGCTCCTCGTGCTCGAGAAGGACGACTTCCGTCGGATCATCATGGAATCGCCCCCGGTGGCACTCCACTTTCTCGAGATGCTCTCGCTGAGGATCCGGAACGCCGACGAGCAGATCAGTGGCCTTAGTGAAAAAGCCATGAGGGATTCTCTAACCGGCCTGCTCAACCGGCGCGCGTTCCGGGAACGATTGAGCGAAGAGTCGGATCGCTCGATCCGCTACGGTGACTCCTTCGCCCTCATCCTGATCGATCTGGATCGGTTCAAGTCGATCAACGACACGTTCGGACACGATACGGGAGACACCGTGCTCGCGTGGGTCGGCCGACTCCTCACGGAGCATACACGCGCCGCCGACTCTCCGTATCGGGTGGGTGGCGAGGAATTCGCCATCCTGGCGCCGGCGACCAATGGGGATGTGGCCGCCGCGCTCTGTCAGCGCCTGGTGGAGACCGTGGCCGAAGCCAAACCTCCGGTGGATTTTGAACTGAAGGTCACCATGTCGGCGGGGTACGCCGCCTGCCCGGAGCACACAACCTCTCCAGATAAGCTGTTCAACATCGCCGACCGGGCTTTGCTCAAAGCCAAAGACGAGGGCAAGAACCAGTTCTCCCACCCCACGGCTCCCACCATCTAGAGATACTCGTGGCTCCTCAACTTTTTCGGTACCGCACCATCCGAAGCGGCGGATCGACGGAGGCGTAGAAGTAGAGCCTGTTCTCGCCTTCCACGACGATGTTCTTCTGCCGGCCACGCGTCTTGGGATAGTCGACGCCCTGCCTGCGGTCCACCATCAGCAACTCGCCCTCTTCAAGCACGTCCTCGATCTCCCCGATCTGCGCTTCGAGCCCATCCAGCAGCGCCTGCTCGGTCTCGCCGTGCACGTGCCCTTCGGCATGGGAGGTCAGGCTGTATTCCTGGCGGCGGACGTATCGAGCGTGAAACTCGTCGGCGGACATCGAGAACGCTTGACTCTTGCGAAATGCGATCTCGTTGAGGGCATTGGAGTCGAATGCGATCTCGACGCTCTCGATGCTTTCACCGTACTGGCGAACGATCATGATGACCCACCCCCGCGTGGGCCCATCAACTGTGCTTGAGAAGCTCGGCCAACTCCTCCGGCGTGAGTTCCTCCTTCAAGCGGGAACCCATGCCTCGAGGCGAACGAGAGTGACGGCCCCGCTTGGAGGTGCTACTGGAGTCGGCCTGGGGGGTTCCGGCATAGTCGAATTCGGCCAAATGGATCCGTTCGATGCGCCGGCCCAGGCGATGTTCGATCGTCTTGAAGGCCCCCAGGTCGCCCGCCGTCAGAAACGTCACCGCGGTACCCTCGGCGCCGGCCCGGCCCGTACGCCCGATACGGTGGACGTAGTCTTCAGGGTCGAGCGGCACGTCGTAGTTGACCACGTGGGTGATGCCCTCGACGTCTAGCCCCCGCTGCGCGATGTCCGTGGCCACCAGCACACGCAATTGGCCCTTCGCGAAGCGCTCGAGGTTCTTCGTCCGAGCCTTCATGTGCAGATTCGAATGCATGACATCGGTCTTGACGCCTTGCCGATCCAGCCTCGCCTTGAGCGCGTCGGCCCCGGCCTTCGTACGGGTGAAAACGAGAACGTGCTCCCACTCCGCACCGCTCAGCAGGCTCAGTAGCAAGTCCGGCTTCTTCTCGGGTTTCACCGAGTACACCAGCTCAGAGATGCCCTCAGCCGTCGTGCCGGACGGGGCCACCTCCAGCCACACAGCGTCCTTGGTGATCCGTGTGGCGAGATCATGTACGCCGTTCGGCATGGTCGCGCTGAACAGCATCGTCTGACGGTTCCGCGGAACCTCCCGTAGAATGGATTCGATCTGGGGCCGAAAACCCATGTCGAGCATGCGGTCGGCCTCGTCGAGCACCAACACTTTGATGGAGTTCATCTGAGCCTTGCCGCGCCCCATGAGGTCCAGAAAGCGACCCGGCGTCGCCGTGATCACCTCTACCCCGCTCGTGAGAGCCTCGAGCTGAGGGCCGTACGCCACGCCACCGTATATCGATGCAGATCGCAGGTTGGTGCCCTTGGCGAAGTCGTTGGTATCGTCGCTCACCTGTTGAGCCAGCTCTCGTGTGGGGCACAGCACCAGAACCTGGAGGCCCTTCCCAGACTCGATCAACTCGAGACTCGGAAGCATGAAGGCTCCGGTCTTACCGGTACCCGTCTGAGCGATGCCCACCACATCCGCACCGTCGAGCAGGTGCCTGGTGGCCATGACCTGGATTGGCGTCGGCTCCTTCCACCCGAGCGCCTCCACCGCGGCCAGCCGTGCCTCGCTCAGGCCCAGGTCTGAAAATGAGGTGGGGGTGGTCATCGATTCGGTCAAGGACCGCTCCTCGGAAGTCTATGGACGTTCAGCGCGTGTAAGTTTACCGGAAACCCTTTAGATTCCAAGCTTCCCACCCTCGCTTCGACGGTATACGCTCATGGTTGATCCGCCACGAATCTCGGTCCTTTTCGTTTGTCTGGGGAACATCTGCCGCTCTCCGCTCGCCGAAGGGGTCATGCTCCATCATCTCTCTGTGGCCGGGATCGATGGCTCCGTGCGGGTGGATTCGGCTGGTACGGGGGCGTGGCACGCGGGTGAATCCCCGGACCCTCGAGCCTGCGCTGTGGCGGAGATGAACGGAGTCACCCTGAACGGAAGAGCTCGCCGGGTCGTTCCGGAGGATTTCCAGAAGTTCGATTACGTCCTCGCCATGGACAGCGCGAACCTGCACGATCTGGAACACCTGCAAGCTTCGTCGGGGGGCGACGCCCATGTTGCGTTGTTCCGCACCTACGATCCGCTCGGCGAAGGCGACTCGGACATTCCGGACCCCTACTACGGTGGCTCATCCGGCTTCGATCGTGTCTACGAGATGGTGGACCGCACATGCCGCGAACTGGTCGAGCATTTGAGCGCCGAACTGAGTGAGGGGTGACGGTCCTCCCTCCGGATGAGATCGTGCGGGCGGTCGAGCGGACACTGGCCGATCGCCCGGACCGAGCACCTCGGGTCGAAAAGGCCACTAGGGTGTCCGGTGGCTGCATCAACCCGTCCGCTCGGCTGAGGCTGGACGACGGCAAGAACGTGTTCGTGAAGTGGAACACACAAGCCCCCGGCTCAATGTTCGTCACCGAAGCGGCGGGCCTCGATGCCCTTCGGGCTCAAGGTGGACTGCGTACGCCTGAGGTGCTCGGTGTCGGGGTGAGCCCAGGGGGGGCGTGGCTGCTCCTCGAGTTCATTCCGGCCGGCCCGCCCAGCCCGGAGTTCTGGCCGAGGCTTGCCCACGGCCTGGTCGAGCTCCACCAGCCGTCCGCCGGTCCTTTCGGGTGGCATGAGGACAACTTCATCGGTTCACTGCCGCAGGCCAACGCGTGGGGGGAGGATTGGCCATCGTTCTGGTGGCTCCGCCGCCTCGAACCCCAGCTTCGACTCGCGTGGGACAGCGGCTTCCTCCGCGGAGACCGGGAATCCTGGCGAGCCCTCGAGCGAGGGCTTCCCGTGGTCCTCGAGGACGTGCCAGATCAGTCATCCTCGCTACTCCACGGTGATCTCTGGAGCGGAAACGTCTACGCGTCCGCCGAGGGAGAGCCCGTGGTGGTCGATCCGGCGGTCTACCGAGGCCACTCCGAGGTGGACCTCGCGATGACCGCCCTGTTCGGGGGGTTCGCTCCCGAATTCCACCAAGCATACGCAGACACCGGTTCGCTCAGTCCACTGTATGACGCCGGCCGGCGAGACCTCTACCAGCTCTATCCGCTCCTCGTCCACGTCAACCTCTTCGGCGGGCCGTACGAGGCAGGCGTGCGGGCGGCGCAGGCGCGTGTGTTGAGGATGCTTTGAGCCCTCGCTACCGGCTCAGGTCGCGGACAGCACCTTCCTCACGGCACCGGCCACCCGCTCGATTCCACGCTCCAGTGTAGCGTCGTCCGTGGCGAAGCTCATGCGTACGAATCGGTCGTCTCCGAAGGCGACGCCCGGGACCAGGGCGACGCCCGTCGCCTCGAGCAACCACGAGCAAAACGCTGTTGAGCCCTCGCAGCCCTCCCGGTAGGCCGAATCCACGCGGAAAAAAAGATAGAACGCCCCATCAGGCGACAGATAGGAAAACTCCGGCAGCAGGTCCGTCATGAGGCCGGCGACGAGATCGCGCCTGCGCTTGAACGAGGCCACCATCTCAGCCACGGCG